>DASWME010000151.1:0-17838 GCA_036399915.1 Thermoanaerobaculia bacterium
CAGGAGGAGGTCGAAGCGGCCTCCTCCTGCCGAGAAGCGCGCGCCAAAAGAGGGCTGCGGCGCGGCGGACCTGCAGCAGAGAAGTCTCCGAAAAAGGTGGCCACACGGGGAGCAAGCCGAGGAGCGACTCCAGGCTCTCCGAAGAGGACCTGAGCCGCGCCCGGAGCCTGCCCTTCGCTGGTCCATCCCGCCCTGAAAGGGCAGGATGTGAACAGCCCGGGGTGTCAACCCCGGGAACGGCCGCCACCAACCTCCGTCAGCCCCGAAGGGCCGGCCTGTGCACTCTGACCTCCGGCGGATCGAAGTGGACCCCGCTGGTCCCCTCCGGCTAAGGCTGGAAGAACGACGAGCGGCGCAGGTCGTCTTTTTCCACGTCGAAGAGGATGGCGGTCGGCGGGCTCGCGGTCCACATGATCGAGCGTTGGCAGTCGCTGATGCCGCGGTCGCAGGTGTGGGGCAGGCCGAAGTTGTGCCCGGTCTCGTGGCCGAAGGCATAGGTGCCGCAGTAGGGCTCCGCTGCCGGACAGGCGGCGACGTTGGGGGCCTGGACGTTGTAGCTCACGCCCCGGGGGCCGCCGAGCGCTGCGGCGCCCAGGAAGAAGTCATGGTCGGCCAGGCCGGAGAAGGTGAACAGAGGCACGGCGATGTCCGCTTGCACCCGCTGGAATCGCGGCGACACCTCGTTGATGGCTTCATACAGCAGGACATATCTCTCCTCAGGTCCGAGATCCGGTGGGCAGAACGCGGGCCGCGGCAGACCCGCCGTGCGGCAGGAGAGCCGCCGCCAGTCTTCGGCGGATTTCCGCGAGACATGGATCAGCGGCTGCAGAGCCTTGAAGGTGACGTCCCCCATCTGCTCCAGGTACCAGGCCTGGGTGGTCCGTATGACGCGCGCCACGTTGGCGAGGGCCTGCTCCACCACCGCCGGATCGAGCGCCAGATCCATGGGAACGATCAGGAACGGCACCACGTGGCGGTCCGTCTGGGGCCACTTTACGCACCGCCAACCCGCGAGGTCGAGCCCCACGGCCATGGCGGCGGAGGCCTTCCCGAACTGTTGATCACACGCCTTCTCGGCATCGACGGGACGCAGCTTTCCCGACGGCAATCTGCAGGAGAGGTTGAACAGGTGCATCCCGCGAGCCGTCACCGTGGCGCCGTTGCCAAACCGCCGTTTGCAGAACTTGGCCAGATCGGGAACGTACAGGCCGGCGGTCGAGAAGCCTTCGGGAGCCGCGGCCTTGGCACGAGCATCGTCCGCTTCACCGGCCTTCTGTCCAGGCGCGGACCTTGGAAGGCGGTCTTCGCCGGACTCGGCGCCAGCGATCCAGTCGTCCAGGAGGACAGGGCGGGAGGCCTCGCTGCTGGCGGCCAACGGCCCAGGCTGTCCCGCAACCGGGAAGGTCCAGAGGAGCAAGACCAGCAGGCTCGGGAAACAATGCTTTGGAGTAAACACCATGAGCCTCCTTGCACGAGAGCGCAGGGACGGTCAGCCGGCAGTATAAGCCATGTGCCGGAGGGCAGAGGGGCGGCCCCGGTCCTGCAGCCGTCACTAATCCGCAACGGACGGTTCGCCCTGCCCTGGCCCCTTCCACCAGGGCGGGTCGGACGCCTCGACCTGATGCGGCGGGCTTCTGCCCCAGGGGGCGGACGCTACGTGCGAAGGGGCGGACGGTTTGCCCCGAAGGGCGAGGGCCTTGCCCCGAGGGGCGGACGCTGCGTGGGAAAGGTCGGAGCGTCCGACCCATAGAACGGGCGGTAGCCAGACCAGGGCGAAGCGTCCGGCCCATGGGGCGGACGCCCGTCGGGCTGGGTCGAACCGCCCGCCCGAAGGGGCGAAGCGTCCGACCCCTGGGGCGGAGCGTCCGTTGCGGGCCGCAAGTCCCGGGCGGGAGCGCGGGAAGCGTCCGCGGACGCTTCCCTGGTGCGCACGACCCCCTTGCCCGGGCCCGGCAGCGGCGCTACGCTCCCGGCCGGCATCTGCAAACGCAGGGAGGTTTCATGAACCAGGTGGAGTACGAGCGCCGCAAGCGCGCCATCGAAGAGCAATATCTCGTCGATCTCGAGCTGATCCGGGCCGCCTATCAGGCCAGGCTCCGGGCTCTCGAGACGCTCCGGCTCGCCCCTGCGGCGGCGGACCGTCCGGACGCCCGGAGCGAGGCGCCAGCGTCCGCTGAGACGCAAAATGCGGCCCCAGACCCTGATGAGACGCTAGCGTCCGCCGCTGAGACGCAAAACGAGACTCCCGTGAGCCGACGCGGCGACGTCCTGTATCAGATCCTGGCCACGTTTCCCCACCTCCCGGACGACTTCGACAAGGCGGACGTCGTCCGCCTCCTCGGCTACGAGCCGACCCGGGGTACGCTCCACCGCGCCTGGGACCGCCTCCGAGAGGAGAACAAGATCGTCATCTCCCGCTACACCGACGGCCGGCGGCCGACGAGGTTCCGGAAGTTGCGGCCGGAGTAAGCGTCGCCCCCCGGCCTCCTGGAGACCAGGCGGTCCTGAACCCGGCCCGCCTCGCGGTTCGAGGTCAGAGCTTGTCACCACCCCTCTCCAGAGAGGATCATGGGAGCTATGCGCAGCTACCACGCCGACGCCGCGCACTGATCGGGCTTGGAGAGGAGCGGTCCCCCCCGCTCCGGGGAGAACCGTTGCTATCGAGGAGGCATCCCATGAGACAGCACTCGCTCATCGTTCTGGCCATCACCGGCTGGCTGGCCATTCTGCCCGCCGCCGCTCAGGAGGACCACCAGCACCACCACCCCGAGGCGGAGGTCCTGGGCCGCGTCCACTTCTCCGTCACCTGCAAGCCTGAGGTCCAGCCCGCCTTCGACCGCGCCGTGGCTCTCCTTCACTCCTTCGGCTACGAGGCGGCCCGCCAGGCATTCGCCGCGGTGGCCGAGCAGGACCCGGCGTGCGCCATGGCCCGCTGGGGCGTGGCCATGACGTTCTACCATCCGATCTGGGCGCCGCCCACGCCGGCGGAGCTCGCCGCGGGGCGTGCCGCCGCCGAGGAAGCGGCCCGGCTGGGGGCTCGCAGCGAGCGGGAGCAGGGCTATATCGCGGCCATCGGCGCCTTCTATCGGGATTCCGACAAGCTCGACCACCGCACGCGGGCTCTCGCCTTCAAGGCGGCCTTGGAGAAGCTCGCCGCGGCCTTCCCCGACGACGACGAGGCGGCCATCTTCCACGCTCTGGCCCTCCTCGGCACGGCGCCGCCCACCGACGCGACGTACGCCAACCAGAAAAAGGCAGCGGAGATCGCGAACCGCCTCCTGCCCAAGCATCCGGACCACCCGGGGATCCTCCACTACATCATCCATGCGTTCGATTACCCGGAGCTCGCCTCCCTGGCCCTGCCGGCGGCCCGGGCCTACGCCAAGGTCGCGCCCTCCTCGCCGCACGCCCTCCACATGCCGTCCCACATCTTCACCCGGCTCGGCCTGTGGCAGGAGTCGATCGCTTCCAACCTCGCATCCGCCGCGGCGGCGAAGAAGCAGGTGGCCCGTACCCACCCCGGCGCGGCCGCCTTCGACGACCTCCACGCGCTCGACTACCTGGAGTACGCCTATCTCCAGCTCGGTGACGACCGCAAGGCCCGGGAAGTGGTCGAGGAGGTGGCGAAGGCGTCCCGGTTCGACGACCCGAACTTCGCCGCCGGCTATGCCCTGGTAGCCGTGCCGGCGCGCTACGCGCTGGAGCGTCGGGACTGGCGCGCGGCCGTGGCGCTCGCGATGCCCGCGGTCGAGCTCCCCTGGGAGCGTTTCCTCTACGCGCGGGGGGTCACGTATTTCGCCAACGCCCTGGGGGCCGCCCGACTCGGCGACCTGGAGCGCGCGCGGAAGGGGTTGGCCGAGCTGCAGGCGCTCCAGGCCGCCCTGGCCAAGGAGCCGCCCGCGGGCCCCTACGACTGGGCGGGGAACGTCGAGGCGATGCGCCTCGCCGCCGCCGGCTGGGTGGCGTTCGCCGAGGACCGCCAGGAGGAGGCGGTGAAGCTCCTCACCGCCGCGGCGGAGAAGGAGGAGGCGGTCGGCAAGCACCCGGTCACCCCCGGGGCGGTCCTGCCGGCCCGCGAGCAGCTCGGCGACCTCCTTCTCGCGCTGGGAAAGCCGCGGGATGCCCTCGCGGCCTACGAGGCTTCGCTCGCCGGCGCGCCGAAGCGTTACAACAGCCTCGCCGGCGCCGCCCGCGCAGCCGAGCTGGCGGGCGAGAAGGCCCGCGCCCGCGGCTTCTACGAGGAGCTGCTCGCCCTCTGCGGCCCGTCGTGCGAGCGCCCCGAGGCTCGCCGGGCCAAGGAGCTCGTGAGCGGCCGCTGATCGCCTCCCAGGTCTGAGAGCGCCATCGCCGAGCCCGGCCTCTCAGGTTCGAGCGTGCTAAGATTTCGCTGTTCGATCCACCTTGAAAACAGGTCGCGCGCGGGGCAACGGGTCCTTGAGAAAGGGGCGATCCCATGAGGCTTCGTGAGTCGGTTCTGGCGTTGAGCGCGGTGTTGCTGTTGCTGGCGGTCTCTCCGGCCGTGGGCCAGGAAGGGACGGTGATCAGCGGCCAGGTGGTGAGCGCCGCCGACGGGCAGCCGCTGCCGGGGGCGACGGTGTTGATCCCGGAGCTCGGTCTCGAGGCCACGACGGACGCGCAGGGGCGCTACTCCTTGACCGTCCCCGCCGGCGCGCAGGGCCGGACGGTCGAGGTGCAGGCCAGCTTCGCGGACCTCAAGGTGAGCAGTGTCCAGGTGACGCTCGCGCCGGGCGCCGTCACCCAGGACCTGACGCTGGAGCCCGCCTTCTTCGAGACCATCACCGTGGGCTCGCGCGCCATCGGCGCGGAGGCCGAGGAGGCGGTGCCGGTCGACGTCTTCACCTCTGCCGAGATCGAGCAGGCGGGGGCGAGCGAGACCATGCAGATCATCCAGGCGCTGGCGCCCTCGTTCAACTTCCCGCGCCCGACGATCACCGACGGCACCGACACGGTGCGGCCGGCCACCCTGCGCGGCCTGGGCTCGGACCAGGTGCTGGTGCTGCTCAACGGCAAGCGGCGGCACACCAGCGCCCTGGTGCACGTCAACGGCAGCATCGGCCGCGGCTCGACGGGCGTCGACCTCAACGCCATCCCGGCCTCGGCCATCGAGAGCATCGAGATCCTGCGCGACGGCGCCGCCGCGCAGTACGGCTCGGACGCCATCGCCGGCGTCATCAACATCGTTCTCAAGTCGGGCGCGTCCGACACCGAGCTCGCGCTGAAGACCGGCGCCACCACCCACTCCGACGGCGCGCTGATCGACACCAGCGTCAACCATGGCTGGGCCCTGGGCCGCGGCTGGCTCTTCGCCACCGCCGAGTACCGCGACCGCAACGAGACCAACCGCGCCGGCCCGGACCCGCGCCCCCAGGGGTCGGTCAACCCGGTGAAGCAGCCCAACCACCACTGGGGTGACTCCGAGGCCAAGGACATGATGGGCTTCTTCAACGCCCTGGTGCCCTTGCGCAGCAGCGAGAGCGCCGCCTTCTACGCTTTCGGCGGTGCCAGCCGGCGCGAGGGCTCGCACGGCGGCTTCTTCCGCCGCGCGCTCGAGGACCGCAACTGGCCCTCGATCTACCCCGACGGCTTCCTGCCGCTCATCGAGCCCGAGGTGACGGACGTCTCGCTGGCGACCGGCGTGCGCGGCGAGCGCAGCGGCTGGTTCTGGGACCTGAGCGCCGAGTACGGCGACAACGAGTTCCAGTTCAACGTCTCCGACAGCCTCAACGTCTCGCTCGGCCCCAACATCCCGCCCAACCAGACGAGCTTCGACGCCGGCGCGCTGGGGCTCGACCAATGGGTGGCCAACCTGGACCTGAGCCGCGGGGTGGACGTGGGGCTGGCCGGGCCGCTCAACGTCGCACTCGGCCTCGAGTTCCGGCGCGAGGGCTACCAGATCACCGCCGGCGAGCCCGCCTCCTACATCGACGGCGGCTTCCCCAACCAGTTCGGCGGCCGGGCGGCGCCGGGGGCGCAGGTCTTCCCCGGCTTCCGGCCGTCCAACGAGGTGGACGCGTCGCGCAACAGCTACGCCGTCTACGTCGACCTCGAGGGAGACGTGCTCGCGAAGCTGCGGCTCGGCCTCGCCGGGCGCTTCGAGGACTACGACGACTTCGGGAGCACCAGCGACTACAAGGTGACCGCCCGCTTCCAGCCGGTCGAGTCGCTCGTGCTGCGCGGCGCCGTCAGCACCGGCTTCCGGGCGCCGTCGCTCGGCCAGATCTTCTTCTCGACGGTGAGCACGAACTTCCTCGCCGTCGGCGGCGTGCTGCAGCCTTTCGAGGTGGGCACCTTCCCGGTGGGCAGCCCGGTCGCCCGCGCGCTCGGCGCCCGCGACTTGAAGCCCGAGCAGTCGGAGCACCGCAGCGCCGGCATCGTCTGGAGCCCCACGTCCGCGTTCGAGATCGGGGCCGACTTCTACCGCATCGACATCGAGGACCGGATCGTGCTCTCGGGCAACTTCACCGGTCCGCGCGTGGCGGCGCTCCTCGCCCCGTTCAACGTCACCGGCGCGCGCTTCTTCACCAACGCCATCGACACCAAGACCGAGGGCTACGACCTGAGCGCGGCCTACACGCTGCGGTCCGCGGGCGCCGGCACCTTCCGGCTCGGGGCGGGCTACAACTCGACGGAGAACGAGATCGTCGGCGCGGTGACGACGCCGCCCCAGCTCGCCGGCCTCGAGGAGGTGCTGTTCGACGCCACCGAGCGGCGCCGGGTCGAGTGCGGCCAGCCCGAGAACAACCTGCGGCTGAGCGCCGACTGGAGCCGCGACAAGGCGTTCGCCAACCTGCGGGGGAGCCGCTACGGCGAGTACTGCCTGGTCGACCGCTTCGTGGTGCCGCAGACCTTCGGGGCCGAATGGGTGACCGACCTCGAGCTCGGTTACCGCTTCGCGCAGTTCACCCTGGCCGTCGGGGCCCAGAACCTCTTCGACACCTTCCCCGACCGCAACCTGCCCGCGAACTCGAACCTGGGCATCTTCACCTACCCGAGCCACTCGCCGTTCGGGATGAACGGGAGGTTCGTCTACACTCGGTTGAGCTACACGTTCTGAATCGCCGGTGCTGAGAAACTAGCGCCGCTCTGCTATCGCGTCCCGGGCGAATTGAGTAAATCGACTCACTCGCGGTCGCTTGATTCCAGGTCGAGACAAAGATTATATTCTTTGACATGAAAGCCGAGGAAGAGGATGAAGGCCCCATCCAGGAAGAGACCCGGCACCTGATCGAGCTGATCCGCGTGCTGGCGCGCACGCTGGGGTTCAACAACGCCGCGCTGGCGCGCCGCGCCAAGGTCCCCCTCGCCAGCCTGGTGAGGTACTTCAAGGGCGAGGGCGAGCCCAAGGTCGAGTTCCTCCTGGCCGTGGTGCGGGCGCTCGGCCTCGAGGTGCGGGAGTTCTTCGAGATCGCCTATCCCGAGGCGACGGCTCCCAGCCCCGCCCGGTTGCGGATCGACAAGATCCTGGGGCCGATCCGTCCCGGCAAGGTGCTCGGGCCTCTGCCGAAGGCGGAGCCCGAGCCGGCCGTTCCCCTCCGGCGCGAGGACATGGAGGAGATGCTGGAGCAGTTTCGCCGCGACGTGCGGGAGCTCCTCGAGGAGCGGGCGAAAGGGGAGAGAGCGGCCGCGGAGCTGGAGCGGCGGCCGGTCCGGAAGAAGAGCGCACGCTGAGGGGAACCGCGCCGGGGCTCACCAGATTGGCTGCGAACCTGCCCTCCGCCTCCAGCCCAGGAGGCCGCGTCCAGGCGATGCGCCGCGTCCGCGGCGAGCTGTACGAGTTGCGGGAGCCGTCCTCCGATCCCCGCCTGTGGAACGCGGACCTGGCTCCCACCCGCGTCGAGCAGCGGACGTGGACCACCTACAACATGGCTTCGCTGTGGATCGGCCTCTCGGTCTGCATCCCCACCTACATGCTGGCGGCCGGTCTGATCCAGGGCGGGATGAGCTGGTGGCAGGCGATGCTCACCATCCTCCTGGGCAACCTCATCGTGCTCGTCCCCATGGTGCTCATCGCCCATCCCGGGACCCGCTTCGGCATTCCCTTCCCGGTGCTCGCTCGCGCCTCCTTCGGGACCCGCGGCGCCAACGTGCCGGCCATCCTCCGCGGGCTGGTCGCCTGCGGCTGGTTCGGCATTCAGACCTGGATCGGCGGCCAAGCGATCCATACCATGCTGCGGACCGCGTTTCCGGCCTGGGAGCGGGTGCCGGGCGGGGTCGGGATGGCGTTCTTCGCCTTCTGGCTGTGGAACATGTACATCGTCGTGCGGGGCAGCAACGCCATCAAGCGGCTGGAGGCGTGGGCCGCGCCGTTCCTGATCGTCGCCGGCTTCGCCCTCCTCGCCTGGGCCGCCTTGCGGGCTGGCGGGCTGGGACCGATCCTGTCGCAGCCGAGCAGGTTCCGGACGACCGGCAAGTTTCTCTCCTTCTTCGTCCCATCGCTCACCGGCATGGTCGGCTTCTGGGCGACGCTCGCCCTGAACATCCCCGACCTGTCGCGTTTCGCCAGGGACCAGAAAGCCCAGATCCATGGGCAGGCCTATGGTCTGCCGACGACGATGACTCTCTTCTCCTTCGTCGGCGTGGCGGTGACCTCGGCCTCGGTGCTCATCTTCGGCGAGGTGATCTGGGACCCGGTGGTCCTCCTCTCGCGGTTGGGCAATCCTCTGGTCATCCTGATCTCGCTCTTCGCGCTGCTGGTCGCGACGATCACCACCAATGTCGCCGCCAACGTGGTGGGGCCGGCCAACGACTTCGCCAACCTCTGGCCGTCGCGCATCACCTTCGCCATCGGCGGCGTGCTCACGGGCATCCTCGGGATCGTCATCATGCCCTGGCGGCTGCTGTCCGACTACGGCACCTATATCTTCGGCTGGCTGGTCGGCTACTCGAGCTTCCTGGGACCCATCGCGGGGATCTTCATCGCCGACTACTGGCTGATCCGGAAAGCCCGCCTGTCGCTCGCGGACCTCTACGCCTCGGACGGCATCTACGGCCGTTGGAACTGGAAGGCGCTGGTCTCGCTCGTCGCGGGCGTGGCCGCGGCGCTGATCGGCCTGGTGGTGCCCGGCCTGCGCGTCCTCTACGACTACGCCTGGTTCGTGGGGTTCGGCGTGGCGTTCGTCCTCTACTGGGCGCTGATGCGGGGGACGCCGGTCGTGGATTTGAGCAGGGTGCCGGAAATCAGGACACCCTGACGCCCATTCGCTCGCCCCCGAGCAGTGCTCTTATCAGATTTGGCAACAATACTGTTGCCAATATAGTAATCTTTCAGAATCCAACTACGCCAAGCGCGATCGATGATTGCTGGACCTTTAGAAATAGTTGGTTGGTTCAAGTCATACTTGGTAGAAGGGCCAACGAGCGGCCAAGGGAGAGAAAGACACACATATGACCATGAACCCAACGAAGCAGGAGGTGCAGGATGAGCTTGAGAAGGAACAAAGAATCTGCCGCCAAGAAGGCATCGACCTTGGGAGCGGGATCGGTAGCGGCAGGGGTGAGAGAGAACGGGATAAGAGAGAACGGAGCGAGAGAGGACAAAGAGTCTGCCACCAAGAAAGCCTGGGCTTGGGGAGCGGGATCGATTTCGACTGGGGTCATTTTTGTCTTGTTGGCTCTTGTGATGGAGGATGCGCCTGAGGGGGCTTCAAGCTCCGAGTTGTTGTACAAGTTCATGGAACATATGGGTATTGCGTTGATATCCATCGGCATCCTCGGTATCATCGTTGATTTCCGTAGCTGGCAGAAATATTTTCAGGCGCGTATGGCGGAGACGATCATCCAGCGCGACTATTTGAAAACGTTGAGCAAACCACAATTGATAGACCTGCAGACGGATACGCTGAAGGCCTTCTTCCGCGTGGACGACATTGACCGCAAGGGCAGCCTGTTGGAGTTTTTCCACGACAAAGTTCACAACTACATTGGAAGCCCCTATCGAGAGAACATCCAGGCCGTTCTGTCGATCGTCCCTACCGAGGATGGTACGGGCTATGTTGTCGACGACGTAGTATCCTACACCTGTAAAAAGGTTGGCGACTATATCCAGGAAGAAGTGCGGTGGCTGGCGGACGCAGACGAGATCCTGGCTCTGGACGAGTTCAAGGTGCAGATCAGAGTCCCTCAGAACTTCTTCCAGTCACCCGAGTTCAAGACCAGGTATCCTTCCATCTCAATGCCGGAAACATTCTTCGACATGAAGGACAACTCTCATCAACGGCTGATTCCTGCCGAGAAGGGCCATGGCTACACCCTCGCGCTATCCGAATTCAAGCAGATTGACGACCTGTATGTGAAGGTCAGCGTCAGGTATACCATAGCCGCGGGCAGGATGATTACATGGAAAATGACGCATCCCTCTAAAAACGTAACAGGCGCGGTACGATTCCCTTCCGACTCCAGCATTCACGTCGAGGTGTTTGGCTTCAACCGCGAAGAGCTGAACGAAGAACTCAGACCCGGCCTCTACACATTTAACTACGGCTCCTGGCTGCTTCCCTACACAGGGTTTGCTTTCGACTTCAGAAGACTGGAGGAGGCAGTCCAGGAGAGCGGGAAAGCGGTTTTGGCGCGGGGAGATGATCTCATAGACACGGCGGCGGCTGAGGCCCCTCTCCCGAGTTGATCGGGATGGGACCACCCAAGGCCCGGAAGGGCACCCCGCATGGCGGTGCGGGGTGCCCGCGAGCCGGTCAGTGCCGGTCGCTACCGGCTCAAGCCGGCTTGTAGATCGCTGCCGCGATGGCGCCCTGGATGGCGTGCGAGATGATCTGGAAGACCGTCTCCATGGCCCAGAAGTTCATCGTGTAGTAAGTCGTGCTGAAGAAGTAGTAGAGACCGCCAATCACCGGGCAGAGGATGGCGATCAGGATGGCGATCGTCACGCCGGCCTTGATCCCGCCTCCGAAGCAGGGGGCGGCTTTGATGATCAGCCAGGTGAGCAGGAAGGCCACGACCAGGTCGATCGCGATGAAGGCCGGGACCACCTCCCGGAACGCCCCGGGATAGCGGGCGGAGATGGACTCGTACTCGCCGTGCATGAGATACCCGTAGAACCCGGCGTTCAACAGGGTGCGGACCAACCAGACCGCGATCGCAGCTCCAACGAAGCGTCCAGTGTTCATTTTGCCTCCCTCCGGAAGCGCCTTGCGGCGGATGAACTGCGTCCAGACTGCCCGTTACGGCTCAAGGGATCGGGAACGCTGAGAGCCTACTCCCCGGGAGAGGCCGGAGTCAACGCGATCCCGCATCGCAGGCCGATGGGCCGCGGGCGAAGCCCGCTTCGCTGAAATCCCCCCGCTCGCCGCTTCCGGCGAAGCTGCCTTCGCCGAAACCCCTGTTTTTCCAGGGTTTTTCCTGGCACATGCCTTGCGCTTCGGGCCCGCCGACGAGAGGCGGAAGCCAGAAGACACGATGGACCCCATCGAAAGGAGGACGAAGTGAACGGATACAGCGAAGAGACGTACGGTGGCAACTTCGAGGGCGACTTCGAGGAGGAAGCCGGCCCGGAGTTCGGACAGATCTACGAGGGTGACTTCGAAGGCGACTTCGAGGGTGACTTCGAGGGCGACTTCGGCGGCCAGGGCGAAGGCCCCTTCAACGAGGAGGAGGAGATCGAGATGGCCGCCGAGCTGCTCGCCGTCTCCGGTGAGGAGGAGCTGGATCAGTTCCTGGGCAAGCTCCTCCGCCGGGCCGGCCAGGCCGCCGGCAAGATCATCCGGTCTCCCGCCGGGCAAGCTCTCACCGGCCTGCTGAAGAAGGCCGCCAAGCAGGCCCTGCCCATGGCCGGACGGGCCGTGGGGACGTACTTCGGCGGTGCCGCGGGCGGCAACATCGGCAGCCAGATCGGCAGCACCGCCGGCCAGGTCTTCGGGCTGGAGGTCGAAGGGATGAGCCCCGAGGACCAGGAACTGCAGGTGGCCCGGCGCTTCGTCCGTCTGGCCGGCGACGCGGCGAACCAGGTTGCCCAGGCCCCTCCCGTGGCTTCGCCCCAGAAGGCCGCCCGGACCGCGCTCGTCGCCGCGGCGCGCCAGCACGCGCCGGGGCTCCTGAGCGGCGGCGGTGGAGCGGCGCTGGCCGGTCTCGGCGGCGGTGCGAGGCCCGGCGCCCGCAGGCGCCGCCAGAGCGGCCGCTGGATCCGCCGCGGACGGCAGATCATCCTGCTCGGCGTCTGATGCGCACCCTTTCAACGATTCCGACAAGGAGACTCACATGCACGACCTGGATCGCACGTTGCGCACCCTGGAATCAGAAGACGCTTTCGAGACCGACGAGCTCGACCCCGAGATCTTCGGCGAATCCGAGGTTTCCGGCTGGACGGGCGAGGGCCCGCTCAGCGAGGAGGAGGAGCTGGACCTCGCCAGCGAGCTGCTCACCCTGTCGAGCGAGGAGGAGCTGGACCAGTTCCTGGGCAAGCTGTTCAAGAAGGTGGGGAAGGGGTTCAAGTCCGTCTTCCGGCCTCTGGGCAAGGTCCTGAAGCCTCTTGCGAAGACCCTGCTGCCGATCGCCGGCAAGGTCGCCGGCTCCTTCTTCGGCGGACCGGTGGGCGGCGCCCTGGGCGGCAAGCTCGGCTCGATGGCCAGCAACCTCTTCGAAGTGGATTTCGAGAGCATGGACCCGGAGGTCCAGGACTTCGAGGTGGCGCGGCGGTTCGTCCGCCTGGCGTCCGCCGCCGCCCAGCAAGCCGCCGATGCTCCCCCCTCGGCCAACCCGGTGGCGGCCGCCCGGACCGCGGTCGCGGCGGCGGCGCAGACGCACGCGCCGGGCCTGCTGCGCCAGGGCGCAGGCCGGGGATCCGCCGCGGCAGGTCCGTGTGCCTGCGGCGGCCACGGAGGCAAACGGCGGAGCGGCCGCTGGGTCCGCCGCGGACGCACGGTCATCCTAGTGGGGATCTGAGACATGGCCCTCTCACCGCTCATCGCCACGACACTGGCCCTGGAGGCGCGCGCGCTGCTCACACGGGTCTTCCGGGTGCGGCCTTTCGCCGTGATCATGCCCATGGTGGCTGCGGCCAACGTCTCGTCGGAAGCGGCGAAGGCGATCGAGCACTACCTGATCCACGGCCGGCGGACGCTGCGGTCGAAGGTGCGGGCCTACCTGCGCTGGCTCCAGGGACCCGAGGGCCGGGCCGCCACCCCACCCGAAGCGGGGCGCCGCTTCGCGTTCCTCAAGCTGCAGTTCAACGCCACGCTGACTCAGTTCGACATCTTCGCGGACGCCATCTCCCTGCGCGGCGAGATCGACAACGGCGTCTGGCTCGCGGGGCTCGACGCGGCGGCGGAGGACGCGATCTCGCTCGCCAGCCGCTTCTACGACGCCCCGCCGGTGCTCACCTATCTCGACCGCGGCCACGGGGCGGCCATCCGGCGCGCCCGCACCCGGCTGCCCGGCGGCGGCGAGAACCCGGTGGCGATCATCCGCGTCCCCCGCGAGCGGATGGTGGGCAGCGGCATCGCCTCCTCCCTGGTCCACGAGGTGGGCCACCAGGGGGCGGCGCTGATCGACCTCGTGGACTCTCTGCGCCTGGCCCTGCAGGCGCGCCAGCGGCAGTCCCAGGGGGACGAGAAGGTTGCCTGGCAGTTCTGGGAGCGGTGGATCTCCGAGATCGTCGCCGACTTCTGGGCCGTCGCCAAGCTCGGCGTCGCCGCCACCCAGGGGCTGATGGTGGTGGTGAGCCTGCCGCGGGCCTTCGTCTTCCGCATCCCTGTGGACGATCCCCACCCATTCCCCTGGATCCGGGCCAAGCTCTCGGCCGCCATGGGGGACCTGCTCTACCCCGACCCCCAGTGGCGGGTCCTGGACTGGATCTGGGAATCCTTCTATCCCCGCGAAGGCCTGGACGCCGAGCGCCTGCGGATCATCGCGGCTCTCGAAAGGACGATGCCGGAGTTCATCCGGCTCATCGTCGGGCACCGCCCGAAAGCGCTCCGCGGGGCGGCGCTGCACCAGGTCTTTCCGATCGCCGATCGCCAGCCCGCGAAGCTGCGGGCCCTCTTCCCGGCCTGGCGCCGCTCGGGCAGGTTGATGCTCCGGGCGGCCCCTACCCTCGTCTTCGCCGTGCTCGGCCAGGCCAAGCAGGACCGCAAGCTCACCCCCGAGCAGGAGAGCGCCATCGTGGCGGACCTCCTGAGGCGCTGGGCTCTCCGCCGGGCGCTCGGCGAGGTCCGGGCCGCGGCGTCGGCGCCCAAGGCGAAAGCCGCCTGAATGGAACGACTTCGACAAAAAGGAGATCAAGATGGCCAACGGCAAGAAGAATCCACCCAACCAGGGCCGGGGACAGACGCCCCCTCCGGCGCCTCCCGGCGCTCCGCCGCGGGGATCGTTCGAGGACATGCTGGCCCGCGGCAGGAAAGTCGAGTTCGACGTCGACCAGGTGAAACAGCCCGTCAGCGTCGTCGGCCCGGAGCCCGACGGCTCGTTCCGGGTCGGCGGGACCGAGCCCGATGGCTCCTTCCGGGTCGGCGGGACTGAGCCCGATGGCTCGTTCCGGGTCAGCGGGACTGAGCCCGATGGCAGCGTCCGGGTCAGCGGGCCGAACCCGGACGGGACGTTCCCGGTCGCTCCGAGCGGACCCCTGTCGGTGAACCTCCTGCGTTCAGCCAGCGATCCGACCCTGGATCAGCGGCTCTGGAGGGCGATCCGCCTGGGCACGCGAGCGATCGCGTTCGACAACTACGACAGGTTCCTCACCCGCGTCCTGTGCGCGGAAGAGGGGAGGAGAGTTCCCCGGGTCAGCAGACACCTCCCTGGCGCGGACCTCCTCCACGGCGTCGACGCCTACCAGCTGCTCCGCGCGGCGACGGAAGCCTTCCTCCTCGGCTACTGCGGAGTGCTCACGCCGGACGCCATAGGGAACCTCCATACCGATCCGGACCTGCAACCGGAGCTCGGAGAGCTCCTGGCCGAGGACAGGAGCCGGTTCGGAGCTGGATTGTCCGACGAGGAGGTGCTGAGGCGGCTGGCGGACGAGCTCAGGGTCTATCTCGGCGGCAACGACACTCTGCCCTACATCGACCGGATCGCCAGGGGATTTCTCGGCAGTCAGGGGCCGTTCTGTGACGCCAACATCGCCCAGAGGATGCTCGTGCCCTGCCTGATCGAGCTCATCTGGTCCTACTGGCACGAGGAGGGGATGCTCGTCCAGGCCATCAACGCCGTCACCCTGCGCTTCCAGAACAAGCGGGGGCCCGCCGACCGTGAGCCCCTCGCCAACCTCGAGATCCATCCGCTGCGACCGCTGACGAACCTCCTCTGGGGTTACGTCCAGGACGAGGACCATCGTCTCACCATCGCGCGGCGGGCCTACGAGTACGAGCACCACTACGGCCTCGGCCTCGTCGGCAAGGCGGTGCCGAAGCTGCGGCCGGCCGACCGCCGGTCGAAGTTCCTGGAAGCCTTCCACGGCCTCCTCCACCAGGTGGCCCTCTTCTACGAGAGGGACGCGAACACCACGATCATCGCCGACGGGTTCCCGCTCCTGAACTCTCTGCGGGAGGTCCACCTGCTCCTCGCCGAGGGGGCGCACAACCAGTTCCGCGACCTGCCGTGGACGGCGCGGGTGGAGATGCTCATCCAGCAGTGGCTCCTCGCCCGCCCGGAGATGCGGGAGTTCCTGGGCGGCCGGGCCATGGTGCCCTACGCCGAGCCCTGGATGGGGCAGGTGGACTCTCTCAAGCGCCTGCTGGGCTGGCCGGACACACCGGTGACCCACTTCCACGACCTGGCCGTGCACGGCGAGCAGATCCTCCTCTCCATCCGCTACGGCGACTGGAGCGTGGTCAACGACCAGGACCAGGCCCGCAACTGGGCCCGGGACTGGCGGCCGGAGATCCAGCGCTACATCCACGCCTACCAGGCCGTCACCGGGATCGACCTGGCCGCTACCAGCCAGGACAAGCAGGCCGGCATCCGGATCAACGCAACTCCGCCTTCCGTGCTGCTCCAGCAGCGTGCCGCCCGGCAGAGGGTGGGATGAACGGGATCGCCGGTGGCCGACTTCACTTCGGCGCTCTACCTCGGCCTCGCGCATGGTCACGCGGACCTGAGGCCCTGGCGGAGGCTCACGGCGGGTGCGCCGGCGGCGCTCGTGCCGCCGGCGGGGTCCCGGTCGGTGACCCTTCACCTGGCCCTCCTGGTGGGCTCGGAGGCCGCCACGCTGGGAGTTTCCACCCTGCACCTCTTCTGGGACCTCTTTGGCCAGCTCCGGCGCTCGCCGGTGCGGATCCTGGCCGACGCGGCCCTCTACCCCGTGGGCCGCTGGGGGATCGAGCGCGCTGCCGCGGCGGGAATCCCGGTGGCGACGTTCGCCCACCAGGACCCGCGCTCGCTCTTGCGGCGGCTGGAGAGGGAGCCCTGCCGCCGGGCTCCTCTGGCTCCCTTCATCGTCACCGACGGCTTCTGTCCCGACTGCGGCCGGGTGGCGCCACTTGGCTCCTATCTCTCTCTGGCGGAGGAGCGCGGCGGCTGGCTCCTGGTGGACGACTCGCAGGCCCTGGGCCTGCTCGGCCGCGAGCCGGGGCCGGAGCACCCGTACGGCCGGGGCGGCGGCGGCTCGCCGAGCTGGCTGGGGACCTCGTCGCCGCGGCTCCTCACGCTCTCCTCGCTGGCCAAGAGCTTCGGCGTGCCGCTGGCGGTGCTCACCGGCGCGCGGGAGGCGATCGCGACCTTCGAGCGGGAGAGCGAGACCCGCGTCTGCTCGAGCCCGCCCTCGGTGGCGGCGATCCGGGCCGCCGCGGCCGCGCTCTCGATCAACCGGGAGCAGGGCGATCGGTTGCGGGCGCGGCTGGCCGAGCGGGTGCGGCGCTTCCGCGAGCGGCTGCGCGAGGCCGGGCTCGCCGCCTCGGGCGGGCTCTCGCCGGTGCAGAACCTGGAGCCGCCCCGCGGAGTGGACCCGGCCGTGCTGTTCCAGCGGCTCTGGGACGCCGGCGTGCGGGCCGTGCTGCGGCAGCCGCGCTGCCGGCCGGGCCCGCGGCTCACGTTCCTCCTTCACGCCAACCATGCGCCGGCGGAAATCGACCGGGCCGTGGAGACCGTCGTCCGGACCGTCCGGCTTCTCGGGGAGTACCGTCATGAAAGACCGGATTTTCGATCCCTACGCTGACTTCGAGGAGGAGCTCGCGTTCGAGGTCCGCCGCCCGCGGGTGGGCCGTCCGGCGGCGAGCCGCAGCCGCCCACCGGCTGCCCGGCCGTCCGGCCGCAGGCCGCCGGGCCGCCCGGGCGGCCGGAGACCTCCCCGCCCGCCCTTCCGTCGCCCTCGCCGGTGGCCCGGGTGGAGGGGACCCTCCCTGACCCTGGGGCTCGCGGAGCCTGAACCTGAGCCAGCGGCGGCTCCCGCGGACGCCGGTCCCGACGCGCAGACCGAGAGCCGCCCCTGCCCGCAGCCGGCCGGGACGGCCACCGACCGCTGCTCCTCGCCGCAGCCCTGCCCGGCGCTTCCGGACCTGCGCTGCGTCACCCGGGTGTCGGGAATCCCCTTCCACTACGTCGAGGCGGTGGGGCGGGATGGCGCCACGGGCCTCCAGCGGGTCACCCGCCGGAAGGAGGGGCGCACCCAGCGCATGGTGCCGCGCGCGGTCACCGCTCTGGAGGCGTTCGTGCGCAATGCCCGCACCTTCGGGCTGCCGTTCGACGTCATCCTGACCCTGGGCTCTCTCTACTGCCGCTGCTCGCGGGTGAACGGGCAGCCTTCGACGGCGCTCAGCAACCATTCCTACGGAGACGCGATCGACGTCGCCGGCGTGCGGTGGCGAACCTCGGGCGGCCCGGCGAGCCGGGTGCGGGAGACGATCGTCCACAACTTCCAGGACCGCGAGCAGCGCGCGC
>DASWME010000152.1:0-6258 GCA_036399915.1 Thermoanaerobaculia bacterium
AAAGTGGCGGGCCAAGCCAAAATATTTCGCAGGGCCAAAATGCGGTCCTCAATTCCCCTCTGCCGGTGAGGGTGGGAGGGAGGGGAGTCGGGAGAGGAGCCAGGGGGGTGAGGGCTCAGTGCGCCCGGGCCTGCTCTTCCATCTTCTGCGCCTGGAAGTGGGCGACGAGCGGCTCGATCAGCGGATCGAGGTGGCCTTCGAGCACCGTCGGGAGCTGGTGGATCGACAGGCCGATGCGGTGGTCGGTCACGCGGCTCTGGGGGAAGTTGTAGGTGCGGATCTTCTCCGAACGGTCGCCCGAGCCCACCATGCGGCGGCGCTCCTCGGTCACGGCGGCCTCGGCCTTCTCGCGCTCCATCTCCAGCAGGCGGGCCTTGAGCACCCGCAGGGCCTTGGCCTTGTTCTTGATCTGGCTGCGCTCGTCCTGGCAGGAGACCACGATGCCCGTGGGGACATGGGTGAGGCGCACGGCCGAGTAGGTGGTGTTGACCCCCTGGCCGCCCGGGCCGGAGGCGCAGAAGCGGTCCACCCGGATGTCCTTCTCGTCGACCTCGACCTCGACGTCCTCGGCCTCGGGCAGCACCGCCACGGTCACGGCCGAGGTGTGGATGCGGCCGGCGGCCTCGGTGGCCGGCACCCGCTGCACGCGGTGCACGCCGCCCTCGTACTTCAGGCGGCTGTAGGCGCCCCGGCCCTCGACGATGGCCGAGACCTCCTTGATGCCCCCCACCTCCGACTCCGAGAGGTCGATCACCTCCACCCGCCAGCCCTGCTGCTCGGCGTAGCGGCTGTACATGCGGAACAGCTCGGCGGCAAAGAGCGTCGCCTCGTCGCCGCCCGTGCCGGCGCGGATCTCCAGGACGACGTTGCGCTCGTCGTTGGGGTCCCTGGGCGTCAGCTCGCGCCGGAGCTGCTCCTCCAGCTCCGCCATGCGGGTGGCGAGCTGCTCCTTCTCGTCCTGCGCCAGGGCGTACAGCTCGTCGTCCTTGGGCAGCGCCGCGAGCAGCTCCTCGTTCTCCTCCCGCTGCCTGCGGACCTTGACGTACTCGCGATAGAGCCGGACGGCCGGATCGATCTCCGACAGCGTTTTGTTGAGCTCCCGGTACGCCTTCGGGTCCGCGAACACCGACGGGTCGGCGAGCCGCTGGGTCAGCTCCTCGTGGGTCCTCTCGAGCTGGGCGAGTTTCTCGATCATGGCTGGAAGATCTTACGCCGGAGTGGAAACGGGAACCGGGGCCTCGGCCGCCTCCGCCAGCAGCCCGTCCTCGCGCAGCGCCTCCTCGAGCGCCGCGATGGCCACCTCCAGCATGTCGTCCGTGGGCTCCTGCGTGGTGATCTTCTGGAGCGCCAGGCCGGGGGCCACCAGCAGCGCGAAGAGCGGTGCGGCCCGGTGCTTCGCCGTGAAGCGCAGCAGCTCGTAGGAGAGGCCGGCGATCGCCGGCAGGAGCAGCAGCCGGCCCCCGAACTTGACCAGGAACGGCGCCGTCTTGGGGATGAACGCGAAGACCACGATCGAGACCAGCAGCACGAACAGCAGGAAGCTCGTGCCGCACCGCGGGTGGAGCCGGCTCTGGACCCGCGCGTTCTCCACCGCCAGCGGCAGCCCCTTCTCGTAGTTGAAGACCACCTTGTGCTCCGCCCCGTGGTACTGGAACACCCGGTGGATGTCCTTCATCCGCGAGATGGCGAAGATGTAACCCAGGAAGAACAGGGCCCTGAGGCCGCCGTCCACCAGGTTGAAGGCGAGGCTCGAGAACTGGCCGCGGAAGACGTAGTCCTCCACGACGTGGGTGAGCCACAGCGGGAGGAAGATGAAGACCAGCACGCCCAGGCCGAGGCCGAACGCCATCGAGCCGGCGATGGCCACGCTCGACGCCTTGTCCTTCCCCGCGGGTCCCGCGGTCCCCTCGGCCGGCGCGGCCCTGGCCGGATCGGCCATGGCCTCCTCGGCCGAGAAGTTGAGGGCGCGGATGCCGAGCGCCAGCGACTGGAACAGCACGGCCACGCCGCGCAGCACCGGCAGCTTGAGGAATGGGTAGCGCCTGGCGAGGCTCGCCACCTTGCCGCGCTGGAGCGAGAGGGAGCCGTCCGGCCGGCGCACGGCGACGCCCCAGGCGCCCGGGGAGCGCATCATCACGCCCTCGATCAGCGCCTGGCCGCCGACCAGCAGCTCGCCTTCAGGGCTCGTCTTCGAAGTCATTTCCATGTTGGGGGCGTCCCTCTGTGGGCGCCCTGGTGAGGGCCGCCCCTACGCCCGGCGGCCGCCCGCGGCGTACCGGCGCTGGAAGCGCTCGACGCGTCCGGCGGTGTCGATCAGCTTCTGCTTGCCGGAGAAGAACGGGTGGCAGGCGCTGCAGATCTCCAGGCGCACCTCGTCCTTGGTGGAGTGGGTCTCGAAGGTGTTGCCGCACGCGCAGGTCACGGTCACCATGTGCAGCGTGGGATGGATGTCTTTCTTCACGGTCGCGATCCTTCTTTCAGTGGCTTCCCCGCAGGGAAGGGCTCGGGGCTTCAAGAACCCGGAAGACTAGCCGATCCGGGCCGCTCCTGGCAAGGCTCCCCGGGGACCGCAGGCTTCAACAGTCGTGCGAAGACGGAAAATTCCCCTCGCCGGGCCCCGCCGGGCGGGGAAATCCCCCGCCCGGAGACAGGGCTTTGGGGCCCTACTGCACCTGCGTCTTCACCGGATCCGCCGGGCGCTTGGGGAATGCCTTCGGCGACTCCTTGAGCTTCTTGAGGACCTCGGCGACGCCCCGTTCGAGCTGCGGGTCGCGGCCGGCGAGGACGGAGGCGACGTCGTTCTCCACGACGATGTCGGGATCGACGCCGTGCCCCTCGATGATCCACTCGCCCTTGAGCGACACGGAGCCGGCCTCGGGCACGAAGATCTGGCCGCCGTCGATCAGCGGCCCGTGGCCGGAGATGCCCACGACGCCGCCCCAGGTGCG
Source organism: Thermoanaerobaculia bacterium (assembly GCA_036399915.1). Lineage (GTDB taxonomy): Bacteria > Acidobacteriota > Thermoanaerobaculia > Multivoradales > UBA5704 > DATARR01. The sequence continues at coordinate 2,949 of DASWME010000152.1, forward strand.
CGTGCCGATCAGCGGGCCCAGGCCCAGCTCGCGGAAGAAGTAGGGGAAGATGTCGCCGTCCGAGCCCGAGCCCTCGTTGATCAGGCAGGCCATGGGGCCGTAGAAGACCACCGCCGGATACGGCTGGGGATCCTCGCTCGTGCGGCCGTAGTCCACCGCCAGCGGATGGCGGGCCAGCCGCTCGAGCAGCGTCTGCGAGATGAAGCCGCCGCCGTTGTTGCGCACGTCCACGATGAGCCCCTCCTTGCGGACCTGCCCGAAGTACTGCTTGAGGAACTCCCGCATCCCCTCCTCGCCCATGTCGGGGAGGTGGATGTAACCGATCCGGCCGCCGCTCAGCTTCGCCACCCGCTCGCGGTTCCTGGTGATCCAGTCGAGATAGACCAGGTTCGTCTCCGAATCGATGGGCCGGAACGTGATCTCGCGGGAGCCCGCGAGGGTGGGCTTGGCGTTGACCGTCAGGCGCACGGGCCGGTCCGCCTTGTGGCGCAGCAGCCGGTACGGGTTGTCGCTCGCCACCAGCTCCTCGCCGTCGATGGCCAGCACGTAGTCGCCCGCCTTGACGTCCACCCCCACCTCGGTCAGGGGCGAGCGGTAGACGTCCTCCTCGTTCTGGCCGGCGAGGATCCTGGCGATGCGGTAGCGCCCGGCCTTCTCGTCGAGCTCGAAGCGGGCACCGGGCAGGGCCACCCGCGGCCGCGGCGGCAGCTTGAAGTCGCCGCCCGCCACGTAGGCGTGCGAGACGTTGAGCTCGGCGATCATCTCGCCGATCACGTAGTTGAGGTCCGAGCGGTGCCCCACGTAGGCGAGCAGCGGCTCGTACTGGCGGCGCAGCGCCCCCCAGTCGTAGCCATGCATGTTCTCCACGTAGAAGAAGTCGCGGTACCGCCGCCAGGACTCGCGGAAGATCTCCGCCCACTCCTCGGCCGGCACGCGGTCCACCACCAGCCCGCCCTTGTCGATCGTCTTCTTCGCGTCCTTGCCTTCGGGCTTGGCGTCGTAGACGTTGTACTGGCCGTCCTGGACGACCAGCACCTTCTCGCCGTTCTGCGACAGGGCGTAGCCGTCGATCCCCTCGGCGAGGGTCGCAGCCTTGCGATCCTTGAAGGTGAAGACCTGCAGCGACGGTCGCGCCACCGGCTCGCCGAAGCCGCCCGCCGCGAACTTCACGTACAGCAGGCGCCCGTCGGCCGCGCTCAGGCCATAGTAGTTGTCGAACGGCACCGGTACGCGGGCCACCCGGCCGGCGAGGCCGTCGAAGTCGATGCGCGTGTACTTGGGGCTGGCGTCCTTCTTCTTCTCCTTCTCCTCCTCACCGTCCTTCTCGTCCTTGCCGTCCTTTTTTTCTTCCTTCTTCTCCCCCACCGTCACCGTGTCCTCTTCCGGCGGGAAGGGGTTGCCCACGTCCTTGCGGAGCGCCAGGGCGAAGATGCCGATGTTGCGGTCGAGCGCGAAGTTGAAGTCCATGTTGTCGAAATGCGGCGCGTAAGCGCGGGCAGAGAGGTAGAAGAGATAGTTGCCCTTGGGACCCCACGCGGGGCTGTACTCGCCAAACTGCTCGTCGTTGATCCGGCGCAGCTTGCCGTCGGCGACACTCCAGATCCAGATCGAACCGAAGTTGTTGGCGTCCTGCAGGGTGAACGCCAGGTGACCGCCGCACGGGGACCAGGTGTAATCCCGGATGAAGCGGCGGGCATCGCGGGCGACCTCGACCAGCTTCTTGTCGGCGAGGGTGAGCACGTAGAGGCGGCGGTCCTTGTCGGAGAAGGCGAGCCGCTTGCCGTCCGGCGACCATTCGGGAGCGTAGCGCATGGCCTTGCCGCCGCTGGTGAGCTGCTCGGGCTTGCCCGTCCCCAGCGCGTCGATCACGTACAGCTCCTCCTCGCCGGTGCGGTCCGAGAGGAAGGCGATCTTCCGCCCGTCGGGCGACCAGCGGGCCCACTTCTCGTGCGCGCCCGAGGTGCGGGTGAGGTTGCGCGTCACGCCCTTCTCGATGGGGACGTTGAACACGTCGCCGCGCGCCACGAACACCGCCCGCTCGCCCTTGGGGGAGAGGGCGGCGTCCTCGATCTGCTCGGCGGCCGGGACCTGCGAGGGCCGGCTGTCGAGGGCGTCGCTGGGCACGTTGATGGCGAGGTGCCGCGAGGCGCCCGTGCGGGTGTCGTAGACGTTCAGCTCGCCGTCCATCTCATAGACGATCTGCCCGTCCGCGTCCGCGCTCGGCCAGCGCACATCCCACTGCGTGCTCTTCGTCAACTGGGTGGTCGCGCCGCTCGCCGGATCGTAGGCGTAGAGGTTGAGCGTGCCGGTGCGGTCCGAGTTGAAGTAGACCTTGTCGCCGATCCACATCGGGTCGCGCTCCGTGCGCGGAGTGCTGGTGATCTTCTTCGTGGCCCGGGTCTTGAGGTCGAAGGTCCACAGGTCCTGGGCCCAGCCGCCCTGGTAGCGTTTCCAGGTGCGGAAGTCGCGGGCGAAGGGGGTGTAGACGACCCGCTTGCCGTCGGGCGAGAGGTCGGCGCCGCCGCTCATCGGCATGGGCAGCGGCTCGCCGAGCCCGCCGTCCACCGGCACGGTGTAGATGCGGCTGTCGGTGAGGTCCCAGCCGTCGCGCAGCGAGCGGAAGAAGACGGCCTTGCCGTCCGGCGTCCAGCCGTAGACCTGGTTGTCGTAGCCCCAGCGCGGCGGCAGCGGGCCGCGGGCGGTGTAGTACGTGAGCTGCTTGGGCACGCCGCCGGTTGCGGGGATGACGTAGACCTGCTCGTCGCCGTCGTACTGGCCGGTGAAGGCGATCCATTTACCGTCCGGCGAGAACCGGGCGAACATCTCGAGGCCGGGGTGGGCCGTCAGCCGCGTCGCCATGCCGCCGGCCGACGGCGCCAGCCAGAGGTCGCCGGCGTAGGTGAAGACGACTTTGTCCTTGTAGACGTCGGGGAAGCGGAGCAGCTTGGTCTGGGCGGACGCCTCCCCGGCGGCGAGACCGAGCGCCGCCAGGAGGCAGAGAAGGGATCTACGGAGCATGAGGACCTCCCTGAGAGTTTTCAGGACGCAGGAGCCGACACAGCCGGCCCCACAGGAGAACGGCTACGATGTCTACGTATGTAGGCAGCCGGAGTTGCATCGGGCGGAGCGCATCTCGCCACATCGGACCGGCCTGCCCGCCGAGGACCTCACTCCCCCTGCCCCCTCTCTCCCATCCGCACACCCGCCCGCCGGGAGAGAGGGGGATTGAAAAAGCTGGATCTTCGGGTTTTCTCCCTCCTCTCCCGGCAGGGTGGGTGTGCGGCTGGGAGAGGAGGGCCGGGGAGGTGAG
>DASWME010000153.1:0-27257 GCA_036399915.1 Thermoanaerobaculia bacterium
GTCGTCGAGCACCTCGCGCAGGCGCAGCGCCATCTCCTCGCCGTCGCGGGCGATGAGGTAGTCGCGGCCGGGGGTGAAGAGCTTCTCCACGTCCGGCCACGGCGAGCACACCAGCGGTATCCCGCAGGCGAGCGCCTCAAACACACGGATGGTCGGGATGCCCGGCAGCGCCTCGACATAGGGGCGGCGCGGCACGTGGACGGTGACCCGGAAGCGGGCGAAGGCGCGGGGCACCTCGTAGTTGGGGAGCCAGCCGGCGTACTCGATGCCGGCGGCGGCGAGGGTCTCTTTGCCGGAGTCGGGGTAGCGCACGCCGTAGACCCGGGCCGTGAGTCCCAGATCGCGCACGGGGCCGATCAGGAACTCGTGCAGCTCGGCCGTCCGCTCCTCGTCCCCCCAGTTACCGATCCAGACGAGGTCCCCCTCGCTCGGCCCCCTCTCGATGGGGTGGAAGACGCGCGTGTCGGCGGCCTCGTGCCAGGTCCAGGCCCGCTCCGCCCAGCCGCGCTGTATATACAGGTCGCGGATGACGCCGCCGAAGGCGAGCACTCCGTCGTAGCCCGAGAGGTCGTAGGCGGCCATGCCGTCCGGATCGGTCACGGACCGGTGGTGGGTGTCATGGAAGAGCAGCCGGTAGGAGCCGGTCCGCCGCCGGTGCTCGCCGATGCGCTTGACCAGGCCATGGTCGTTCCACTCGTGGACGATCACCAGGCCGGCGCCGTCCAGGGTGCGGTCGAGGTCGAGCGCCGCGAGGTCGTACCGCTCGCTCCATAGGGCGGGATAGGCGGCGTGGAAGCCGTCGAGGGCCCGCTTGCCATGGTCGGCGAGGAGGTTCTGGAGGCTCCAGGCGTCGCGCGGCTCGAAGACGAGCACGTCGTGGCCGCGCGAAACGAGTTCCGTCGCGACCCCGCGCAGGAAGTGCGCGTTGCCGTGGTTCCAGTCTGACAGCAGCGAGTGGACGAAGAAAACGATCCGCATGGAGGAGGCCGCTAGACCGCCACCTGCGCGGGATAGGACGCCATATCCTCCAGGCAGACCGCCGCGAGGGCCTCGCCGTACGCCTCGAGATAGCTCCCCACCATGCGCTCGGGCGTGAGCTGGAGCGCCCGGGCGCGGGCCCCGGCCGCGAGCGAGGCGCGGCGGTCCGGGTTCTCGATCAGCGTCTTCAGCGCCTCCTCCAGGGCTTCCGGATCGTTGGGAGGCACGAAGACCGCCCGGTGGCGCCAGATCTCCCGCAGGCTGGGGATGTCGCCCAGCACCAGCGCGCAGCCGGAGAGGGCGGCCTCGAGCGCCGAGAGGCCGAAGGGCTCGTAGCGGGCCGGCAGGCAGTAGATGGAGGCGCGGCCCAGCCAGGCGGCGAGAGCCCGCTGGGAGAGGTGGCCGAGCAGGCGCGTGTGGTGCGGGCGTGCCTCGCCGCCGTCCGGGTGGTGGTTCTCGCCGGCGACGAAGACCGGCCAGGGGAGGCGCGGCGCCACCGCCTCCAGGGCTTCGAGGTTCTTGGCCTCGTCCCAGAGGCGGCCGGCGGCGAAGACGATCGGCTCCTTGGCCGTGGGCTTGAAGAGCTTGGGATCGCGGCCGTTGAGGATCACCCGCGTGCGGGGGAGCCGGCCGTAGTGCTCGGTGAGGGAGGCGAGCATCGCCTCGGTGGGCGCGATCACCAGGTCGGCGGCGGCGAGGCCGGCTGCGACCTCGCGAGCATAGCGCTCCCAGGCCTCGGGGGCGGGCCCGCCCTTGACGGCGCGCCACCAGGAGAGCACGCAGGAGTGCCCCACCATCATCTTGGGAGCGCCCCAGGGGAGGGAGCCGTGGGCGTAGCCGTTGAGATGGATGAGGTCGGGGTGGAAGCGGTCCTCGAGCCCGAGCAGCCAGTCGCCGGCCCTCTCCACGTCCCGCCAGGGGTCCTCCTGCCACTCCAGCTTGAAGGTGCTCTCGAATACTTTGAGGCGGGGGATGCGGTCCGCCTTCTCGCGCTGGAAGTCGTTCAGCGGATCTCCCATAGTAGCGAGCGCCACTTCGACGCCGCGCTCGGCCAAGCCGCGCGCCAATTCGATGGCGTACGTCCAGACGCCGCCCAGAGTGTCCGCCGTCATCAGGACCTTGCGGGGTAGTGGAACGTTCTCGCTCATACCGGTCCCCTCCTGGACCCACGGCAATGCTGCGTGGCTATGGGTCCATCCAAGATCCGTGCCGTCCACCTCCTTCTACGAAGCGTGGGCCCCGGCCGCCACAGGGGCTTCGGCCAGGCCGCGGGATTCCAGCAACCAGTTGTAAAGGTTGCTCACGCCGCCATGCACGTTTACACGTGGACGCCAGCCCGTCGCCGCCGTGAACTTGGAAGGGTCGGAGACGTAATACCGCTGGTCGCCCGTGCGCCAGTCCTCGTGGAACACCCTGGGCCGCCGGCCGTGGAGCTTCTCGATCAAGTCCATCAGCTCCAGCAGGGAGATCGTGTTGGCGGGGCCACCGCCCATGTTGAAGGCTTGGCCGGCGATCCTGCCGATGCTCTCCTCGGCGAGCAGGAAGGCGCGGACGAGGTCATCCACATAGAGGACGTCGCGCACCTGCATGCCGTCGCCATAGAGGGTGATGGGCCGCTCCTCGAGAGCGCGGATGAGGAAGTGCGCCACCCAGCCCTGGTCTTCGGTGCCGAACTGGTGAGGCCCGTAGATACAGCTCATGCGGAAGACGGCCGTGCGCAAGCCGTAGCTGCGGGCATAATCGAGGACATACTGGTCCGCGGCGCCTTTCGAGCAGCCGTAGGGACTGTGGAAATCGAGCGGGCGCCCCTCGCCGAAGCCGCGGACGCGCAGGGTCTCGTCGCAGGGCTCGTAGCGCTGGCCACGCCGCCGCAGGGGCACATCCTCCATGCCGCCATAGACCTTGTTGGTGGAGGTGAAGAGCAGCGCCGGCGGCTTCTCCTGGGCGCGCGCGGCCTCGAGCACGTTGAGCGTGCCCCGCACGTTGACCTCGAAGTCCTGCACGGGGTCGTCGAGGCTGGTGGTCACCGCCACCTGGGCGGCGAAGTGGAACACCGTCTCGGCGCCGGCCACGGCCCGGCGCACGGCGAACGGATCGCGCACGTCGGCCACTTCGATGGCGACGCGCTCGCCGTGCGTCTCCCTGAGCCAGCGCAGGTTGTGCTCGACTCCGGGGCGCGAGAGGTTGTCGAGCAGCCGCACGCGCCGGCCGGAGGAGGCGATGGCATGGGCCAGGTTGGTGCCGATGAAGCCCGAGCCTCCGGTGATGACCACCAGCCGGTCGGAGGTGCGGGCGCGGCCGATCTCGGGCAGCTTCTTGAGGCTCTTCGTCTCGCTCATACCGTCAACCCCCGGGCAGCCAGCTCCTGGCGGGCTTCCGCCACGCGGTCGTAGGCCACCTGTCCCGCGAGCCAGGAAGCGAGCTCGATCAGCCCCTGCTCCAGCGGCATCGCGGGCTCGTAGCCGAGGATGCGCCGCGCCAGGGTGATATCTGCGAAGCAGTGGCGGATGTCCCCCACGCGGTAGTTGCCGGTGACCTCCGGCACGACTCCCAAGCGGCCGAGCACCTCGCCCATGGCGCGGGCGATCTCGCGCACCGTGTACTGGCGGCCGCTGCCGATGTTGAAGACCTGATCGCGCGCCGCGGGCTTCTCCAGGGCGAGCCGGCAGGCGCGGGCGACGTCGGAGACGTGGACGAAGTCGCGCATCTGCAGACCGTCCTCGAAGATCAGCGGCGGATTGCCGTTGAGCAGGCGCGCGGCGAAGATGGCGAGCACGCCGGTGTAGGGGTTCGACAGCGCCTGCCGGGTGCCGTAGACGTTGAAGAAGCGAAGCGCCACGGCGGGGATGTTATAGGCGCGGCCCACCATCAGGCAGAGGCGCTCCTGGTCGTACTTCGAGAGGGCGTAGACGGAGGAGAGCGCCGGGGCCTTGGTCTCCGGCGTGGGCACGGGGGTCAGGGGCCGCCCCTGGAGGTCGCGCACCTCCCAGTCGCGGGCCTTGAGCTGGTCGCGGTCGCGCTCGCAGCCGGTCACCAGGTTGCCCTCGGCGTCGCGGTAGAGCCCCTCGCCGTAGATGCTCATGCTGGACGCCACGATCAGCCGCTCGACCGGCTTCTCGACCAGGGCCTCGAGGAGCACCGCCGTGCCGAGATTGTTGACGCTGGTATAGCGCTCGATCTCGTACATGCTCTGACCGACGCCGACCATGGCCGCGAAGTGGAAGACCGCGTCGATCCCGTCCAGGGCCTTGCGCACGGTCTCCGGGTCGCGGACATCTCCCTCCATCAGCTCCACCTCGGGGGAGAGATAGCCCGGCCGCGCAGCTCCCGGTCCGTGCACCTGCTCGGAGAGGGTGTCCAGGGCTCGGACGTGGTAGCCGTGCTCCAGCAGCTCGTCGGCGAGATGGGAGCCGATGAAACCGGCGCCTCCAGTGATCAAGATCCGTCCTCTCATACCTGTCCTCCGATGGAATAATGCAAGTTAGTAACTCCTCTGTGCTGTCCACGGTCGAGCCGGCGGCGGACCAGATCCGGCCGGTCGAGCGTTGTACGAAGGATGGGAGAGAGGCCGGCGCGCGAGTTGGAGCAGGGGCGGCCGGAACGAGAGGGTTCCGGGACGCGGACACGCCGGCTGGGCGCACCTGCTGGATTTGCGCTGGCTTTGTCGTCTGTCGTCGGCGTCACTTTTCCCCCGCTCGCTGCCCGGCAAAATGCTGCCGCCGGCGATCGAATCGCTGACCTAAGTCGCCTGCTTCTCGCCTCGGAATCCGGGGGAACTACAGGTACTTTCTACAGCTCGAGACTGAAAGATCGTTCGTACCAGCAGAACCGCCCTTTCGGTTCTATGGAAAATAGCAACTTACATGCCAAGGGCAAAAAATCTCTGAAGACAGAGTGTTTTCTCGGGTTTCCGGCAGCTTCCGGCGTGCCTGGGGAGCCGGGCGGCCCCCGCCGGGGCGAGGGCCGGGAAGGTAAGTTGCTGTACTTTCTACATGCCGGGCGGGCGAATCGCAGAGGGACCGGGAGGCTCCGGCAGCGAGATATCGACCGGCGTGACCTTGCCGAAGGTGTCGAGGGGCTTGTCCATGCCCTGGGAGGGGCCCACCACCAGGACGGCGAACTCCTCGGGCCGCAGGTGGCGGGCCGCCTGGCGGACCTGCTCCACGGTCACGGCCTCGACGCCGGCCCGGTAGCGGGAGAGCCAGTCGAGGGGATAGCCGTAGTACTCCAGGGCGAGCTGCCGGCCGAGCACCTTGCGCGACGAGTCGAAGTTGAAGACGAACGAGTTCAAGAGGCTCTGCTTGGCGTTGGCGACCTCCTCGGCCGTGGGCGGGACGGTCTTCAGATTGCGCGCCTCCTCCAGCAAGGCGTCGATGCCGGCGCCCGTGGTCTCCGTCTTGGTGGAGACGAACAGCATGGCGAGGCCGGGGTGGTCCCACTCGCTGTCCACACTGCCGAAGACGGCGTAGGCGAGCCCCTTCTTGACGCGCACGTTCCCCGGCAGGCGCGAGGCGAAGGAGCCCGAGAGGATCTGGTTGAGCACCTCCAGGGCGTAGAAGTCCGGATCGTTGCGGACGACCCCCAGGTGGCCCATGGCGATGTAGGACTGGGTGACGTCGCTCTTCTCCACATAGAAGACGCCGGGGCTCGGCTGCTTGCGGAAGGCGGCCTCGGCGGGTTTCCACGCCGGACCGCGCGGCCAGTCGCCGAAGGCGCCGCGCACCAGGGCGAGCGCCTCGTCCTTCTTGAAGTCGCCCACCAGGCCGAGGACGATCCGGTCCGGCTGGAAGGCTTCGCGGTGCCAGGCGACGAGGGCCTCCCGCTGGATGTCCTTCAGGGTGGCGAAGGTCTCCGTGCGGGCGTAGGGGGAGTCAGCGCCGTAGACGAGCTTGGGGAACTCGCGGAAGACGATCCGGAACGGGTCGTCGTTGCGCCGGGAGACCTCGGCGACGGCCTGGGTGCGGGCCACCTCCAGCTTGCCGGCGTCGAAGGCCGGCCGGCGCAGCACGTCGGCGAAGACGCGGAGCACCTCGGGGAAGTCGGCCTTGAGCGAGGAGAGGACGGCCCGCGTCGAGCCCTCCTCGGCGCTGACCTCGACGGAGGCGGCGCGGCTCTCCAGCCAGTCGTCGAGAGCGTCGCTGGAGAGGCTCTGGGTGCCGCCGGTGCGCAGCACCTCGGCGCCGAGCTTGGCGAGGCCCAGCTTGGCGGCGGGATCGAAGCGCGAGCCGGTGCGGATGAGGGCCGTGGCCTCGACGAGCGGCAGCTCGTGGTCCTCCAGCAGCAGCACCACCATGCCGTTGTCGAGCACCACGCGCTCAGGCTGCGGAATCTCGAAGGCGGGCAGCGGCGGATAGCGAAGCTCGCTGGCGCGGGTGGCCTGCGCCGCCGCCGCGGCGGGCAGCGCCAGGGACGCCGCGAGCAGGAGGGCCGGGATGGTTGCAATGCGTCGGTTCATCGTCAGGTCCTCCCTACTTCAGTGCACCTGGGGCCGCCGGGGCGGATGTCTTCTCCATGTCCGCGGGGCGGTTGACGATCATCGCCACCGTGCGGTTGGGCGCCTGGAACGTCTCGTTGGCCACCCGGCGGATGTCGGCCCTGGTGACCTTCTCCAGCCGGTCGATGGAGCGGAACAGCTCGCGCCAGTCGCCATAGAGCCGCTGGTACTCGGCGAGCTGGTTGGCGAGCCCCTGGTTGCTGCGCAGCGAGCGGAGCAGGTCGGCCTTGGCGCGGGTCTTGAACTTGGCCAGCTCCTCCTCCGTCACGTCCTCGCGCTTGAGCCGCTCCAGCTCCTCGCGGATCGCCGCCTGCACCTGCTGGTTGCTGACGCCGAAGGCGGGGATGGCCAGCACCGCCCAGAGGTTCGGGTACTTGTCGCCCGGGAAGCCGGAGAACGACTGCACCTCCACGGCCAGCTTCTTGTCGCGCACCAGCGAGCGGTAGAGGCGCGAGGTGCGGCCGGTCGAGAGGATGTCGTCGATGGCGTCGTAGACCGCCTGGTCGGGGTGGGTCGCGGCCGGCTTGTGATAGCCCTCCAGGTAGACGGGCTGTGACGGGTCCTCGAGCACCACGGTCCGCTCGGCCACCTGCGGCGGCTCGACCGTGCGCAGGGGCGGCGGCGCCGGGCGCGCCGGGATGCGGCCGAAGTACTTCTCGAGGATCGGAATCACCTTCGGGGCGCTGACGTCGCCGACGATGGCGGTCACCAGATTCGACGGCGCATAGTAGGTCTGGAAGAACTTCTCGGCGTCGGTGACGGAGATCGCGGCGAGGTCGCTCGGCGTGCCGATCCCCGGCTGCTGATAGGGGTGGTAGAGGAACGCCGTGGTGACGAACTGCTCGACCAGGCGTCCGATGGGACGGCTCTCGTAGCTCATCCGGCGCTCCTCGCGCACCACGTCCCGCTCCTCGTAGAACTCGCGGAACACGGGATGGAAGAACCGCTCGGACTCCAGATAGGCGAAGAGCTCCACCTTGTTGGCGGGCAGCGAGTAGTAATAGATGGTCTCATCCGCGCCGGTCGAGGCGTTGAGCCCGGTGCCGCCCTCGCGGCTGATGATGTCGTCGAACTCGTGGACCGCGTAGCGGGCGGCTTCCTGCTGCTTCGCCTTGAAGGCGGCGAGCAGGCTCTCCAGCTTCTTGGGGTCCGGCCGGGGCGACAGGCGCTCCGCCTGATAGGCCTGGTAGGCGGCTTCCACGGCGTCCAGCGCCTTCTTCTCGGCCGCGTAGTCGGTGGTGCCGATGTGGGGCGTGCCCTTGAAGGCCATGTGCTCGAACATGTGGGCCAGGCCCGTGATGCCCGGCACCTCCTGGGCGGAGCCCACGTCGGCGATGGTGGCGAAGGAGAAGACCGGCGCTACCGGCCGCTCGACGATGAGAAAGGTCCAGCCGTTCTTGAGCCTGTGGACCGTCGTCTTGGATTCAAAGGATTTGAGGTCCTGGGCCCCTACCGCGGCGGCGACCGCGAGGAGGGCCATCCCGAGAGCCCATCTGGATACCACGTTTCGTTTCATTGCGGATCTCCCGTTCGGAACTGCAGGGAGTTTAACCCAGGGGCGGCCTACCGCTGAATCGCCGCCCAGAGCTCCGCGAACGGCAGCGTGTTGAGCACGTCCTGCGGCTCCAGCCCTCCCCGGCGGGCCTGCTCGACGCCGTAGCGCATCAGGTCCAGCTCGCGGATGCGGTGGGAGTCCGTGTCGATCACCACCTTGCAGCCGAGCTCCTTGGCGAGCTTCAGGTGGCTGTCCTTCAAGTCGAGGCGGTTGGGGCTGGAGTTCAGCTCCATGGCGACCCCCAGCTCGGCGGCCCGGCGGAAGATGCGGTCGAGGTCCATCTCGACCGGCTTCCGGCGGTTGATGAGCCGCGCCGTGGGGTGGCAGAAGATGTTGACCTCCGGGTGCTCCAGGGCCCGCAGCACCCGCTCGGTCTGCTGGTCCGCGGGGAGGTCGAAGCGGGAGTGGAGCGAGACCAGCACCAGGTCGAGCCCAGCGAGCATCTCGTCCTCCAGGTCGAGCGAGCCGTCGCCCAGGATGTCCACCTCCATGGCGCGCAGGATGCGGATCTCGGGGTGGCGGGCGCGGACCTCATCGATCTCCAGCCATTGCTGGCGCAGACGGTAGGCGTCGAGGCCGTTGACCATCGACAGGGCCTTGCTGTGGTCCGAGATGACCATGTACTCGTAGCCCCGGGCGGCGCAGGCTTCCACCATCTCCTCGATCGAGTTGCGGCCGTCCGACCAGGTTGAGTGCATGTGGAGGTCGCCCCGCAGGTCCTCGAGCCGGACGAGGCGGGGCAGCCGGCCGGCCGCCGCGGTCTCGATCTCGCCGCGGTCTTCCCGCAGCTCGGCGGGGATCCAGGCGAGGCCCACGGTGGCGTAGACGTCCGCCTCCTCGCGGCCGGCGATCAGCTCGCCTTGCTCTTCCTGAGTTCTCTCCTCGACCCGGAAGACGCCGTACTCCGAGATCCTCAATCCCCGCTCGACCGCCCGGCGGCGGAGCTTGACGTTGTGCTCCTTGGAGCCGGTGAAGTAGACCAGGGCCGCGCCGTAGCACTCGGGCGGCACCACCCGCAGGTCCACCTGGAGCCCCGAGCCCAGCACGACCGTGCTGCGGGTGTCGCCGGCCATCAGGACCTTGTCCACCTGGGGATAGTCGCGGAACCGTTCCATCACGGGCACGGGACGCGAGGCGATGGCCAGCAGGTCGATGTCCCCCACGGTCTCCTTGCGGCGGCGGTAGCTGCCGGCCACCTCCAGGCGTTCGATCTCGGGCGACTCACGCAGGTAGGCGAGGAGGGGCTCGACGTAGCGCTCGGCCTCCGGCAGCAGGAAACGGCTGCCGTGGAGCCGGTACTCCTCGATGCCGGCGAGGATCTTCTCCTGGCTCTTCGCGCCGAAGCCGGGGATCGCCGCGATGCGCCCCTCCTTCGCGGCGGCTTCCAGCTCGTCCACGGTGCCGACCTTGAGCTCGTCGTAGATCTTCTTGGCCTTCTTGGGGCCGAGACCGGGCAGGCGCATCAGCTCGATCAGCGAGCGCGGCACCTCGGCGAGGAGCTGGTCGCGGAAGCCGAGCGTGCCGGTCTCCACCATCTCGCGGACGTGGCTCGCCATCTCCTTGCCGATCCCCGGCAGGTCGGTGAGCGGCCGGCCCTCCTCGACCCACTTGCGCAGCGGCGTCGTCAGGGTCTCGACGGTGCGGACGGCGTTCCTGTAGGCGCGGATGCGGAAGGGGTTGGCGTTCTGGATCTCGAGGATGTCGGCGACCTCCTCGAGGATGCGGGCGATTTCGGGGTTTTCCAAGACGGTCGGTAGAATCGTGGGAAGCGATAAAATGATCCCGGCGGGAGAGAATACCATCTCTGTCCCGCCGAGGCTCTTATTATACGTCTGCCGTATCTTCCCCCTGTGTCTCCCGTCCGTTCCCGTTCCCCCCATACTCCGCCGCCATCTCCTCCCTCCTCAGCTCGTTGTTCTCCACGGCGGCCTCGTCGGCGAGCCGGGTGAGCAACGAGGGGGCCCAGCGGGAGGAGCTCTGCCAGCCCGGCTTCGCCTGCTGTCCATCCTCCTCTGCGGGGCCGGGGAGCAGCCGGGCGGTCAGCTCCAGGAGCCGCGCCGTCAGGTTGGGGGCCAGCGTGTTGGCGATGACGGCGGCCCTGGCCTGCGGCGTCAGGGTCAGGGTCGGCTCGCCGTAGCGGCAGGCCTCCAGGATGCGCCGGGCCGCCCGCCGGCCGGCCATGGAGGTCAGCGGCAGCGCGTCGGCGACCGCGAACCAGGCGAACTCCTCCTCGCGCTTGCCCTTGAACCGGGCGTTCACGTGCGAGCCGGTGCGCATCAGCCCCGGACAGACGGTGGTGACGTAGATCCCCTCCTTCGCCAGCTCGGTCCGCAGACCGTCCGACAAGCCGACCAGGGCGAACTTGCTGGCGCTGTAGGGGACCAGGTGGGGGATCGCGATGCGGCCGCCGATCGAGGAGATGTTCACGATCCGCCCGTTGCCCCGCCGGCGCAGGTGGGGGATGGCCGCCAGGGTGGCGTAGAGCGGACCCAGAAGTGGACCCGCATCGCCTCCTCGAAGTCGTCCACCGCCATGTGCTCCAGGGGGCCGACCTGGATCGTGCCGGCGTTGTTGACGAGGATGTCGAGCCGGCCGAACCGCTCGGCCGCGGCGTTGACCGCCCACTGGACCTCCTCCTGGTTACCGACGTCGCAGGGGAGGGCCAGCACCCGCAGGCCGCCGAGGGCCGCCAGCTCGCGGCGGGCGAGGTCCAGCTCCTCCGGGTCGCGGGCCAGGATGGCCAGCCGCGCTCCCTCGGCGGCCAGCTCGCGGGCCATGAGCAGCCCCAGCCCGCGTGAGCCGCCGGTGATCACGGCGACCCGGTCGCGGAACTGGATGGGTGAACGCCGCCGCAGCGCCCGCGCCGCGGCGGCCATCCCGGCTCCGGCGAGGAGGACTGCGGCCGGCCGGGCCAGCTTTCTCAGGTCCTCGCGGACTGGGGACTTCATGCGAGCTCCCCGCCGTGGTGGCCATTGCCGCCGTCGGCGCCGTAACGGGCGTGGCCGTTGCCGTCCGGCTTGAGGACGATCTTGATGCAGTTGTCCTCCTTGTCGCGGAAGGTCTTGTAGCCCCACGGCGCGTCGTCGATGGCGAGGCGATGGGTGATGACCCGCGAGGGGTCGATCTCCCCTCTCTCGACCCGCTCGAGCAGCGGCCGCATGTAGCGCTGCACGTGCGTCTGCCCCATCTTCAGGGTGAGTCCCTTGTTGAAGGCGGCGCCCAGCGGCACTTTATCGAGGAACCCGCCGTAGACGCCGGGGATCGACACCGTGCCCCCCTTGCGGCAGGCCATGAGGACCTCGCGCAACGCGTGCACCCGGTCGAAGGTCAGGCGGACGGTCTGCTTGGCCTTGTCGTAGAGGGCGTCCACCGTGGCGCCGTGCGCCTCCATGCCCACGGCGTCGATGCAGGCGTCCGGCCCGCGCCCGCCGGTCATGTCGCGCAGCGCGTCCACGACCCCGTCCACCTCCTCGTAGTCGAGCACCTCGGCGCGGCCCCAGCTCTGGGCGAGCAGCAGCCGCTCGGGGAAGCGGTCGATGGCGATCACCCGCTCCGCCCCCAGCATCCAGGCGCTCTGGATGGCGAACTGGCCCACCGGGCCGCAGCCCCAGACGGCCACCGTGTCGCCCGGCTGGATGTTGCAGTTCTCCGCGGCCATGTAGCCGGTAGGGAAGATGTCGGAGAGGAAGAGGACCTTCTCGTCCTCGATGCCGTCAGGAACCTTCAGGGGGCCTACGTCGGCGAAGGGCACGCGCGCGTACTCGGCCTGGCCGCCGGCGTAGCCGCCCATCATGTGGGAGTAGCCGTAGAGGCCCGCCGGGCTCTGGCCGTACATCTTCTCGGCCATCCAGGCGTTGGGGTTCGAGTTGTCGCAGAGCGACCAGAGCTCGCGCTCGCAGAAGAAGCACCGGCCGCAGGAGATGGTGAAGGGGACGACCACGCGGTCTCCCACGTTCAGGTTCTTGACCTCCCGGCCCACCTCGACGACCTCGCCCATGAACTCGTGGCCGAGGATGTCCCCCTTCTTCAGGGTGGGGATGTAGCCGTCGTACAGGTGGAGGTCGGAGCCGCAGATCGCCGTCGAGGTGATCCTCACGACGGCGTCGCGGGGGTTGAGGATCTCGGGATCGGGCACCGTCTCGACCTGGATGTCGTTCTTGCCGTTCCAGCAAACCGCTTTCATGTCGTTCTCTCCCGGCCTCGTCGAGGCTCCGTTGTGATGGCTCAAAGAGGGTTGCGCAGGTTGACGAGGGAACGGGCCCCCGTCGGCTGGCCGTCGGTGGTCGGGATCTCGCCCGTTTCCATGAGCTGCTTGAAGCGCCGGAGGTCCTCCCGGACCTGCTGCCCGGTCAGCGGGGCGAGCACCTTGCCGACCGCGTGGCCGAGGGCGTTGCCGGGCGCGAGCAGCTCCAGCGAGACCCGCACCACGGTGCCGCGCCCGCCCGGAGCGTCCTCGAAGAGCACCGTGCCAGCGTTGTGGACCTGCGAGCCGGGGAGCGACCGCCAGGAGAGGAGCTGGTCCTGCCGCTCCTCGACGATCTCGGCGTCCCATTCCACCTTGAAGCCGAGCGGGCTCTGGCCGGCCCAATGCGAGCGGCCGCCGCCCACGTCGACGACCTCGTCCAAGTGCTTCATGAAGCGGGGGAGGTTCTCCAGCCGCCGCCAGAAGGCGTACAGCTCCGCCCGCGGCCGGTTGATGGTGACGGCAGTCTCGACCGGCGCCGGGGCCATGGCCTCCGAGGCCCGCCGGGCGACCGCCTGCGGCATGGGCCAGTGGCCGGTCGCGCCGCGGTAGAGGAGGGGCGCCCCCGCGAGCGCCGCCCCGATCGTCTTCCACGACCTCTGCCGCGCGGCGAGAGCGACCAGCGCCGCGCCGCTGACGATCATGGCGGCCTGGCCGAAGCGGTGGATCATCCCCGACTCCTCGCGCTCCGCGTCGTAGCCGGCAGGGGACTGCTCGAGAGGTTCCGTGCCCTGTTGGAATGAACTGGAAGCGGCGGCGTCTCGCACGTGGGTGCCTCCTTTTACAAAGAGAGGTTTCGAGGGGTATGCGGCCTCCTTGGACGATTTCAAGATGGACTGGCGTTGCACCGGTCCAGACCAGATCAATTCCGCAAGAGGCGTGCCATGGATATCTGCGGGGGTTTTGCTTTCTTCCCACCATTCCTCTACATTGCGCCTTCCGATGTCCGAGCCCCTCCCCGAGGTCGTCCTCTACACCGACGGCGGCGCCGACCCGAACCCGGGCACCGGCGGCTGGGCGGCCGTCCTGATCGAGCCGGCGAGCGGCACGGTCAGGGAGATCTCCGGCGGCGAGCCGCGCACCACCAACAACCGCATGGAGCTGACGGCGGCCATCCGCGGTCTCGAAGCTCTGAAGCGGCCCTGCCGGGTCCACCTCTTCACCGATTCCCTCTATCTGCGGAAAGGGATCACCGAGTGGCTCCCCGGCTGGGCCGCCCGCGGCTGGCGGCGCAAGGCGGGAGAGCTGCAGAACGAGGACCTCTGGCGGCGGCTCGCCGAGCTGATCGAGAAGCACGAGGTCCGCTGGGACTGGGTGAGGGGGCACGCCGGCAACCAGTGGAACGAGCGGGCCGACAAGCTGGCCACCCTGGAGATCCGCAAGCGGAAGGGCGGGGCGGCGCTCGCTGCGCCATCCGCGAAACCGGACGCCCAAGTCTTCCTGCGCGTCTCCTGCTCTGGCCGCAAGGGGGGGTGGGCGGCGCTCCTCCGCCGCGGCGGCGAGGAGACGGTCCTCTCCGGCGGCCTGGAGAGCACCACGGCCAACCAGCTCGACCTCCTGGGCGCCATCGCGGCGCTGGAGAGCCTCCCCACGGGGATCTCGGTCGCCGTCCACACCGGCTCGGACTACCTGCGCAACGGGGCCGCCCGCTGGCTCGACGGCTGGAAGCGCCGCGGCTGGAAGACCCAGGAGGGCCAGCCGGTCCAGAACCGCGACCTCTGGGAGCGGCTGGAGCGGGCCCTGGCCGTCCGCCGGGTCACCTGGCCGGAGACCAAGGGGAGCGACCTGCCGGAGATGAAAGCGCTCGGCAAGACGGCGAAAGCGGCTCTGCCGTCCTGATGCGGCGAGATCGGGCTTCCGCCGGCCTTGAACAGGCTCCAGCGGCTTTTTTCATTGTTTGAAGCCGTAGAACATTGTTTAAACGGAAAAAACAATGTGGGACGGCTTTTAAACAATGTTCTACGGCTTCAAACAATGTTTTTTCCTGCCAAACAATGTTTGAACGGAAAAAACAATGTTTGAGGCGAAAAAACAATGTTCCAGTGCTCCAGAGCCTGAAACAGGTTGCGGGTGATCGTCCGGACGGCTGAGGGCCTGAGATAGACTCCGTCTTCATGGCCACGAGAGCCAAAGACGCGGTGCGCCCCCTGGCGAGCAACAAGCGGGCCCGGCACGACTATCACGTCCTCGAGACCTTCGAGGCCGGCATCCAGTTGCACGGCACCGAGGTGAAGTCGGTGCGCGAGGGCCGGGTGCAGCTCAAGGACAGCTACGTGGAGTTCAAGGACGGCCAGGCCTGGCTGGTGGGCGCCCATATCAGCCCGTACAGCCACGGCAACCGCGAGAACAAAGAGCCCGACCGGCTCCGCAAGCTCCTGCTCAAGAAGCGCGAGATCGAGCGCCTCTTCGGCCGCACCCAGCTCAAGGGGCTCACGGTCGTCCCCCTCTCCGTCTACCTCAAGGGAAACTGGATCAAGGTGGAGGTCGCCTTAGTCCAGGGCAAGAAGCTCTACGACAAGCGGGAGACCGAGAAGGCCCGCGAGCTCGACCGCGAGGCCGAGGCCGCCGTCAAGGGCGGCAAGTGGTGACCGGCGGCCGCTCGAAGGGGCCTCAGTCGCTGCCCACCTCCTGCCGCCGGCGCCGGCCGCCGGTGTCCTGGATGCGCTCCAGGGCCGTCTGCCCGCCGTAGCGGGCCACGATGCGGTCGTCGTAGTCGTCCGCCACGTTGGCCACCGCCGTGATCGCCCGCAGCAGGTCGCGCGGGTCGAGGCTGCGGCCGAACAGGGAATGGGCGAAGAAGATGTCGTTGCCCACCACCGAGAAGTGGCCGCAGGAGAGCTGGTGGTTGAGCTGCAGCAGGCCGGCCATCAGCTCCTCGTTCAGCTCCACGTCCTGCACGCAGTAGGACATGATGACGACCATGGCTTCCTCCGAGCCGCAGGGCTCGACGCAGATCTCCAGCACGGTCGTGCCGTAGCGGACGTAGAAGTGGTCGTTCTCCGGATCGTGATAGGGATCGTCGAACAGCTCCCCGAGGTATTCCTGCAGCTTGTCGAAGGTCTCCTGGTGGACCGGACTCTCGAACATGACCCTCACCTCCAGGGGGCCTACTCTAGCAGCAGTCCGGGGATTGCGGGGGCCCCGGCGGACATTGACACCCCGGGGAGTTGGGAATAACGTTGAGCCGAGCCGCGAAAGACCGTTCCGAGACCCGATTTCCGCAACTCCGGGGTCTATGGGGAGAAAGAGTCGGCGGGTCACCCATCTCTCAGCGAAACAGGAGGAGATTCATGCAGAGGCGAGGAGGATTCATTGGGAGGGCGCTGGTTCTCGTCGCCCTCGTCGGTCTGGCCGCGGGACCCGTCCACCCGGCCGGGTTCAGCATCTTCGAGCAGGGCAGCAAGGCCATGGGCATGGCCGGCGCTTTCACCGCCCAGGCCGACGATCCGTCGCTGCTGTTCCACAACGCCGGCGGCCTGGCGTTCGTCACCAAGCGGGACGTCTCGGTCGGCTTCACCTGGATCCATGCCCTCGAGGCGGAGTTCGAGGGCGCAGCCCCCTTCCCGGGCCCCGGCTACACGGCGGAGCAGAAGAAGCTCTCCGAGTTCCCGCCGCATCTCTATTGGGTGCAGCCGATCAACAACACCTGGAAGTTCGGCCTCGGCATCGAGACCCCGTTCGGCCTCACCACCGAGTGGGAGGATCCCAACCAGTTCGCCGGACGGTTCCTCTCCACCAAGGCCGCTCTGCGGGTGGTCGACCTCAACCCCACCCTCGGCTGGCAGCTCACCCCGAACTTCGGCTTCGGCATCGGCGCCATCGCCCGCTTCTCGGACGTGGAGCTGAACCGCAACGTGCCGACCATCAACCCCTTCACCCAGCGGGTGGTCGACATCGGCCGGCTGAACCTGGAGAGCGACTTCAACGAAGGCTACGGCTTCAACGCCGGCATCCTGCACAAGATCAATCCCAGCTTCTCCTGGGGATTGTCCTACCGCAGCAAGATCAAGGTCGAGTACAGTGGCGAGGCCCGGGTGGCCCAGGTCCTGACCGGCAACGCCCAGTTCGACGCTCTGATCCGCTCCCGGCTGCCGTTCGACACCGACCTGCCGGTGGAGACGGAGATCGAGTTCCCCGATGAAGCGAGCCTGGGCCTGGCGTTCGGCCTCACCCCCAACCTGCTGCTCGAGACCGACGTCAACTGGACCGGCTGGAGCAGCTTCGACACGGTGCCCATCGAGTTCATCGGTGGAGCGACCAACTCGCTGCCCGATGCCGAGATCCTGGAGGAGTGGGACGACGTCTACAACTACCGGGCCGGCCTGCGCTGGCAGGCGAGCCCGACCTCGCAGTGGCGCTTCGGCTACGTTTTCGACGAGACGCCGCAGCCCGAAGAGGCGGTCTCGCCGCTGCTGCCCGACGCCGACCGCAACGGCTTCACCCTCGGCTACGGCCACACGGGAGCCATCGGCTTCGACATCGCCGTCCTGTACCTCGATTTCAAGGAGCGCTCCCGCAACCGGAGCTTCCCGGGCGAGGGGGCCTTCTTCGGCAACTACAATACCCAGGCCGTGCTGGTCGGCCTGACGCTCAACTTCTAACCCGAGACCGTTTCAAGGAGACACGAGATGCATCGTCTCAAGGTCCTCGCGGGCGCGCTGACGCTCGCCCTCCTCCTCGTCGCCGGCGCGGCGTTCGCCGTCGACACCGGCACGGCCGACTTCAGCCGCTACGTGGCTTTCGGCGACAGCCTGACGGCCGGCTTCTCGAGCGGCTCGCTCGTGCGCACCTACCAGGTCAACAGCTATCCCGCGCTGATCTACCGGCAGGCGACCGGCCAGAGCACCGGCTTCGAGCAGCCGCTGATCAGCGAGCCGGGCATCCCGCCCGTGCTGGTGCTGCGCAGCCTGTCGCCGCTGTCGATCACGCCTAGCCAGGGGCAGGGACAGCCGATCAATCTCAACCTGCCGCGCCCGTACAACAACATCGCTGTGCCGGGCGCGGACGTGCACGACCTGCTCGCCACGACTCAGGGCGGCCTTCATGACGTCGTCCTGCGGCGACAGGGTTTCACTCAGCTCCAGCAGGGCCTGTCATTGCAGCCGACCTTCGTCACCCTCTGGATTGGCAACAACGACGCCCTGGCCGCCGCCACCTCGGGCATCGTCAACGACCAGACGCTGACCCCGGAGGCCCAGTTCGCGGCCGAGTACCGGATGGTGACCGCGGCCATCGCTTCGACCGGGGCCAAGATGGCGATCGCCAACATCCCCGACGTCACCAGCATTCCTTTCGTGACCACGATCTCGCGGTTCATCGTCAACCCGCAGACCAACCAGCCGGTCCTCGGGCCTACGGGTCAGCCCATCCCGCTGATCGGTCCCAATGGGCCGCTTCAGGCGGGGGACTTCGTGCTGCTCAGCGCCACCGCCGAACTCGCCCTGGGCCGGGGCATCCCGGCCCAGCTCGGCGGCAGCGGTCAGCCGCTGTCCGACAGCGTGGTGCTCTCCGCCAATGAGGCCGCCACCATCCGGGCCCGGGTCCAGGCCTTCAACAACATCATCGCCTCGGAAGCCAACGCGCGGGGCGCGGCCTTCGTCGACTTCAACGCCGCGCTGAGCGACGTCAACGCCCACGGCTACAACGTCGGCGGCATCACCTACACCACCGCCTTCCTGACCGGCGGCTTCGTCTCCTACGACGGCGTCCATCCGACCGCGTTCGGCTACGCCTACATCGCCAACCTCTTCATCGACGCGATCAACGAGAAGTTCGGCGGCGAGATCCCGTTGGTGGACCTCTACCCCTTCGTCTTCGGTACCTCCACGGCCGCCGTGACAGCGGCGGCGACCGCTCCGCTCGGCGGCGACAAGGCCGCCGGCGAGTACACGGACTTCGTCTTCACCCAGGAGGCCCGGCGCAGCCTGCTGCTGAGCCTCGGCGTGCCCAAGTGGGTCGTCGACGGCACCAAGCCGCCGCGCCACCGCCGGGGCGGCAAGGGCTGATCCAGCCGGTCAGCGCAGGGGCGGGGGCTCGTCCCCCGCCCCCCGCACGCCTCCCGCCCCTTGTCACGAAATTCGCCTCTCGCGCACTCTGAATTGGATCTATAATGCGCTTCGTGGTCGCTCTCTTTTCTCTTGTTGGAGTTTTGTCTTAAACCACCGGACCTCCCGGAGGAGAGAACGGAGGCATTCATCTGGAGGTCCCATGTGCGCGCGTATGGAAGCAAAGCCCCTGGGCGGGCCCTGGATCGGAATCGGGCTCGCCGTGGCGGTCTGGCTCGGGGCAGGCCCGATCGCCTGGGCCCAGGCTCCCGCCGCCCCGCCGGCCCCGGCCGATGCGAACGGCTCGCTGGGACTGCGGGCCGGTGAAAGGATGCCGGCCAAGCGGATCGAGGAGATCTACCGCAAGATCCTCCTCGACTGGTCGGCCGGGGAGACGGCGCGGGCGCCCGACGAGCTGGTCGAGCTGGAGACGGCGGTCGCCGTCGACGGCGAGCCCAACAGCCGCAAGGCCCTGCTGAAGGCGGAGCAGGCGGTCATCCACCAGGCCGGCGCGGCCGACCTCGAGGTCCTGGTGCCGATCGCCGTCCTCCATCACGAGGCCTACCGGCGGATGATCGAGGGGGGCGGGCGCGGCCGGGCCATGGCGATGTACCACAGCCGCCAGATGGCCCGCGACCTCGCTATGCTCTACTCCGAACAGTTGGGCTCGCAGGGGGCCTCCTTGGTCGCGAGCCGGTTGCTGACCAGCCTCGGCGGGCTGCTCCTGGAAGCCGCCCTGCAGCTCCCGGCAGGCGAGATGTTCCAGCAGGCCGTCGACCTCGACGGCCGCAACACCGCCGCCCTGGTGGCGCTCGCCACCCTGTATGAGAAGAACGCGCAGGCCGAGAGCGCCGTCAAGCTGCTCCGCCGCGCGCTGGAAGCCGATCCCGGTCACGCCGAGGCCAGGCTCCGCCTGGCGATGAACTTGAAGCGGCTGGACCGGACCGACGAGGCGCGCCAGCTCCTGGAGGAGCTGACCGCCGCCACCGACCCCTCCTGGGTCACCCCGCTCGCCTATCAGGAGCTGGCCCGGCTCCACAGCGACCGCGGGCGCAGCTCCGAGGCGGAGAAGATCCTGCGCAAGGGCCTCGAGCGCTACCCGGGCGACGTGCGGCTCTCCATCCAGCTCGCCGCCGTGCTCGACCGGCGGGGAGCGCCCGGGGAGGCGTCCGCCCTGGTCGAGAAGATCCTCGCGTCTCCGTCCACCGGGGAGGCCGCCGCCTCCCGCTACCTCTACAACGCCGTCCGCCCCGAAGCGTTCGCCGAGGCGCGGTCGTTCCTCGCCGAGAACTCGCGCTCCCGCCTGCCGGTGCTGGCCCAGGCCCTGAGCGCCGCTCCGGCCGAGGCCACGGGGACGGGGGTGGGCCAATGAGCCGGCGCGGACGCGGAACCCTCCTCGCCTCAGGCGCCCTCGGGCTCCTGCTCGCCGGCGCCGCCGGCGCCCAGGTGACGGTCCGCATCCAGAACCCCACGCCCGATCAGCCGGTCTTCGGGCCGACCGAGGTCGAGGTCGGGGTGCAGGCCCGCGAGCCGGTGGACCGCGTCGAGGTCTTCGTCAACGGCAAGCTGGTGGGCTCGTCGAAGACGCCCCCCTTCCGCATCAAGGTCGACCTGGGCGACGACAACATCCGACGCGAGTTCCGCGCCGTCGCCTACACCGCCTCCGGTGCCTCGGGAGCCGACGCCGTGGTGACCGCGCCGGTGCAGATCATGGACGAGATGAGCGTCAAGCTGCGCGCCCTCTTCGTGAGCGTGATCCGCCCCAGCGGCGCGCGCAATCTCGATCTCACCCAGGACGACTTCAAGGTCCTCGACAACGGCGTCGAGCAGGAGATCGTCACCTTCGGCCGCGACGAGCTGCCGCTGACCGCCATCCTGCTCCTCGACACCAGCGAGAGCATGCAGGGCGACCGGCTGGAAGCCGTCCGCCGGGGGGCCAAGGCCTTCCTCGACGGCATGAAGCCCGCGGACGAGGCCATGGTGGCCCTGTTCTCCGACCGGCTGCTGCGCTTCACGCCCTTCACCGCCGACAAGGCCGCCCTCGAGTCCGCCTTCGGGGCCACCCAGGCCGCCGGCGGCACGGCCGTCAACGACTTCCTCTACCTGTCGCTCAAGCTGCTCGACGCGCGCACCGGCCAGCGGGTGGTCGTGCTCTTCTCCGACGGCTCGGACGTCCACAGCGTCCTCCCTGCCTCCGATATCCTCTGGAAGGCGCGCGCCGGGCAGTCGCTGGTCTACTGGATCCAGCTCGGCGGCAAGCGCAAGTCGTTCACCTCGAACTGGCGGGACTTCCAGGCCAACGACCGGGAGTACGAGGACCTCGAGCGGGCCGTCCGCGAGAGCGGCGGCCGGGTCGTGCCGATCGAGCGCATCGGCGAGCTGGAGTTCGCCTTCCGCAGCATCCTCCAGGAGCTGCGCCAGCAGTACGCCATCGGCTACTACCCCACCAGCTCCAAGGGCGACGGGAGCTGGCACAAGGTCGACGTGCGCGTGCGCGGCTTCTCCGGCCGGGTGCGGCACCGCGAAGGGTACGCGGACCACTAGGGCCCTCACTCCCCCCTTGACCCTCACGCAACGTGAGGGTCTATCGTTTCTCCTGCCACTAGGACGTGGCGGAAAGGAGGAACGGCATGAGGCCCCCGCCCTGGAAAGTGGGCGAGCTGGCCAAGCGGACCGGAGTGTCCGTGCGGACGCTCCATCACTACGACGAGATCGGCCTGCTCTCGCCGTCGCACCGTTCTGAGTCCGGCTACCGGCTCTACGCCGGGGCCGACGTGGTGCGGCTGCAGCAGATCCGCTCTCTGCGAACCCTGGGATTCTCTCTGGAGGAGGTCAAGGACTTCCTGAAACGCCCCGGCGTGACGCCCGAGCGCGTCCTGCAGCTCCACATCGCCCATCTCAGAGAGCAGATCGGGCTGCAGCAGCGCCTGTGCGACCGTCTGGAGACGATCGCGAAGCGCTGGCGCGCGGACGAGCAGGTCCCCACGGAGGAATTCCTTCACATCATCGAGGTGACGACCATGCTGGACAAGTACTACACCCCCGAGCAGCAGGAAGAGCTCAAGCAGCGCAGGGCCGCCGTGGGCGACGAGAGGATCCGTCAGGCCGAGGGCGAGTGGCAGGAGCTCATGGAGCAGGTGCAGGCCGAGATGGACAGGGGCACCGACCCGGCCGACGAGCGGGTGCAGCGGCTCGCCCGCCGCTGGATGGGCCTCGTCAACGAGTTCACCGGCGGCAACCCCGGCCTCGAGAAGTCCGTCGGCCGCATGTGGCAGGAGGAGACGAACATCGCCGGTATCGACACCGCCCGCATGCGGAGGATGATGGAGTACGTCTCCAGGGCCCTGCAGGGGTCGAAGAAGGCGGAGTGACGATCAACCTCTCCTTTTCCTTCCCCCTCTCCTGTCAAGGAGAGGGGGCAAGGGGGTGAGGCTTCGAAGGGCAGACAGCTGCGGTGTGCAAGGTTTCTCGTTACGAGCGTTGCCTCTTGAAGAGGTTCGGGAGGAAGGAGCGCTCTTCGCTCCGAAGCCTCACCCCTGGCCCCCTCTCCCTAACAGGAGAGGGGGAACGGACCCAAAAACCTTCTTGCAGGCCCCTTATACCAGCCCCGCCTTGCGCGCCCTCCGGAGCACCTCGCCTCCCAGCCGGCCATAGGCCAAGGCGCCCGTCGACCAGCTCATCGAATCGAAGATGGGCCGGCCGTGTCCGGGCGCCTCGGCCAGGCGGACGTTGATCGGGATCTCGGTGCGGAACACCTGCTGGCCGTACTGCCGCCGTATGGCCGCGACCACCTCGTCCGTCACCAGGGTCCGGTGGTCGACCATGGTCAGCAGGATCCCCAGCAGCTCCGTCTTGCGGCCGATGCGGTCGCGGGCCCCCTCGATCAGCTCGAAGAACCCGGCGAGCGAGTCCATGTCCAGGCGGTGAGGGGCCACGGGCACGATGTAGGCGTCGGCGGCGGCCAGGGCGTTGAGGGTGAGGATGGAGAGCCCCGGCTGGCAGTCGGTCACCACGGCGTCGTACCGCCGGCGGATGGGGGAGAGGGCCCTCTTGAGCAGCTTCTCCGGCTCCTGCTTGCGGGCGAGGCCCATGTCCAGGCCCGCGAGCCGCAGCGAGCCGGGCAGCAGGTGGATGCCGAACGGCGTCTCCAGCACCGCCTCGGCGGCCTCGGCCTTGCCGGTCAGCACCTCCGCCGTGGACGCTCCGGCCTGGTCCCGGCCCACCCCCAGCGAAAAAGTCGCCGAGGCCTGCGGGTCCAGGTCGATCAGCAGCACGCTGAGCCCGCTCCGCGTGAAGGCGGCCGCGAGGTTGACGGCCGTCGTCGTCTTGCCGACGCCGCCCTTCAGATTCGCCAGGGCCACTCTCATGCCTTTCTCCTCTTCCTCGCCAGGGTCGTCCCTTGGGATGGAGAAAAACCGCCCTTCTCCAGGATTCCGGAGCGCAATTGTACCCTCGCGGCGCGAGGAATGCCCGGCCGGGGGTAAGGAGAGGGGTGACAGGTCCAGCTTCTAGCCTGCCGTCGCCCGGGCCGCCGGCGCCTCGTCCGCCTGAAGCCGCGCGATGAGGCCGCCCAGGTTCCAGCTATCCCAGCCTTCCACGAGATGGCCGTCCCGGATCCGCAGCCACGTGATGCCACGGATCTCGACTGCACGCTGGGTCGGCGCCACGCCCAGGCCCTCCCCCTGATGGGTGGCGCAGACCCGCCAGCGGACGACCACGTTCTCGCCCTCGGCCGCGGTGTCCTCGATCTCGAGGCGCAGATCGGGCAGCGCCGAAAGCAGTTGGGCGCGGACAGGCTTGAACTCTTCCGCGCCGTGCACGTCCCCGGTCTCGAGATGGCCGATGCTCGTCGGCAGCAGCAGCTCGTCGATGGTCTCGGTGCGGCGCCGGTTCCAGACCTCCTCGAACCAGCGATGGGCCAACGCGACGTTCTCTTCCCGTCTCATGTCGATTCCCTCCCAGGATGGTTGTCGAGTATAAAGTCTTAGACGGCCCGCCGCGGCCTTATTCTCGGCACCCACCGGCCCACTTCCCGGCGGTACTGTGCGTAGCTCTCTCCGAACCTGCTCGCCAGGATCGGCTCTTCGATCACCAGGACGACGAGATGGAAGAGCAGGGCGATGCCGGCGCCATAGAGGAGGATGCGCCGGGACTCGAAGAAGGCCGCCCATCCGGCGATGACGAGCAACACCCCCACGTACATCGGATTGCGGACGAACCGGTAGAGCCCCCGGACCACGAGCCGCTTCGGCGCGTCGATGGGAGCCGGCGTGCCGCGGCCGAAGAAGGCGAAGTCCCACAGGCACCAGAAGTAGATCGCCGCCCCAAGCAGCAGGGGAACCAATGCCGCGACCTGCGCAAGGCCCCACTCCCCGCGCAGCATCTCAGGCCGAAACCGGACGAGCCGGAGCGGGATGTAGACCGCCACGGTCCCCGGCACGAGGACCGTGAAGAGGAGGTTCTTGAGGAAGAGGAACATGGGCTCATCCGGGGATCAGGGTGTGATCCGCGCAACGAAGGCGTCGTTGATGCCGTTGTGGGTGAGATCGGGGCCGCCGAGCACGGGGAAGGTCGCCTCGGTCGACCAGGTGTATCCCACGATGTGCGCCGAGCCGGTCCCCGTCACGGCGATGTCGTCGCCGTGGTCCGTGTCGTTGCCGCCCACGTACCCGGCGTAGACGAGCATCCCCGTGACGGGACGGAGCTTCGCGACGAAGGCGTCGCCGCTGCCGAAGAACCCCCCGCCGTTGTAGGTCAGATCCGGGCCGACGAGGACCGGGAACGTCGTCTCGTCCGAATGGGTCGACCCGGCCACGTAGGCTTCGCCCCCGGGCTGGACGGCCACGCCGAAGGCATAGTCGCCAGCCGAGCCGCCGATGAACCCGGAATATACGAGGGCATTGCCGCTGGGATTGACGCACGTGGCAAACGCGTCATTCACTCCGTTAGCGGTGAGGTCGGGCCCGGAGACCACTGGAAACGATGCGGCGGTGCTGCCGGTATAACCGACGACGTAGGCACGCTTGCTGCCGTCGACCGCGACGTCGCGACCCTCCTCGAAGTCGTTCCCCCCGATGTAGCCGCAATACATGAGTGCCGCGCCGTTGGGATACAGCTTGGCAATGAAGGCGTCGCTCTGGCCGTTGTGGGTGAGGTCGGGACCGACCAGGTGCGGGAAGGTCGCCTGCGTGGAGATCGCGTACCCCGTCACATAGGCGCTCCCCGACGAGTCCACCGCGATCCCGTACGCTTGATCGGCTTCAATGCCGCCGATGTACCCGGCGTAGAGGAGCGATTTGAAGTCCGCGGCGACCTTCGCCACGAAGCCGTCCCAACTGCCGTTCTGCGTGAGATCCGGGCCGACCTTCACGGGGAACGTCGCCGCCGTCGACGTCGTCCCCCCTGTGACGTAGGGGATCGACGTCCCCGGAGCGAGCGCGATGTCGTAGCCCCTGTCGTCAAACGACCCGCCGATGTATCCGGCAAAGATCAACGCGGTGCCTGCGCTGTTTACCTTGGCGATAAACGCGTCGTTGCCGCCATTGTGGGTGAGGTCGGGCCCGACCTTGACCGGGAAGCTCGCCTGCGTCGAGGCGGTCGTGCCCGCGACGTAAGCGTTCCCGGCCCCGTCGACGGCGACACCCTGGGCCCCATCCTCGGCATCTCCGCCGATATATCCCACGTAGATCAGCATGCCCGATGCGTTCAGCTTGGCGACGAAGGCGTCGTTGGAGCTGTTGTACGTGAGATCCGGGCCGACGGTCTCGGGGAAAGTCGCCTCGCTCGATCCCGTTCCGCCGACGACGTAGACGTTCCCCGACGTGTCGAGGGCGATGTCCGTCGCGTGGTCCGACGCCGCGCCTCCCAGGTAGCCGGCCCACTGGATCGCGGGATCGATCACCAGCGGCGCCGTCGGGTCGTAGCGGCCGACTTTGATCGTGACGATCCAGCCGTCGCGCCCCGGCTCGACCGACCAGGCCGCGTCCACGCCGGCCCGTCCGGCCGCGAGGTCCTGGTAGGCGACCGGCGCGGCGTCGGTCCACGATCCGTACGGCGTGACGACCTCCAGCGCGCCGCCCTCGTCGACGCGTACGCGGTCGGCGCCGCGGTATGCGAGCGCGATCGCCTGCGGGTCGCCGCCGGGGCGCACCGTGAAGGTGTACTTGAACGCGTGCGCCGCCATCTCCATCTCCAGGTCCACCCCGTCCCACAGGCCCCGGTACGCGATGCCGGCGTAGGACGGCAGCCCGGTGTGCTGCGCACCGCCCTTGAAGTAGCTCACGACTCCCGGCAGCCGGCGCGTGCCGACGCCGGCGGCCTCCCGGTTTGCGCCGACGAAATCGGCCTTCACCGCCCACCTCGTCCGCAGCTCCGGATTGTCCGGCGACGCTCGATCGAGCGCGAACGTCAGCCCCTCTGCGCCGACGTACAGGCTGCGCGCCCCGGCTGAGTAGTAATCGACCCGGTTGTCCAACTGACCGCGGTTCTCGATGAAGAACCTGGGCACGGCGATGGCCGCCGCACGCGCTCCGGCCGTTGCCTGGCCGGGCGAGGTCCCGAGCGCGCCGACCGTCACCTTCTCGACCGCCCTGCCGCCCGCGTACGCTCCGCCTATCACGATGGCGAGACACACTGCAAGCCGTCGACCTTGCTTGAACCACATGCGCCACCTCCCTTCATTCGAAGTCCGCATGGAACTCATGTACTCACTACAATGGTACCAGCTCCGTGGTCGTGGCCCTGGACTTCGCGCCTCCGAGGTCGCGGGCGTACTTGATAGACCCTGGGGTGTTGTACTTCTCCAGATAGGGCGCGATCGACAGCGGCCTTCAAGCGCTCGCTCCTCGTGCGCATCGCGCGGACGGGAATCTCTTGACCGGCAATCTGGATTGCGGTCGGCTCCTGCGCGCGCCGGGGCGCGCGCAGACTTTCGGGAAGATCCTCGGCCGCCGGGGAACTGGCTGAGCCCGCCGGCGCTGACAGGAGGCCCGCCGGCGCCGATCGGCGATCCGCCTGCACCGCGAGAAGGCCCACCGCCGTCTCTGGTCCACCCGCCCGCGCCGCGACACCTACCGCCTGCAGCTCGACGAGGCCCGCCCGCGCGGCTAGAGCGTCCACCCGCGTCTCGACAAGGCCCGCCCGCGGAGCCGGTTGATCCGCCCGCGTCTCGACGAGGCCCGCCTGCGCAGTTGGTCGAACCACCTGCGTCTCGACAAGTCCCGCCTGCGCAGTCAGTAGAGCCGCCGCTGCAGGCGCGAGGACAAATTGCTCAGGCGGACGATCCGCCGCTGCAGGCGGGAGCACAAATTGCGCAGGCGGAAGGACCACCTCCGCAGGCGGCTGAGCCAATTGCGCAGGCGGAAGGCCCGGCTGCACAGGCGGGAGGACAAATTCCTCAGGCGGCTGAGCAAATTACTCGGGCGGCAGGACAAACTGCGCAGGCGGACGAACAAATTGCGCAGGCGGGAGAGCGAATTGCCCAGGCGGTTGGCCAAATTCCTCGGGCGGACGAGCCCACTGCACCGGCGAGAGCTCGTATTGACGTTCTTCAAGAAGAATTGGTACGATAGGGGCAAGTCGTTCAGCCAGAGGAGGTTGGGGATACGCATGGCGCTGCGGATCGGGCCCCTGCGGTTTGCGCTGGTCCTGCTCTCCCTCGCCGGCTTGCTGACCGCGGCGCCGCTCGGCGCGGCCTGCTCGTGCTCGGTTTCGGCTTCGGTTTCCCCACCCACGCTCGAGCTTTCCGGCACCAGCAGCGGCGCCTGCCTGTGGGCGACCTCCATCGACCTCTTCGTCGACGGTGGCGCTTTCGGCAATCGTTACTGCGGCGGCTCCACGAGCTGCAGCTACAGCGATACGAAGTCCTCGGCGTGCAAGCGCACCGGCACCCACACGGCCACCGCCGTCTGCGGCTGCGGCAACTTCTTCCCCAACGCCGAGGGC
>DASWME010000154.1:0-8668 GCA_036399915.1 Thermoanaerobaculia bacterium
CAGGACGGCGCCACCAACCTCGGCACCGTGAGCTACACCTTCACCCTGGGCAAGCTCAACCCGTTCTCGCTGAGCTCGACGGCCAGCAGCGGCAACCTGAACGTGCCTCTGCCCGACGTCGCCACGGTCGAGGTCCCGCTCAGCGTGCCCGACGCAGGCGTGATCTCGGACGTCAACGTCCGCATCCGCCTCAACCACACTTTCGACGGCGACCTCAACATCCTGCTGGTGGGCCCCGACGGCACCACCGTCGACCTGTCGTCCGGCAACGGCGGCGGCGGCGACAACTTCGGCGCCGGCGCCAACGACTGCTCCGGCCAGCCCACCGTCTTCGACGACTTGGCGGCGGCTTCCATCACCTCCGGCACGGCGCCCTTCGCCGGCACCTTCCAGCCCGAGCAGCCGCTCTCGGCCTTCAACGGCAAGCCCTCGGCGGGCACCTGGAAGCTGCGCATCACCGACACCGCCGCCATCGACGTCGGCACCCTGTTCTGCTTCCAGCTCGAGATCAAGCGCCGCGTCTATGCCTGCTGCGGCGTCGCGGGCACCCCGGTGCCGCAGGGCGCGGGCTCCGCGGTGACCGGCGAGAGCTGCTCGCCCGCCAACGGCGCCATCGACCCGGACGAGCAGGTGACGGTGGGCTTCGCCCTGGTCAACGCCGGCAGCGGCGACACCACCAACTTGGTGGCCACCCTGCTGCCCACCGGCGGCGTCCAGCAGCCGAGCGGCCCCCAGACCTATGGCGTGGTCCAGGCCGGCGGCCCGGCGGTCTCGAAGTCGTTCACCTTCGTGCCCGCGGGCACCTGCGGCGGCAACGTCACCGCGACGCTGCAGCTCCAGGACGGCGCCACCAACCTGGGCACCTTGAGCTTCAACCTGCGGCTGGGCACCACGGCGTCGGCCTCCTACGGACCGTTCGCCAACGCCGCCTCGATCGGCATCCCCAACTCGGGAGCGGCGACCCCCTACCCGTCCTCCATCGCCGTCTCCGGCATCGCCGGTGCGGTCAGCAAGGTGACCGTGAACCTCACCAACGTCAGCCACACCTTCCCCGACGACATCGACGTCCTGCTCGTCGGACCCGCAGGCCAGAGGATCGTCCTGATGTCCGACGCGGGCGGCAGCCTCGACCTCGTCAACGTCAATCTCACCTTCGACGACGCCGGTCCCGCCCTGCCGGATTCGGCGCAGATCACCTCCGGCACCTACCGGCCCACCAACTTCGCGGCCGGCGACGTGTTCCCGGCGCCCGCTCCGGGCACTCCCCACGGCTCGGCCCTGGCCGACTTCGCGGGGAGCAACCCCAACGGCACCTGGAGCCTGTTCGTCAACGACGACGCGGGCGGCGACCTGGGCTCGATCGCCGGCGGCTGGAGCCTCAACTTCCAGACGGCGGACCCGGTCTGCTGCAACCAGCCCTGCTCGCTCGTCTGCCCGGCCCCGATCACGGCGGGCACCGAACCCAACGTCTGCCAGGCCGCGGTCACCTTCCCGTTCCCGGGAGTGACCGGCTCGTGCGGCACCCTCGCCTGCGTCCCGCCGTCCAACTCGGTCTTCCCGCTGGGGACCACGACCGACGTCTGCACGGCGACCCGGCAGAGCGGCGCCACCACGACGTGCAGCTTCCCCATCACCGTCCAGGACGTCCAGTCCCCGGCCATCACCGGCGTCTCGGTCTCGCCGGCCTCGCTGTGGCCGCCCGACCACCTCTACCGGAACGTGACCGTGTCCTACAGCACGGCCGACAACTGCTCGGCCTCGCCGGCCATCTCCTGCAGCCTGTCGGTGGCCAGCAACGAGCCGCTCAACGGCTTGGGCGACGGTGACACGGCCCCTGACTGGCAGGTCGTGAATCCCCACCAGCTCAAGCTCCGCAGCGAGCGCTCCGGCACCGGCACGGGCCGCATCTACACCATCACCATCACCTGCACCGATCAGGCCGGCCGCTCCAGCAGCCAGACGGTGAACGTGACCGTGCCCTTCAGTCAGTAGCTCAGCGCAGGCCGGCTTCCGGGATCGCTCCCGGGGGCCGGCCCCTTCCCTCGGATTCGATTGCGATGAAAGATAGACCGATGATCCGCAACGGCATCCTCGCCGGGCTGCTGGTGGCCGTGGTCTGGATCGGCTGCGCCGGCGCCTCGCCGGCAAAGGGCCGGCCCCTCACCGGGACCTGGGGCGGCGAGCACATCAGCCTGGAGCTCACCGCCGAGGGGGGCCGTGTCGAGTACGACTGCGCCCACGGCACCCTCGATGGCCCCCTGGTCCCGGACCGCGAGGGTCGCTTCGAGGCGGCGGGCACCCACACCGCCGAGCACGGCGGCCCCGTGCGCGAAGGTGAAGAAGAGACCGGCCGGCCGGCCCGCTACCGCGGCAAGGTCGCCGGAAACAGCATGACCCTGACGGTCACCCTCACCGATTCGGGAGACGAGGTGGGGACGTTCACCCTCACCCGCGGCGTCACGCCCCGGCTCACGAAATGTCTGTAGGGCGGCCCTACGTCTCCGTGGAGGACGCCGCCGGGCTCTCCAGGCCCCCGGCGCCCTGCCGCACCAGGTACTCCTCGACAAAGAGGAGCCGGTCCGGGCCGGCGCGGCGGATCACGGCGAGGAGGTCGCTCATGGAGGAGACCTCCTCGAGCTGCTCCTCGACGAACCAGTCGAGGAAGCGCACCCCGACGTAGGTCTTGTCCGCCTTGGCGATCTCGACGAGGTCGTAGATCTGCCGCGTCACCTCCTGCTCCCACTCGAGGGCCTTGGCGACCGCCTCCTCGGCGGAGGAGAAGTCGCTGAGAGGGGCGGGCAGCTCCGGGATCTTCACCCTGCCGCCCACGTCGTTGATGAACTTGACGAAGCGCATGGCGTGCCCCCGCTCCTCCTCGGACTGGCGGTAGAAGAACCGGGCGAGCTGCGGCAGGGTCTCGGAATCGAAGTAGCAGGCTATGGCAATGTACTGCATGGAGGCGCCCATCTCGTTGCCGATCTGCTGATTGAACGCCTCGATGAGCTTGTCGCTGGCAAGCATGCGGATCCTCCTCTGGAAAGGAACGGCACTGCAACGGGCCGTAGCCTAGCACTCGATGACATGGATCGCGAGGCCCGCGCCAGGGGAGGGTGGAATCAGGCGGCACGCGCTTGCTAGAATCCAGAGATGCCTGAATCCACCGCCCTGATCGCTTTCGTCGCCGCGGCGCTCGCCCTGCTCATCACTCCCGGCCCCGCAGTCGTGTTCGTGGTAACCCGCAGCGTCCAGCTCGGCCGGAAGGCCGGGGTGCTGGCCACGCTCGGGCTGACGGCCGGGGGCCTCGTGCACGTCGTCGCCTCGGTGGCCGGCCTCTCCGCCATTCTTGCGGCATCCGCGAGTCTCTTCACCGCGGTCAAGCTCATCGGCGCCGGGTACCTCATCTACCTCGGCGTCAAGACACTGATGGGAGCCTCCGAGCCCGTATCGCCCCAGGCGGAGCCGGTCCGCGCGTCGCGGCTCTTCGTCGATGGGTTTGTGGTCAATGTCTTCAACCCGAAGCCGGCGCTGTTCTTCCTCGCGTTCCTGCCGCAGTTCGTGAGCCCCGCTGCGGGCCCCGTCCAGAGCCAGCTCTTGATCCTTGGCCTTGTGTTCGTCACGCTCGCGCTCTTCACCGACGGCGCCTATGCGCTCGCGGCGAGCTCGATGCGTCAGTGGTTCGCGCAGAACCCACGGTTCTGGCGCGCTCAGCGGTACGCCTCGGGCACGGTCTATCTCGGGTTGGGTATTACCGCCGGGCTTACAGGTCGAGCTTCGAACTGACCTGGGCAGGGCACCGTTATGGGGAGATCCCCCCAGGGCTTGAAGGGAAGTGCCTGCGGCCGTCAACGCCAACGCGCAGCCCGGGCTTGCCGAACGCGTAGCACCCGATATCGGGACTGCCCTGAGAGGGAGCCAGGGGATCCAGATCTCGCAAATCGGGTAACAGCACAATCCCCTTGCCCCTGGCCGGGCTATCGCTTCGCAAACGAAGGTCGTCATTGAGCTGGGGAGCTCCGTCAACGCCCCTCTGCCGGAACCGCGGATCCGCCTCGATGCTTGTCGCTTCGTAGCCGGGCGGATATTGGGTCTTGCTTTGGTTGAACAGGTTACTGGGAGCCCGCAGCAATTCAAGGGTCTTGAACGTCCCCCCGCGGAAGATTCCGCCTTGGAATTTATAGTTCAAAAAGCGAAGGAGCGGCTTTTCCGCACTGCCGATTCGGAAATAGCAATTCCCATCCGTCGGACCGGGAAAGCTGGGGGATGGAATGAACGTGATCGCCCGGTCAGAGCCGGAGTCCGGGTTGACGGCGATGAAGACGTTGTTGAACGAGCGGCGCGGATGCGGACCGCCCGTATTGCGGTAGTGTAAGTAAGAAGCTTGCCCGCCCTGCCGGGACTCCAGGCACGTGTTCTGAAACAGGTCGAGCGGGCCGTCCACTCCGTTGCTCTTGTAGAGCTGTCCAAAGCGGAAGACGTTCTTGTCACCCGGCCGCCTGGGGCGGAACCCTCCCGTTGGCTGGCGCAGATCGATCAGGTTGCGATAGACATACGTCCGGCCGCCGATCTTCCTACCGGCAAAACTGACCGCCGACAGGCACTTCGTGACGACGTTCTGGAAGATCCGCAGGTTATCCGTTTCGACCGCGTCGATGAAGAGGGCCTCGTCATTCAGGTTGTGGACCCAGTTGTGATGGAACCGGATGTCCTGCCCGAAGAGATAGAAGTCGTGCGCGTCCAGGAACTCGCAGTTGTGGATCTCGATGCCGGTATTCTCCTTGCCGCCTGAGAAGAGGACGCGGCTGGTTTGTTTCCCCAACAGGTTGCGGGTGACGGTGCCGCCGTCTTTGAAGCGGTACTCAGCCTTGCGGTCCGAGCGGAAGTACCAGCCTGGCAGACCTCCGCGGATCTCGCAGTGGCGGAAAACCGTACCTGTGCTGCCTCCCAACCTGACGCCGTGGCTCGCCGCCAGAAGGCGAACGTGATCGAACACGATGTTTTTTGTCTTCCGGATCTCGAGGGTGTTCTCGCCGCCGAATCGGATGGATAGCTTCTCGAATCGGACGAAGCTCGAATTCTGGACCACGAGCGTGGTCCTTTCCTTGTGTGAGATCGCCAGCCGCAGCTTTCTCGGGTCGACCTCGCCCTCGTAGTCCGCGAGGCCGCTGACGTTATTGCTGGTATGGGACAACCGGATGTGGACCCGGCCAGTGGCTCGGTTGAAGAAGAGGCCGGGTCCCATGTAGACCCAAGGCCTTTTGAATCCGGTGCCATTACCGGCCTTGTCGGTCACCTCCGGCCCGGGCCGCGGGTCATCCAGCGGCAGCTTGTCAAAGGTCTGATTCTCTGCGCGCAGATCCTCGAGCCTCGAGTACGTGATCAGGCGGGTGTAGGGCTCGCGGTCGAGAAAGGCGCCGCGGTTCACACGATCCCTGGAAGAATCCAGGGCGAAGGCGTCGCGCGAGATATATTCGTCTGGATGGGCGTTCGGGTCCTGCAGTGAAGCCGGTTCCCATTCGTCGTTGTCCGCCTGGCGGAATTGGAGGACGCTGCCGTCGAGGGTCGCTTGCTCTCCAGCGTGGGATCGGATCACGATGGGACTCGTCTGGGAGCCGTTCTTGCCTTTGACCTCCACTGGCTCGACATAGTTCCCCGCGCGCAGATTCAAAACATCGCCAGCCGCCAGAACGCTGAGTCCCTTCGCAATCGTGCGAAACGGCTTGGCCAGGGTTCCCGGGTTGGCATCGCTACCAGAGATGCTGACGAAGAAATTGGCCATGGATACGACTCCTCAGTGTGGTTCCCGGTTGTCGTTTCTTCGCTGCCCGGAGCTTCGCGAAGTGCTTCACATCTGAAGTCTTCGCCAGACGCTGCGGTTTTCTGACAAGATCTACTCGGGTCCCACCGCCTCCATCGAGACGACCGCGTCGCGGTTGACGAGCACGCGGAGGTTGTTGCTCTCGGGGTCGACGGGAAGGATGAAGAAGAATGGCCGGTTGGGCGGATAGCGGATCGTCAGGCCCACCATCACCTCGCCGTCCTCGAAGGTCAGGGTGACGAGCTGGGAGCCTCGGCTGCGGAGATCTTGTGGATCCGGCGTCCGATTGTCGTTTCGGGTCGCATCGCCTTCTAAGGAGCGGACGAAGAAGAGAGCCTTGAGGTCCTTGAGCTGAACCTCGACGGTCCTGCCCTCCGGTGTGCGGACGTGGCACCTGGGCCGCCCCGGATCGATGTCCAGGCTGGCGCCTTTCACGATCCGGCCGTCCCTGTAGCGCGCCACGATCTTGTTGCTCATCGGCCGGGGTAGCCTACGACTGCGGCTCCTACGAGGTGCACTCCAGGAAGATCGACGGCGGACAGCGGAGAAACTCCTCCCAATGCTCGCTGCCATACCGGGTGCGGCCTTGCTCGGACACCTCTGGCCGCACCCTGCGGATGCCAGCGAAACCCGCCTCTTCGAAGGCGGAGGTGACCGTCTCCACGTCCCAATAGTGGGCGGACAGCTTCATCACGGTGTCGCCCAGGGTGAGGGAGAACTGCATCAGGTCACCGTCCCGGACGGTCTCACTGAAGTCATAGTCAAAGCCGTACTTGCGATAGTAGCCCGGCGCGCGGGAGACCTCGGGGCCGAGGAGGTAGGTGAGGAATCTTCCCCCCGGCTTCAGATTGCGCAGGATGCTTCGGCCCATCTGCACGATGCTCTCGCGCGATGCGGCGTAGCTCAACAGATAGATGGCGACCGCGCAGTCGAACTTCCCCAGGTCTCCGAGCGCGGTGACATCTCCCATCGTGTACTCGACGCCCAGAGGATCTTCCTCCTCGTGGGCGCGCGCGACCTGCACCATGTCCTCCGAAACGTCGACGCCCAGAACGCGGGCGGCTCCCCACCTGCGCATCGTCCGGGTGAAGATGCCGGTCCCGCACGCGAGGTCGAGGACGGAGAGGCCGGCGAGGTCGCCGAGCAGCCGGCGGAGCGTATAGGCCTCGACGTGCTCGCGGCTCGGGACCAGCTTGAAGGTCTGGTCGTAGCTGTCCGCGATGCCTTCGTATGGATCGTGGTCATCGCTCATGAAGCTCGAGCATAGCACCGTCAAGCCTTCGCAAAGCTGCCCACCGGCCCTGGCGGGTAGCTATCTTGGCCGCTGGCGCTCGAAGAAGGCCCAGATCACTGCCGGTCCGTTCGGCTCCCTGGGCGTCGGACCCAAAATTCGCGGATAGCGCGAGTACGGCTGAGGCATGCCATGCCCGCCGCCGTGAATGGCAATGAGTTCCACCTCGACTTTGGAGTCGTTGCGCCAGAGCACTTGCTCGACGTGATCTTCGTCGGTCACTTGGGTCTCATGCGTTTCAGGCGTACCGGTGATGTTATTGAGGTCCGCAAAGTATTGCCCCGACTCTCGCGACGACCGGACCTTGCCGCGCCCGAACAAGCCGAAGATTTTGACCTCTCCACCATCGAACGGATTCAAGGGATCCTTCGTACCGTTCATGATCATGACGGAAGAAGTGCCCTGCCCCACAGGCTTGCATTTGAAGTTCTCCGGCGTCGGCACGTTCGCCGCTACCGCCGCAACTGCGCGAAAGCGGGATGGAGCTTCGAGCGCAAGTCGAAACGCCATATGACCGCCACGGGAAACACCGGTCGCAAACACGCGGTCCCGATCGACACCGATTTCGGTGACGAGCTTGTCGAGCATCCCCGTCAAAAACCCCACGTCGTCGATGTTTAGCTTGTTCGCGCTGTAGTCACCGACAATGTTGCACGCGTTCCAATAGCCCTCGTAGCCATCGGGATAGACGACCGCAAAGCCATGTTCGTCCGCAAGGCGCTCAAACCCATACCCTGTCGCTACTCGCATACGCGCACTGTTTTGACCCGAGCCGTGCATCACCACCACAAGCGGTGCTCCTTTCGCCAACCGCTGCGGCACGTAGGTCAGGTACGTCCGCTTCAATCCGCCCACCTCAATGGTCCCCTTGATCAGCTTGCCGGACAGTCGTGGAACTTCGGGAGTAGGCGAGTAGACGAAGTAGCCGAACAGCGCACCACCCAACGCAACTACGACGATCAAGCCCCAAAGAAAGAAGCGTAGAGCTCTTCTCATGGCGATCCAGCAGCGTGAAGTCGACGCATATTGGTTATCTCCCCCAAAGAGGGTAGAGTCGATGGGCCCCAAAGAGATACCACCTAAATATTAGCAGCGACGAGTTATGCCGCACCCGCCGCGAGAAGGTCCTCGAGCAGGTTGCGGGCCATGTTGTACCACTCTACGCACCTCACCTCATTGTTAAGCGGCCGCCATCGTCAGTGCCGTCCTTTTGTCGCCGAATCGGGATAGGGGGGCCCTCACGGGCCCCCTCCTCCCACACCACCGTGCATACGGGTCACGTACACGGCGGTTCGGCTGATTGGGTCGGCCTCTCTTACCATCCACCCTTTGGCGAACTGCCGTTGCGAGAACTGATGTTGGACGGCTCCAACTCCCGCTTCAGCCGGTTCGAGTGGCAAACCGGAGTGTCCTTCCCGTGCCCCCAACCCCGGCTTCATCCTCTGGACAGGCCAGAGGCAGCTTACGCTGCTTGACAGATGCAATGCCGGACCGTTCGGCATGGAGCGACCGCTCCTCTCATTCACCCCGATCTTAACGGGGCACCGTTCGGGCCTTCAAGG
>DASWME010000155.1:0-19719 GCA_036399915.1 Thermoanaerobaculia bacterium
GCCAAGAGCTTCGCCGCTATATCAAAGCTCACAACAAACATTCTGCGAAGCCCTTCGTCTGGACGAAGTCTGCCGAGGGCATCCTTGAATCCGTCAACCGAACTCGGCAAGCCGGAACGAATTAACCGGACGGTACACTAGTACCACTTGGCGCCTTGCGGACTGCAGAATCGGCATTTCAATGCCAAACGCTTTAAGGCCGCCCCCTATGATGGCAGCGATTAGGCAGACCAGACCCGCTGTCAGCAGTGTGGTTGTCATGAACGTCTAACCTCCGAAAGGAAGAGTGGATCGGGATAGGTCTTCGGTGCTCGCGAGGGCTCCTACGACGATGGAGCGATCGGTTGGATAGCCCGTCTCTGCTTCGATTGTACCACGCTCGGACGGCTACGCTCACGGGTAACACGTAGCGCCCCGCTTTCGGTATAGGGGCGAGCCGCGGTTACCAGCCTAACGATGGAAGCATTCGCAGAACGGGATGCCGTTGTAGCAGCCGCGGAGCCGTCCGCCGCAGACGCCGCACTGAGTATCGCAGTTGCAGGCCGACCGCGTTGACTCGAAGAAACTCGCGGGCAGCAAAGCCTCCATGCTTTGCGAGGGCTGGACCGTGAGGTCCTGACCGCAGGTAAGAGGCCACGACATCCGCTCACTTTCCCGCCGGCAGCGCCGGGATCATCCCCGGGAAGACGTAGGCCTGCAGGACCACGAGGACGCCGACCAGGGAGGCAAGGGCGATGCTGTGCCAGAAGACGTAGCGCAGGATCTCCCCCTCGTTGCCCTGCTGGCCCGTGGCGACGCCGGCCACGACGATGCTCTGCGCGTCGATCATCTTTCCCATGACGCCGCCGCTGCTGTTGGCCGCGCAGGCCAGGATGGGACTCAAGCCCAGCCGCTCGGCGCTGATCCGCTGGAGACCCCCGAAGAGCACGTTCGACGACGTGTCGCTGCCGGTGAGCGCCACCCCCAGCCAGCCGAGGAGCGGTGAGAAGAAGGGGAAGAGCACGCCGGTCGACGCAAAGGCGAGCCCCATCGTCGCGTCCAGTCCGGCGTAGCGGGTCGTGAACCCCAGGGCCAGCATGGCGGCGATGGTCAACAGCGACCATCTCACCCGCAAGAGCGTCCCGCGCAGGATCTTCCCGAGCTCGCGGAATGAGAACCCGAGGAAGAGGCCGCTCGCGATGCCGGTCAGGAGGAGGCTCGTGCCCGTGGCGGAGAGCCAGTTGAAGGTGTAGACGGCGGCTTCCGGCGTCGGCTCCTGGACCACCGGCGGCGTCCGCACCACGGCCTTGTCGAGCCAGGGGACGGGGACGTTGAGGACCGAGATGCCGTGGAGGAAGTTCTCGTGCCCCTCGGCGCCGCCGTTCAGGAAGCTCTTGGACGCCGGGTGACCCCAGAGGAAGACGAAGACGCAGAGGAGGAGCCAGGGCACGAGGGCCCGCAACGCCGTCTTCGGAGCGTGCCCGGGGCGGGCCGCCGCCTCGGCCGCGCGCTCCTCTTCCGACTCGTGCTCGAAGCTCCAGGTCGTCCTCGGCTGCCAGAAACGGAGGAGGACGAGCAGCGAGAGGATGGAGACGATCGAGCCCGCGATGTCGACCAGCGATGGACCGGAATAGTTGCTGACGAGGAACTGGGCGACGCCGAAGGAGAGGCCGGCCGTGAGGCAGGCGGGCCACACCTCGCGCGTCGCCTTGCGCCCGGCCATCGCCCAGACCAGCCAGAAGGGGACGAGGACCGAGAAGAAGGGAAGCTGCCGGCCGGCCATGGCCGAGAGCGCCGCTTCCGGGAGCCCGGTGACCTTGGCGAGCGTGATGATCGGGGTGCCGAGCGCCCCGTAGGCGACCGGCGCGGTGTTGCCGAGGAGGGCCAGCCCCGCCGCCTGGAGAGGCCGGAAGCCGAGCCCGATGAGCATCGCGCCGCAGATGGCGACCGGCGTGCCGAAGCCGGCGGCGCCCTCGATGAAGGCACCGAAGCTGAAGCCGATCAGAAGCAGCTGGATGCGCCGGTCGCTCGCGAGGCCCGCGATCGTGGTTTTGAGGACCTCGAAATCGCCCGACTTGACGGTGACGTCGTAGACGAAGATCGCCCCGAAGATGATCCAGCCGATCGGCAGCAGGCCGAAGGCGGCGCCGTCGGCGGCGGCGGCGAGCGCGAGCTTCGCCGGCATGCCATAGACCAGGATGGCGATCGCGAGCGCTGCGGCGAGCCCCAGGAGCGCGGCCCAGTGCGCCCGCACGTGCAGGAAGGCCAGGAGCCCGAGGAGGACGACGACGGGAATGGCGGCGACGAGCGCCGACGCGAGAAGGCTGCCGTTGACGGGAGAGTAAACCTGTGCCCAGGTCATCGCCTATCCTCAGGAGACGTCGAGCTGCCGCAGGAGAGGATACTTTACGTCGGGGGGAGATCGGGAGCCCTGTTGCTTGCCGAGCCGCTGCGATAGAATGGCTGACGCGAAATCGCTGGCAGGGGGATGACTCGGCACGAGACTTGGCATGACGGGGATGGCCGTTCATCTTCGTGGGTTTTGGCCGTCTCGACAAGGACTGCAATACGACCGTCGATTACGACGCCGAGGTGATCGATCTCAATGGCGATGGTCAGCCCGAAGTAT
Source organism: Thermoanaerobaculia bacterium (assembly GCA_036399915.1). GTDB lineage: Bacteria > Acidobacteriota > Thermoanaerobaculia > Multivoradales > UBA5704 > DATARR01. The sequence continues at coordinate 2,609 of DASWME010000155.1, forward strand.
TCACGCGGCTGCACAGTGCCTGCTACGGTATGGCCGGAGTCAACATGGACCTTTACGTCAAGGACAAGGACGGCCAGTGGAAGCCGCAGTTCGGTTTTCCCGGTGATTACAACATCCTCAAGACCAAGAACCTTGGCTTTCCGGACATCGAGGTGGGCGGACCAGGGGATTGTTTTCCCGTCTGGCGCTGGAACGGAAGCAGTTATGCCATCAAGAAGAAGTGTCCTCGCTGAGGAAACGGCGGCGGTGCTGGAGCCAAGGCTGCCGCGGCGTCAAGTCTTGAGGCTGTCCTCTGCGGCCCAGCCGTCGGGTTCGAGGCGATCGACAAGGCCCGGTAGCGGCCGGTGCCGTTCCGGCTGCCGAAGATCGCCCGCGAAACTTTTCGTCGCGGGCGCGCGTAGTGTCGATATCGTCGCCGGTGGGCGAGGACGGCTCCGATCGACTCGGCGTCTCGCCGGGCATCGCGCCGTCCCGGCGCGAGTCCATCCCTCCCGGCGCGACTCATGGGAGACCTGATATGGCCATCGCTCAAACCGCCGAACCGACTCCGCGGAAGCCGCTCCGGCTGTGGCCCGGCGTGCTCGCCGCGGTGCTGCTGGTGCTGGTCAGGTTTGTCCTACCCCTCGTCGTACCAGACGCCCTGATCATCGGTGTTCTTGGCGGGCTCGCCGGCGCGTTGGTCATCCTCCTGTGGTGGATGTTCTTCAGCCGGGCGCCCTGGTCCGAGCGCTTGGGCGCCCTCGCCCTGATGATCGTCGCGCTGGCCGGGACGCGGCTCGTCCTCCTTCATGAGTCGATCGCGGGCGGAATGATGGGGTACATGTTTTTCATGTACGCCCTCCCGGCCCTGACCCTTGCCTTCGTCGTCTGGGCGGTGGCGACCCGCCGCCTCGCTGACGGACCTCGGCGCGCGACGATGGCCGCGACCATCCTGCTCGCGTGCGGGGCGTGGGCGCTCGTGCGGACCGGTGGCATTACCGGCGACGCCGATTCGGATTTTCATTGGCGCTGGTCGCCGACTCCCGAGGAACGGCTCCTGGCCCAAGCCGGCGACGCGCGGACCGCGCTCCCGCCCGCCGCCCCGGCGGCAAAGCAGGCTTCCGCGGAAGAGCCCAGGGCCCAAGCGGGCGACGAGCCGGCGGCGCTCCCTTCGGCTCCAGCCGCAGCCGAGACTGCCGAGGAAGAGCCCGCGACCCCAGCCACCGACGAGCCGGCAGCGCCCCCCGCGGCTCCGGCCGTAGCGCAGGCAGGAGCCGACTGGCCCGGCTTCCGCGGACCCCAGCGCGACGGCATCGTTCGCGGCGTTCGGATCGCGACCGACTGGTCGGCGTCGCCGCCGGTCGAGCTGTGGCGCCGGCCGATTGGACCAGGCTGGTCGTCCTTCGCGGTCCGCGGCGACCGCTTCTACACCCAGGAGCAACGGGGTGATGACGAGGTCGTCGCCTGCTACAAGGTGACCACCGGCGAGCCGGTGTGGGGACACCGCGACGCGGCCCGGTTCTGGGAGTCCAATGCCGGCGCCGGTCCGCGCGGCACGCCGACCCTCAGCAACGGTCGCGTCTACACGCTGGGTGCGACCGGAATCCTGAACGCGCTCGACGCCGAGAGCGGCGCCGTCGTGTGGTCGCGCAACGCGGGGGCCGACACCAAGACGGAGGTCCCGGGCTGGGGCTTCGCGAGCTCGCCGCTGGTTGTCGACAACCTCGTCATCGTCGCGGCCGAGGGCAAGCTCGTCGCCTACGACGCCGCGACCGGCGATCCGCGCTGGTTCGGGCCGGATGGCCGCTCTGGTTACAGCTCGCCGCACCTACTGACGATTGGCGGAGTCCCGCAGGTCCTGCTGCTGAGCGGACGCGGCGCGACCAGCGTCGCGCCGGCCGATGGCAAGGTGCTCTGGGAGCACGCGTTGCCGTCGGGCGCCCGCATCGTGCAGCCGGCCCTGACCGCCGATGGCGACGTCCTGGTTAGCGACGGTGAGTTCGGCGACGGCAATCACATGCGCCGCATCGCGGTCACGCGCGGACCCGGCGGATGGACCGTCGAAGAGCGCTGGAGCTCGATGGGGCTGAAGCCCAACTTCAACGACTTCGTCGTCCACAAGGGCCATGCCTTCGGCTTCGACGGCCGCATCCTCTCGTGTATCGACCTCGCGGACGGCAAGCGCAAGTGGAAGGGCGGACACTACGGCCACGGTCAGCTCGTCCTGTTGCCCGACCAGGACTTGCTGCTGGTGCTCTCGGAGCAGGGCGAGCTGGCGCTGGTCCAGGCGACCCCCGACCAGTTCACCGAGCTCGCGCGGTTCCCGGCGATCGCGGGCAAGACCTGGAACCACCCGGTGCTGGCCGGCGACGTCCTGCTGGTCCGCAACGGCGAGGAGATGGCCGCGTTCCGCCTGTCCCTCGCGGGCCGCTGACGGGGTTGCCTTCGCGGGAAAAGCTCGTCTGGCGTTGTCGATCTCGAGCGTCCTCATACGACTAGCTGGTGAACGATCATTTTCGGCCGGGATGGACTTTAACCAGGAGAGGACGCCATGGCGAAGATTCAGAGGATCACCCCATGCTTGTGGTTCGACGATCAGGCCGAGGAGGCCGCTGAGTATTACGTCGGGATCTTCAAGAACTCCCGGATCAGCAACATTGGCCGGTACGGGGAAGCGGGGCAGGAGATCCACGGCAGAGCGCCGGGGAGCGTCATGATCGTGGCCTTCGAGCTGGATGGGCAGACGTTTACCGCGCTCAACGGCGGCCCCTTGTTCAAGTTCAACGAGGCCATCTCCCTCCAGGTCAACTGCGAGACGCAGGACGAGGTGGACTACTACTGGGAGCAGCTCTCGGCAGGCGGGGATGAAAAGGCCCAGCAGTGCGGCTGGCTCAAGGACAAGTTCGGCGTTTCATGGCAGGTGGTTCCCACCATCGTGCCCGAGCTCCTCGCGGACCACACTGCCGAGAAGTCCCAGAGAGCCATGACGGCCATGCTGCAGATGAAGAAGCCCGACATCGACGAGATGAAGCGGGCGTACGCCGGATAGCGGAGCTCCCCCACGATCGGATCGCGGGGGAGCTTGACGCCTCGAGGGCTCGAGAGGGCTCAACCCGCCGGCGCTGAACGTGACGTCGCCGCGCCCGCTCCACCGCGCGCGCGGATCGTGCTGATCGCGCCCGCCAGGTTGCGCTTGGCATCCTCTTCATCGCCGTCGAGGACGCCATCCTCGTCGCGGTCGATGCCGACGCGCACCCCCGAGCCCGGCGGGGTGCAGGTGTAGGTCAGCTCGCCGCCTTTCTGCGCGGCGCCTTGCCGCAGGCTGGCATCGGAGACCGGCGCGTCAGCCGCCCGGTTGCCGATGAACAGGCCGGAAGCGACGTCATAGAGGTAGCCCCTTTCACCCCTTCCGCGGTCATTGCTCTCGCCCTTGACCACCAGATCGCACTCCCCTGCCCGGGCGCGGTCGATCAGGAGGTCGATCCGCTCTCCGACCACGGCACCGTTGCCCTGGGTGAGCGTCGTCTGCTGGCCGACGATGGGGGCCAGGTTGCTGTCGAAAGCGAGTTGGAAGTCCTCGACCTGCCGTTTCTGGATCACGCCGGCCGGCCCGGGCAGGAACCCGCCGGGAGTGCCCGGAGACTGGTTGAAGCCCGCGTTGTCCGAGCTGATGCTGATGAAGTTGAAGACCGTGGCGATCGTCCCGTCGTGGTTGAATCCGAAGCCGCGGACCTGGTCGCCCAGGAAGGCGTCGTCGGTGGGAATGAGCGGGCTGTTCGGCATCCCGAACATGCCGATCTTCTGGTACAGGTTGCGGAGGTGGGGCGTCTTCAAGGCTTCCACCTGGCCATCGAAGGTGTAGCGGCCGTCGGTGCCGAAGAAGCCTGGAAAAGCCACGCCATGCTCCTTGTTCGCGTCGCGGTCGGTCACGTGGCAGGAAGCGCAGGTGCCCAGGTTGGTGAAGTCGGAGATGTTGTTCATGAAGAAGTCGCGTCCTGCCTGCTGGTCCGGGGTGAGCTGGTTGTCGAGCCTCCGGACCGGGTTCGGCGGATACATGACCTGGAGGATGAAGGTGGCGAACGCTTCCATGTCCGCGTCGTCGATGGGAACGTCGCGCCCCAGGAGGTTGGGGAAGGCGCCAAGGAACTTCTTGAAGGCCGCGACCTCGTCGAACGAGCCGCTGTCCGGCTGCGCGCTCGGGTTGTCGAGGCCGCCGGTGCGGTCGCCGCGCCAGTGCATCGGCCCGTGGTTCGCCATGCCGCGCAGGCTCTGCGTGGTCATGGGGCCCTTCATGGGGTGATGGCTGTCCAGCAGCCCGAAAGCCGAGGGCGGGACCTCGAAGGGACCCGGCGCGGGCTGCACCTCGCCGTCCGGGTTGCCGAGATCCCAGCCCAGGCTGTCGAAGTCACCGAAGACGTGGCAACTGGCGCAGGACGAATCCCCGTGGCTCGAAGAGATCGTCGTATCGTAGAGGAACCGGCGCCCGGCGACCACGCTCGGCGGCTCGGGGTTGTACAAGGGGACGCTCGCGATCTCCGCGCCCGAGACCGTATTGATGACCGCGATCGAATTGTTGAAGCGGGTCAGCGTGTAGAGCCGGTTCTTTGCCTCGTGGAGCACCAGGCCGGTGAGGCCGCCGCCGGAGACCTTGATTTGGTCGGCGGTGCTCGGCGTGAACGTATTGTTCTCCAGGGCGGCGGTGTCGAAGACGCCGATCTTGGACGTGCCGAGCGTCGCCACGTACAGGGTCCTGCCGTCGCTGGTGACCGCCATCTCCTGCGGCAGCGCGAGGCTCTTGTCATTCTCGGCGTTCGGGATCGCGTCGCAGCAAGCGGCGTAATTGATGTGCTTGTTGAGGTGCCGCGGGACGACGCTGCCCGCCGGGCCGAGGACGGTGATCCGGCTCTGGTGGAGGTTGCCCCGAATGCTGTGACCGGCGAAGGTGCCCGGCCCCTCGAAGCGCTTCTCGTTCCCGGCCTCGGTGTTCGAGACGTAGACCTTCCCGCTCACCGGGTTCACCGCCATGTTGAAGAGGACGGTGCCGACGCCTTGATAATAGCCGGCGGTGCCGCCGACCTGCGCCGGCGGATTGGCGTTGGCGTTGATGACGAAGACGTCCTTGTCGGGCAGGGAGAAGCGGACTTTGTCATCCCAGACCCGGTTGAGCTCGTCGACCCAGTGGGTGCCGTTGAACTTGACGATGAGCCCCACCTCCGGCCGCGGGTTGCCATCGGCGTCGGTGTCGGGACCGGGCAATCCTCCCGCGGCGACTCCGCCGTTCGGGACGAAAATCTCATGAAGGGCCGTGGTGCGGTTTCCGGAGTGGAACGCCGCCGCGTAGATCTTGCTGCCGTCCGGGCTCACCGCCAGGGCGCGCGGCGTGTCGGCAAACAGCGTGACGATGGTGAGCGGCGTGCCCGCGAGGGTGTTGCCGAGCTGGTTCGCGTCGAAAACCCAGACGTCCGCCCGGCCCACGCCGGGAGTGGTGAGCTGGGGATCGTAGGGAACGTTCTGGCCGCGGTGGGCGGTGGTGATGAAGGCGCGGCCCTTCCCCGACCCGCCGAAGACGATGTCGCGCGGCTCATCTCCCACCAGCAGGGTGCGCACGACGCGGCCGCTGTGCCCGCCCTGGGTCAGCTCGACCACGCTGACGCTGTCGGAGAGGTGGTTGACGACCCAGACCTCGTTGTCGTTGCGCGCCGCGACGGCCACCGGTTCGAGGCCGACCGGGATGGAGGCGCGATGCTCCAGGCCATTGTCCTCGACGTGAAAGACTTCGAGGCGGTTGTCCGGTGTATTGGCCGCGAAGAGGAACTTGGCGCTAGGTGACAGCGCCAGGGGGCGGACCTGGCCGCTCTCGAAGAGCGTGAAGCTCCCCGCTTGGTTCCCGGCCGTCTTGAAGTCGGCCAGGCGGGCTCCAGCCCCCGCGGCGCCCGAGGGCATCGCGGCGACCAGACATGGGAGGACGGCCAACAGGACCATCAGAGACCAGACAAAACGGCGTGCGAGGTACGGCATGGCCATAAAACCTCCTGACAGGTGTTGCATCCGCTGCACCGTTGGACCTCAGGGGAAAGGGAGATTCTCTCTGAGGGGAAATCAAGGAGCAACGAATTGTCCAAACATCTTAACGTCTGGGAGCCTGGATTTCCTCACTCCGTCCCAGAAAAGGAGCCATCCTGATCTTGGGGGAGCGCCGGCGGGAGCGCCGGCCGAGGTGACGGGGAGGAGGAACTCCCCCACGATCGGAATCGCGGGGGAGCTTTGCGACTCGAGGGCTCGAGAGGGCTCAACCCGCCGGCGCTGAACGTGACGTCGCCGCGCCCGCTCCACCGCGCGCGCGGATCGTGCTGATCGCGCCCGCCAGGTTGCGCTTGGCATCCTCTTCGTCGCCGTCGAGGACGCCATCCTCGTCGCGGTCGATGCCGACGCGCACCCCCGAGCCCGGCGGGGTGCAGGTGTAGGTCAACTCGCCTCCTTTCTGCGCGGCGCGCTGCCGCAGGCTGGCATCGGAGAGCGGCGCGTCAGCCGCCCGGTTGCCGATGAACAGGCCGGAAGCGACGTCATAGAGGTAGCCCCTTTCACCCCTTCCGCGGTCATTGCTCTCGCCTTTGACCACCAGATCGCACTCCCCCGCCCGGGCGCGGGCGATCAGCAGGTCGATCCGCTCTCCGGCCACCGCTGCGTTTTCCTTCGTGAGCGTCATCTGCTGGCCCACGACGGGTGCCAAGTTGGTGGGGAATGCCAGGATGAACGCCTCGAGCTGCCGCCGCTGGACGTCCCCCGCCGGCCCATCCGGGATGCCGTTGTTGCCGGGCCCGTTGGCGAGCTCCGAGAAGCTGATCCCGTGGGTGAAGCGGAACACCGTATCGACGCTCCCGTCGTGGAGGAGCCCGAAGCCGCGCACCTGATCCCCCTTGAAACCGTTGTCGCCGCCGAGGAACCCGGGGTTCTCGGGATTCCCGAACATCCCCACCTTTTGATAGATGTTGCGCAGGTGGGGGACCTTGAAGAGCTGCGGGTTGAAGGCGAAGCTCGAGCGGCCGGACGTGCCGAAGAACCCGGGCGCCGCGGTGCCGGGGTTGGCGTTCGGGTTGGTCGTGTGGCAAGTGCTGCACCTGAGGACGGCGCCGTTGAATTCCGGAGCCGACGGGATACCGCAGTTGACGCTGTTGAAGAGCTGGCGCCCGGCCTCCTGGTCCGCCGTGAGCACGTTGTCGATCCGCCGGTTGGGGTTCGGTGGATAGGTGATCTGGAGGATGAAGTCGGTGAACGCATCCATGTCCGCTTGCGAAAGGGTCGTGTGGCGCCCGAGCAGATTGGGGAACGCCCCGTTGAACTGGGCGAACGCCGCGCGCTCGTCGAAGGTGCCGCTGTCCGGCTGTACGTTCGGCGCGTCGTTGCCGCCGGTGCGATCGCCGCGCCAGTGCATGGGGCCGTGGTTGGCCATGCCGCGCAGGCTCTGCGTCGTCATCGGGCCCTTCATCGGGTGGAGGATGGGCTCCATGGGCTGCCCTGTGACCAAGTTGAGGAGCTCGCTCATGAAGGGACCGGGGTTGTCGATCACCTCCCCGTCCGGGTCGCCGAGGTCCCACGCCAGGCTGTCGAAATCGCCGAAGGCGTGGCAGCTCGCGCAGGAGGAGTCGCCGTGGCTCGACGAGAACCTTGCGTCATAGAGGAACCGGCGGCCGGTCACGACGCTCGGCGGCTCCGGGTTGTGCATCTTGACGTGCGCCGTCTCCGCCTGCGTCCTCGTGTCGACGATCGAGATCCCGTTGTCAAATCGCGTCATCACATAGAGCCGGCTGCGATCTTCGTCGAGGACGAGGCCGGTGGGGCCGCCGCCGCTCACGGGGATGTGGCTCCCCGTGCTCGGCACGAACGTGTCGGTCTCGAGCTGCGCCGTGGAGAAGACCCCCACCTTGTCGGATCCCAGGGCCGCGACGTAGAGGGTCTCGCCATCGCCGGTCACCGCCAACCCCACGGGCAGGGCGAGGGAGCGGTCGTTCTCGGCGTTCGGGGTCGGCGCGCAGCAGTTGTCGTAGTCGATGTGCTTGTTGAGGTGCCTCGCCGCCACGCCGCCCCCGGGTGAGAGCACGGTGATGCGGCTCTCGTGCAGGTGGCCGCGCAGGCTCTGCCCGGCGAAGGTCCCCGGGCCCTCGAACCGCGCGGCGTTGTTCGCCTCGGTGTTGGCGACGTAGACCTTGCCGTTCACGGGATTGACGGCCATCGTGTACAGGATGGTGCCGACGCCCTGGAAGAAGCCGCCCGCTCCCGGGAGCTGGCGCGGTGGATCGGCCATGGCGTCGAGCACGAACACGTCCTTGTCGGGCAACGAGAACCTCACGAACTGGTCGCGGGAGCGGCCGAGCGCGTCGACCCAGTGAGCGCCGTTCCACTTGACGATGGTCCCGACCTCGGGCGCGGGGCGGCCTGCGGCGTTGGTGGCAGGTCCCGGGGCGCCGTCCGGACCGAAGCCGTCCGGGAGCGAGGTCTCGGGGATGATGGTGGTCTGGTTGCCCGTGTGGAAGCCGGCGGCGTAGACGCGGGCGCCGTCAGGCGTCACCGCGAGGGCGCGCGGAGTGTCCGTGAAGAGGGTGACGATGGCGAGCGGCGTACCGCCCAGGGCGCTGCCGAGCTCGTCTGCGTCGAACACCCAGACGTCCGCGCGCCCCACCCCCGGGGTCGTGAGCTGGGGATCGAACGGGAGGTTCTGGCCCCGATGGGCCGTCGTGATGAACGCCCGTCTCCGCTCCGCTCCGGCGAAGACGATGTCGCGCGGCTCGTCGCCCACGAGGAGCGTGCCCACGACGCGGCCGCTGTGCCCGCCCTGGGTCAGCTCGACCACGCTGACGCTGTCGGAGAGGTGGTTGACGACCCAGACCTCGTTGTCGCTGCGCGCCGCGACGGCCACCGGTTCGAGGCCGACCGGAATGGAGGCGCGATGCTCCAAGCCGTGGTTCTCGATGCGAAAGACTTCGAGACGGTTGTCCGGTGTATTAGCCGCGAAGAGGAACTTGGCGCTCGGTGACAGCGCCAGAGGGCGGACCTGGCCGCTCTCGAAAAGCGTGAAGCTCCCCGCTTGGTTCCCGGCCGTCTTGAAGTCGGCCAGGCGGGCTCCAGCCCCCGCGGCGCTCGAGGGCATCGCGGCCACCAGACATGGGAGGACGGCCAACAGGACCATCAGAGACCAGACAAAACGGCGTGCGAGGTACGGCATAGCCATAAGACCTCCTGACAGGCGTTGCATCCGCACTCTTTGGACCCTCAGGGGGAGGGAGATTCTCTCTGGAGGGAGTCAAAGAGCAACGAATTGTCCAATGTCTGAACGCCTGGAAGGCGGGACTCCCCTCACCCTGCTCGAGAGGAACTTCTAGAGGGTTACGTCTGCGAGGGAGGAGGCGAGGGCTGAAGACTTACGCCAGAAACTTCCCGTCCCGCATCACCGCTTCGCCGTCGATCCAGATGTCGAAGTCGCGGCCGACGCAGTCGATGTGGGTGGCGGAGACCCAGCTCTGGCCGGTGTGCTCGCCGGCGGGATGGCCGAAGGCGATGTGGCAGCCGGGGATCTTCTCGTCCTGCAGGATGTTGCCCCGCACGCTCGCGATGGCGGTGTTGGTGCCGATGCCGAATTCCCCCACCCGGTCGCTGTTCTCGTCCGTCGAGGTGTAGAGGCGGAACTCCTCCAGCAACTCGCCATTGGCACAGGCGAGGCCCGCGATCCGGTTGTCCACGATGTCGATCGCGAGCGGCGTTGCCTTGAGATCGCCGTACCTGGCACAGAGGTAGTCGCCCACCACGCCGTCCACCACGAAGCGGCCGTCGACGTTGTCGGGCGCGGTGAAGATCTCGCCGCCGGGAAGGTTCTCCCACTTCTCGCGGCTGATGATGCCGCTGGTCTTGATCCATCTGAGATGGGGCGCGAAGGTGGCGACGATATCGGTGCCACCCTTCGAGGTCACGCGGATCTCCCGCGCCGGCCGCGCCTTGGCGATCAGCCAGGAGCTCAGGCGGTCCACTTCCAGAAAGTCGGCCCGCATCCCCTCGGTCATCACCTGTCGGGTGATGTTCACCATGTGAGCGTGGCGGATGCCGTTTTTGTTCACCACTTCGGTCATCTCGGTCCGCGAGCCGAGCTCGCCGCGCTGCGCCTGGGCGGCGAAGATGGAGACCTGCGAGCGAGCGAGGTCCTCCAGGATGGGGCGCGGCATGCCGGCGAGCGGACGCGGCGCGTGGTCCTCGAGCACGAACACTTTGTGCTCCGAACCCAGCCCCGCGATCTCGCGCATCAGGGCGGCGGCGATCTCAACCGTCTGGCGGTCGCTGATGAGCGTGACCCGCTCCTCCGCCCGCAGCCGCAGGCAGGTGTGGACGGCGTTGCGGGCTCCCGGGACCAGCTCCGGGCTGATGGCAACCTCTTCCAGCATCCTCTTCAATCGTCTCCAGAGTGAAACCCGAAGATGCCACCCACTTCCATCTCCCATCCCCCCTGTATGGTAGCTAGAGTTCAGGGCGCAAACCATTGGAAAGGAGCCAGCGCCCTGCTCCCTGATATCGTTGCCCCACCTTCCATGGAGGCATTGACAATGAGGATGACCGGTTCCTTCGCTTTGTCCCTGCTCCCCCTGCTGCTGTCCGCGACCGAGGCTGTCGAGATCACCGCCGAGCCCGCGCATCACCTGGCCCTCGCCAACGAGCAGGTCCGCGTCTTCCAGGTCGAGGTGGCGCCGCACGCTTCCACGCTGCTGCACCGCCACGGCCACGACTATCTCTTCGTCACGCTGGGAGAGTCCCACGTCTCGAACGAGGTGCTCGGCAAGCCGCCGGTCGAGCTGAAGCTCGCGGACGGCGAGACCCGCTTCACGTCCGGCAACTTCGCGCACGTGGCCAGGAACCTCGCCGACCGGCCCTTCCGCAACGTGACGGTCGAGCTGATGCAGGATGAAAAGCTTCGCGAGGCACCTTCTCCCTGGCCGCAGGAGGGCGGCGACCAGGAGCTTCCGGGAGTACGGGGTGTACGGATCAAGGTGCTCTTCGTCCGCGACGGCGCTCGCGTCTCGACCGTCGAGCTCCAACCGGGAGCCACGGTGCCCAGCCACCATCACGACGGTCCGCACCTGCTGGTGGCCGTGAGCGACCTCGAGCTCCGCAGCGACGTCGAAGGGCAGGGTCCAATGCCCGGCAAATTCAAAACCGGGGACGTCAAATGGCTGCCCGGCGGTTACACCCACACGCTGACGAACACGGGCAAGGACCGGGCGCGGTTTGTGACAGTGGAGTTCAAGTAAACCTCCTTTTCCACGGAGCCTTCTCCAGCTTGGAGGAGCCGCCGCCCCGCCGGAGATCAACCGGCAGCGGCTCCAGCTCGCAGCCGCTGGGGGAAACTCCCACCTCGGCCTGGGGGTTTCACCCTATGCCCAACCGCCCGGCTCCTGGCGCATCCTGCATCCTGAGGAATGGAATCTCTCGATGCCAGGAGGCGCACCATGATCCCTGCAACCCTTCGCCGCTCACCCAAGACTCTACCCCAACGATCCGCGGCGGCCTCGGGAGCTGCTGCCGCGCGCTCGGCGATCCTCGTCGGCTGCCTGGTGGCTGCGTGCCTCCTGGCCTCGGCCGGCAGGGCGCTCGCCGCGCCCTCGGCCACCCTCACCATCACCGAGGCCAACCGCTTGGCCAGCGCCAGCGGAGGCCCGTTCTTCATCCCCAACCAGACGTACACCGCCTCCTTCGTGCTGGCCAACGCCGGCGAGGGGAGTGCGGACAGCTTCACCTGCGACGCCCTCGCCAACCCCTGCTTCGAGGTGCAGCTCGAGGTGACGCTGCCGGCCGACTACGCGCAGCTCCACCCGACCGACAGGATCCGGGTCACGGCGGGCTGGGACCCGCAGCTCAGCGATCTCGACATGCACGTCTACACGCCGCCCTACAACACGGCTTCGGGTCAGCCCTTCCGTTCGTCGCGCAACAATCCGCCGACGCCGGAGGTCATCGAGTTCCCGGCACCGTCCGGCTCGGCGAGCTACCGGATCTTCCTCGTCCCCGCGGCGCCGGCGGCGCTCTCGGCCACCATCACCGCTTCGCTGGTCACCGGGCCCACCCCGACCGAGACCCCTGACGTCACCCTCGGCGGCCCCACCTTCGTCAATTACACCCCGCCGACGAGCGTCAGCACCCGCACCAATGACGCGGCCGAGCCGACGATGGGGGTGGACCTGAAGACCAACAAGGCCTACATGCTGTACCACTTCGACGTGCTGGAGACCTCCTTCGACGACGCGACCACGCCGGCCACGGCGTCCTGGCGCAATCTCGGAACCGGCGGCGCGCCAGCGACCGCCGACCCCTTCATGACCATGGACCAGCACCGGCTGCCGGATGGCAGCGTCAACCAGCGCATCTGGATCGCGCAGCTCCTGGCGGCGTCGAGCTACATGGCCTACAACGACAGCGCCGGCACCAGCTCGACCTGGACCCGCTCGCTCACCGGTCCCGGCCAGGTCCACGGCGTCGACAACCAATCGATCGCCGCCGGTCCCTATCCGAACAACGTGAAGCCGCCGACGGCGCCGCCGGGCGCCAACTACCCGCACGCGCTCTATTACTGCTCCCATGCGGCGGTCAACGCGACTTGCTCCCGCAGCGACGACGGCGGCCTGACCTTCAACCCGAGCCGGCCGATCTTCGAGCTGCAGGATGGGTGCAACAACCACGGCCACGTCAAGGTGGGCGCCGACGGCACCGTCTACGTGCCGATGAACAACTCCTGCCAGGGGACCGAGGGCGTGTCGCTGTCGATCGACGCCGGCGAGACCTGGCACTACATCCAGGTGCCGGGCACCGTCAACGGCCGCTGGGACTCCTCGATCGCCATCGCCAACGACGGCAAGACGATCTATTACGGCTATGCCGAGCAGGGCGATGACCGGCCAATGATCCTCAAGGGCACGCTCGACAAGAGCGACCCCAGCAACCCGACCATCGACTGGCAGCTTCCGGCCACCGACGTGGGAGCGCCGGCGGGCCTCAAGAACATCGCCTTCTCGACGGTGGTGGCCGGCGATCCGGACCGCGCCGCCTACATCTTCCACGGCACCACGACCCCCGGCGATTCCGGCAACATGGCGAGCTTCCCGGCCAACGCCGAGTGGTACCTCTGGGTCGCCACCACCTTCGACGGCGGCGCGACCTGGGAGCTGCGCAACGCGACGCCCAACGACCCGACCCAGAAGGGGTCGATCTGCGACCAGGGCTTCAGTTGCGACAACACGCCGGACGACCGCAACCTCCTCGACTTCATGGACGCCGACATCGACGGCGAAGGCCGCATCCTGGTCGGCTACGCGGACGGCTGCGTCGACGCCTGCGTGACCGGCGGGGCGAACGCCTTCACCCGGCGCGGCTACATCGCGCGCCAGGCCACCGGCAAGCGCATGCTCGCGCAATTCGATCCGACGGAGCCGAGCAATCTCCCGGGCAGCCCGGCCCTCACGGCGAGCCGCGACCCGCTCGGCGTCAACCTGAGCTGGACGGCCCCGGACAGCGGCGCCGCGCCCATCACCAGCTACGTCGTCGAGCGCGCCAGGAACGACGAGTCCTTCCGCAACCTGGCGACCGTGGCGCCGACCGCCACCAAGCACGACGACACCACCGCCATCGAGGCGGCGGCCACCTACCGCTACCGGGTGTCGGCGGTGAACCTCCATGGCACGGGGCCGGCCAGCAACACCGTCGCCCCCGCGCTGCCCACGGAGCACATCTGCGTCTCTCCCGGCTTGACCGTCCTCAGCGAGGGCACCGGCGATGCCGTCAACTTCGTCATCGTGGCCGGCCAACCGGTGGGCGTACCGGTGCCTGCGGCTGCTGACCTCACTCTCCTCACGGTGAGCGAGCCCTACCTCGCCGGCGGCGCCCTGACCTTGACCTTCCAGCTCAAGACGGCGGCCAAGGGCGATGCGCTGCCGCCGGACACCACCTGGTTCACCTCGTTCAAGAACGACGCGGGAGTCGTCTACGCCGTGCGCATGATCACCAACGCCACCGGCACGCCACGCTTCGAGTCGTACAAAGTGGCCGCCGGCAGCAACGGCGCGCGGCGCGGCGACTTCGTGGAGGGAACGCCCAAGCCCGCGCAGGCGGGCAGCGGCTACGCGCCGGCCAGCGGATTGATCACCATCACGGTGCGGGCGAGCGACGTCGGCGTCACCGCGGCCGGTCAAAGCATCACCTCGCTGCTGGCCATCGCCTCGAAGCTCGCAGGGACCGACGCCACCGGCGGCTTCATCGGCGGCTCCCAGCCCATGGACCTGATGCCCAACGACGGCGTCGGGACGGGCGCGGTGCGCACCGTGCCGGTCGGCAACTGCGGCCCCAACCAGGCGCCCGTCCCGGTGCTCTCCGCCTCGGCGATCGGCCACCGCAAGCAGCTCAACGTCCACTTCGACGCGTCGCGCTCGTTCGATCCCGACGCCACCTCCAGCGATCCGCAGCTCCGCGACACCATCGTCAAGTACGTCTTCGATTTCGGCGATGGAACTCCCCCGGTGGCCACCACCGAGCCGACCATCGATCACCAGTACACGCAGAGCGGGCAGTACGGGGCGACGGTGCGCGTGCAGGATTCGCGCGGCAAGGCCAGCGCCGCGGCGGCCGTGAAGCAGATCTGCGAGAAGTGCCTGAAGTAGCCTGAGGGCGCCAGCCGCCCATCAGGTCGACGTCAAAGGAGGGGCGGCCCTCGGGCCGCCCCTCCTTTCTACGGCTTCATGAACCGCGTCGGGCCATAGACGGTCGCGGCGCACGCGGGGTCGAGCCCCTGGACCGAGGCGCGATCGGTGAAGTCGCGGATCAGCTTGTCCGTGCACTCTCCGGCGCCGCCGTGGCTGCCGCGCGGGATGACCACGTGCAGGCGGTTGGTCATGTGGCGCGACGCCTCGTCCGCGAACTCCGGCGGAGTGACCGAGTCGCGCTCGCCGGAGATCAGCAGCACGGGCACGTCCGAGCGGACCGGCTCGTGGACGTCCGCCGGCACCTTGCCCCGCGGCCAGACCTCGCAGACGGCCTTCTGCTGGCGGACGCGGTAGTCGCCGAGGTACGTCCCCGCGGTCTCCTTGCGGGTCATCTCCTCGGTGATGAACGGCAGATCCTCGGCGCAGGTGACCGAGAAGTTCTGGCCCCAGGCGAGGGCCTCGTCGAGGTTCAGCCGGTTCTCGATCGACATCTGGACGAGCGGCGCGAGGTCGCCCTGGGCGGCCTTGTGGATCTGGAGCGGCAGGCTCCCTCCCCCCGGGCCATACATCAGGAAGCGGATCCCCTCGGCGATCAGGCCCCAGGTGGGCCGCACCTCCTGCCGCTCGCCCGTGCGCGTGTTGGTGACGGTCACGGTCACGCCCTTGTCGATCCGCTCCTTGATCGCTCTGAGGTCCGCCTTGGGATCGGGGAAAGCGGCCCGGCACTCGGGCTGCGCGGCGCACTCGGCGAGCAGCAGGTCGAGCGCCCGCTGGCCGGCGTAGGCATGGCGCAAGGGGATGTACATGCCCAGCGGGGCCACGGCGATGAGCACCACGCTGCGCACCGTGTCCGGGTGCCGGTGCCAGTAGACCTGGGCCATGCGCGTGCCGTAGGAGCCGCCGCTCAGATTGATCTTGCCGTAGCCGAGCCACTGGCGGACCTCGTTCAGATCGTCGGCGAAGGCGGCCGTGGTGTACTGGCTGAGATCCGCGACCTTCTCCAGCTCCTCGCGGCACTTCCTGACCGCATCGAGCGGGAACAGCTCCCCGGCGGCGCGGCGGAAGTCGACCGGCTCGCCATAGAAGGTGCAATCGAGCGGGTTCGACCGGCCGGTGCCGCGCTGGTCGATCAGCACGATGTCCCGCTTCTGGCGCAGGTCGCTCCCCGCGAGACCACCGGCGGCGGCCGCGATCCCCTCCCCCGGGCCGCCGCCGAGCACGAAGATCGGATCGGGCTGCTTGTCCGGTCCCAGGGCCGGCAGGATGACGATGTTGAGGCCGATCCTCCTCCCCTGCTTGGTCTCGCGGTTCTCCCAGACCGGGTAGGTGGCGCACAGCACCTCCCGGTCCACGCCCGGCACCCGGCACGAATGGGGCTTGACCTCGACCGCCTCGACCGGACCGGTGGGGGGCGGCGTTCCGAGCCGCGCCCGCTTCGCCTCTTCCCAGCCCCCGGCGTCCAGGGCCTGAGCGCTCGCGAGCTGGAGCTTGATGCCCTCCGGACCCTTGCCGGCGTCCGTCTCCAGGGCCTCGATCCGCTTTTCATCGCGGTGCACCCAGGCGAAGCCGCCTCCGTTCTGGACTCCTTCGCCTTCCAGGCGGTACTTGCGGGTCGGCGCTCCGCCGCGCTCCTCGTCCCCCACGTAGGAGGCCTTCAACGGGCCGGAGAAGCGGACCGGCGGCTCGTTCGGCGTGAAGTTGGGGCTGACCATGCCCACGGTGAAGCTCCCCTTCGGGTCTTTCAGAGCGGCGAAGGCGAGGTTCAGCACCGAGAGCGCATCGGACAGGGTCCAGGGGAAGACCGGGGCGGCGACCGTCTCGGCCGGCCGGCCGGAGGGGAAGATCTCGACGCGGACGGCCTTCCCGCCCGGCAGCGACTCGACCGTGCCGATGAACGCCCGGTTGTCCGCAGAGAGCTGCCAGATCTTCAGGACCTTGGGCGCCAGGCCGGGGCCGTCCATCTCGAAGGCCAGCAGCCTGCCATACCCGTCGCTCCTCCGTTTCGCCAGAACCTCGACGCGACTGCCGCTCACGAAGAGCAGCTCGTCGCCCATGCCGCTCCCGTCCATGAGGCTCGAGGTGTAGCGATAGACCTTCCCCGATTCACCGCGGGCCGGCGCGGCCGCCCACGAGAAGGTCAGGGACAGGGAAATGAGGGCGGCGGCTCGGATTGACCAGTTGCTTCGCATAGACAAACTCCTCCTGCGCTAGATCCTCTCTTTCCTACGGACCGTCGCTTATTTTGTTTCACTTCGTTGCGTCGGGAACTGCCCGGAAGAGCTGCTGCCTGTCGGCGGTCCGCGTCTGGACCGCGCCACCGGGAAAGGAGCCCACCCTAATCTTGGGGGACTTGCGAAGGGCCGAAGTGTGAAGATGAGATCCGTATACAGCAGGAGGCCGACCTTT
>DASWME010000156.1:0-9093 GCA_036399915.1 Thermoanaerobaculia bacterium
CCCGCGAGGCCGAGCAGGTCCGCCGGGAGACCGAGGCCCGCGCGGCCGAGGAGCGGCAGCGCCTCGAAGAGCAGCGCCGGGCCGAAGAGGGGAGAGCCCGCGAGGCCCGCGCGGCTGAAGAGGCCCGCGCCGCGGAGATGGCCCGCTTGCGGGAGGAGCAGGAGCGGACCCGCGAAGAGCTGCGGACGACCCTGTCCCGCCTCGCCGAGGTGCGCGAAGAGGCGCGCGGCCTGGTCCTGACGCTGCCCGGCAGCGTCTACTTCGAGGTCAACAAGTCGGTGGTGCAGTCCGCCATGCGCTCCCGGTTGCTCGAGATCGCCCGCGCCCTGGCCACGGCGGGGGACTCCTCGATCCTCATCGAAGGCCACACGGATTCGGACGGCTCCAATGAGTACAACCTGGAGCTCTCCCGGCTGCGGGCCGAGGCGGTGCGCTCGGTGCTCGTTGCCGGCGGCGTCCCGGCCGACCGCATCGAGACCCAGGGCTACGGCGAAACGAGGCCGGTTGCCTCGAACCGCACCGCCGCGGGCAAGGCCCAGAACCGCCGGGTCGAGATCGTCCTCCAGGGCTCGGCCGCGGCGCCGAGCCCGTGAGAGTGCGACGCCCTCCTTGACGGCCCGCCCGGCTCCTGGCATCCTTTTCCCTACGGGCGATGGCCCATCGCCCAACCCCGCTCGGTCTCCCCCCGCGAGGCCCTCGGCCGGGGCAAAGGGGTCCTCAAGCCTCGGGTCGTGTGACTCGTTTCTCTGGTGCCGATGTCAGGCGGGGGCTGGCATCGTGCGACCGGGAGACGAAGCACATGACCCAACAGAAGAAACTCAAGAAAGCCATCCGAGCTCGGTCTCAAAAGACCGGGGAAAGCTATACCGCGGCGCGCCGCCATCTCCTGCTCGCGCGCGACAAGAAGGCGGAGGCGTCGAAGCCGTCCGCCGTTCCAGAGCCTCAGGACGCGCAGCCCGAGCCCGCCGCTGCCGCGGCCATGCCGGCGCCGCCGGCTCCCTCTCCGTCCCTCTCCGCCTCGCCCCCCAGGGGCGCGCTCACCGACGAGGCGGCACGCAAGAAGACCGGCTACGGCTTCGATCACTGGTTTGCCGTGCTGGACGCGTTCGGCGCGGCCACCAAGGGGCACACCGCGGCGGCCGCTCACTTATACAAGGAGCACGGGGTGCCGGGCTGGCATGCGCAGGGGATCACCGTGGCGTACGAGCGCGCGCGGGGGCTGCGGGACGTGAACCAGTCGTGCACCGGCACCTTCCAGGTGTCCGTCTCGAAGACGGTTCCCGCCGCCGTGGCCGAGGTAGTCGACGCCCTCAGGAGCGCCGATCGCCGGGCCGCGTGGCTGCAGGACGCCGACCCGGCGCTCGCGGCGGCCCTCGACGCCGCCTTCACGGGCGACAAGCCGCGGGAGGTCAAAACCAAGGGGGGCGATTACGCCTGGCTGCGCTTCCCCTTCGACGGCCGCATGGTCGAGATCCGTGTCACGGGCAAGCCCAAGGGGGGCGCGAGCGTGGTGGCGGACAACATGGACCTCGCCGGCCCTGAGCAGGTCGAGCAGCGGCGCGCGCAGTGGCGCGTGGCGCTCGCAGGGCTCCAGCGGCACCTCGGCCGCTGACCGGAGCATCTCAACGACGGCCGTGCGTCCGCGCGGCGCACGGCCGTCCGTCCACTCGTTGGCACGGCCAGGGATCAGGGCGCCGCCTCGCACTCCTCAGCCGCGCCGCACCAGTTGCCCGCAGGCCCCCTGCACGTCGCGGCCGCGGCTGCGGCGCACGGTGATGAAGCAGCCGTGGTGGTGGAGGCGGGCGGCGAAGGCCTGGAGCCGCTCCTCCGCGGGCTCGCGGAAGGGGGAGTGGGCGTGCTCGTTCATGGGGATCAGGTTGACGTTGTGGCGGTGGCGCAGGTCCCCGAGCCAGGCGACCAGGCGGTCGGCGTCCTCCAGCGTGTCATTGACCCCGGCGAGGAGCACGTACTCGAAGACGAAGCGCTCGTGGCGCTTGAGCGGCCAGGCGTCGAGCGCCTGGCGCAGGCGGGCGAGATTCCAGGCGCGGTTGACCGGCATGGTGGCCGAGCGCGCGGCGTCGGTCGTGGCGTTGAGCGAGACGGCGAGCTGCGGCCGCGGCGTCAGGCGCGCCAGCCGCTCGATGCCGGAGACCAGCCCGGCGGTGCTCACCGTGATGCGCCACGGCGAGAGGCCGGCCCCCTCCGGATGGCAGAGAACCGTGATGGCGCGGTGGACGTGATCGAGGTTGTGCAGCGGCTCGCCCATGCCCATGAAGACGAGGTAGACCGACTCGCCGAGCCGCGGCCCCAGGTGGTGCATGAGGGCGAGGACCTGGCCGACGATCTCGCCGGCCGTCAAGTTGCGCACGATGCCCATGGCGCCGGTCGCGCAGAAGGTGCACCCCAAAGCACAGCCGACCTGGCTCGACACGCAGAAGCTGACCCGCGGATCGCCCTCGCCGCGGGGCATGTGGACGGCCTCGACGCGCTCTCCGTCGGAGAGCCCGAGCACGAGCCGGGTGGCACCGTCGCCGGAGGGGTGGCGCTCGAGGATCGCGGGCAGGGAGAGGTCGGCTTCGGCCGCGAGCCAGGCGCGGATCCCGCGCGAGAGGAACAAGCGGTCCGCCAGCCAGGTGCGCACGCGCTGGAGCCGCGCGAACACGTGCTCGGGCCGGCCGGGGCAGCCGCGGGCGGCGAGGTCCTCGGGCAGCAGGGCCCAGGCTGAGGGCGGGCCCTCGCGCTCGGGAGCCCGGCGGTCCCAGGGCATCGCAGAGGTGGAGACGGTCGTCAGCATCCAGCGGAGTTTAACGGATGACCGGGGCGAAGCTCACGGCCTCTTCGGCCGCGCCCCCGGCGGCGCCACGGAGAGGATCTTCTCGACCTTCTTCGGATCGTCCGGCAGCAGCCCGGAGGCGGGCAGGCGGGGGACCAGACGGGCCCAGCGCTCCTCGCGGGCGAAGACGTCCCGGAAGATCGCGAGCGCCTTCTCCTCCTGCCCGCCCACGAACAGGGTCACCGCCTGCCAGAAGGGGAGCTCGACGACGTCCGGGGCCAACTCGCTGGCCCGCGTGTAGTGGCGCAGCGCCGCCGGGAACTCGTTCTTCGCCACGGCCTCGTCCCCCTGGTTCATCTCCTCGTAGGCGCGGTGCAGGTTGAGCAGCCGCCGCAGCTCGGCCAGGGGGTCGGGATGGTCGTCCACCCGCAGGTCCACCAGCTTGTCGTGCCAGGGCTCACCGCTCGCTCTGGCGCGGACGACCAGCAGTGCCGCGCTCTGCCTGCCGCGGATGTCCCCGCCCTCGGCCTGGGCGGCGTCGAGAGCGGCGAGCAACCGGTCCGCGAGGTCCCCCCTGGCCGCCTCGAAGGCGCGAGCCATGGCCGGCCAGACCGTGGGCCGGTCCATCAGGTTCGCCTGCACGGAGAAGCCCGCGCCGGTCTGATGGCCGGCGGCGGCGATGCACTTCGGACCGGTCCAGGCCGCGACCCGGCCCTTGCCGTCGACCATGGCCACCTGCCGCACGTCTTTCTGCGGATCCCGGGCGAGCAGGGAGTCGAGCGCCTCCTGGGCCGACCTGCCTTCCTTCATGAGCTTGAGCCCCAAGGGGCCGTAGTCCACCTTGACGAACGACTGAGTCGCCACCGCTCCGACGCCCGCCTCGGCCCAGGGCACGGTCGGCCCCACCTGGAACCAGTGGCTCTGGACGGCGACGCCGAAGTCGCCCGTGGCCGGATCGCGCGCCACGATCGAGTAGGTGTGGGCCAGGGGATCGCGCGCCAGCAGCGGCCAGGGCAGGAAGACGGCGGCGAGGGAGAGGACGGCGATACGCATCATCGGGCCTCCTGGATCGGGGGAACGGCGCAACCAGATGGAGAGTTGCAGAAAACTCGGCTCGCGGCAATCCGGGATTTCCCAGACGTGGCCTCTATTCGCGGCGAGGCAGGATGGAGTATAATTTCCACAAGCCCATTTTTCATTACGTAGATCCGTTCGCTTTTCCAGGTTCTGCGATGGCTGCACCCGGCAAGCTCCTGTCCTTCATCGCCCGTGACCACCAGAGGCTGGCGGAGGCGTATCTGCGCGAGGGGAACAAGCAGCAGGCGGCGGAAGCGTACGCCAAGATCGGCGACTACGGCCGGGCGGCGGAGATCGCGGCCGAGATCCGGGACGAGCCTCTGCTGGTCCGCTGCTCGCTTCTTGGCGCCCTGGGCTACCTGCCCCGGGGCGGGGAGGAGTTCACCGCGCGCCAGGCGGGAGAGCTGCTGGCGTCCATCGGGCACTTCCGCGAGGCGATCCCCCTCTTCGATCTGGCCGGCGATCTCCGGCGCGCCGCGGCGGCCGCTCTGAAGGCGGCGGAGCCCGAGACGGCGGCCCGCTTTTTCGAGAGCGCCCGCGACTGGCCGGAAGCCGCGATCTACTATGAAAAGGCCGAGCTGCCCCGAGAGGCGCTGCGGGTCCTGGAGATCGAGGCGAAGAGCCTCGCGCGCCTGCGCTCCGGCTCTCCCGCCCGGCTGGAGGAGGTCAATCTGAAGCGGGCCGAGCTCCTCATCGGGCTGGGGCGCAGCTCGGCGGCGGCGGCCCTCCTGCAGCCGCTCCCGGAGACGGTCCGCAAAGCGGAGCTGCTCGAGCGGGCCGGCCGCTACGCCGAGGCCATCAACGCCTATCTCTCCGCGGGAGAGGCCGGCCGGGCCCTGGAGCTGGCGAAGCGGTCGCCGGGCGAGAAGCGCTGGGTGGCGCAGGTCTATCTGCGCTCCGGGCGTCCTCTCCAGGCGGGGACCCTCTTCGACCAGATGGGCCTGACCCGCGAGGCCGCGGAAGCCTACGAGGCGGCCGGCGAGTGGGGGCATGCCGCCTACCGGTGGGAGTCCGCGGGAGTGCCGGAGAGGGCCGCCGAGGTCCACCTCCAGGCCGGCCGGACCCGCGAAGCCGCCCGGTGCTTCGCCGCCGCCGGCCGGCGCGACCGCGCCGTGTCTCTCTACGTCCAGTCGGGAGACGTTGCCGCGGCAGCCGCGCTCCACCTGCGGGCGGGGGAGCCCGTGGAGGCGGTCGGCCTGTTCGCCGGTGCCGGGGAGACGGAGCAGGCGGTCCAGATCCTCCGCCAGATCGAGCCCCAGGATCCAAACCTCCTGCCCGGAGTCCTGCTCGTCGCGCCGCAGCTCGTCGAGGGCGGCCGGGCCGAGACGGCCCTGGACCTGCTGCGCCAGGCTTCAGGCGCCGGTCTCTGGGACGAGCGGAACGTCCAGTCGGTGGACGGGCTCTACTGGGAGGGCAGGGCCCTCGAGGCCCTGCGCCGCCACGGCGAGGCGCGAGAGGCCTACCAGGGGGTCGTCCGCCGCGCGCCCCGCCACCGCGACGTTGCGACGAGGCTCGCCGGTCTCAAGCTCCCGTCGACCGCGGAGTGGAAGCCCGAGAAGGACTCGCGCCCCGCCGCCGGGCGGCACGTCGAGGTCGGGCAGCGGCTCGCCGACCGCTACGACATCCTCGCCGAGATCGGCCGCGGAGGGATGGGGAAGGTCTACAAGGCCCAGGACGTCGCCCTCAACGAGCTGGTCGCCATCAAGACCCTGCTGGCGCCGGAGGACCGCTCCCATGGCGAGGACCGCCTGCTGAGGGAGCTGCAGATCTGCCGCCGCATCAGCCACCCCAACGTGGTGAGGGTCTTCGATCTCGGCCGCTTCGAGGGGGGGATCTTCATCACCATGGAGCTGCTGCAGGGGGACCTCCTCGACCGGTTCATCTCCGCGAAGTCGCCCGAGCCGCTCGAGCGGATCCGCTTCTTCCTCTCAGAGATCGCCGCCGGACTGGCGGAAGCCCACTCCCTGGGCATCATCCACCGCGACCTCAAGCCCAGCAACGTCATGGTCGTCGGCAAGCGCCTCAAGATCCTGGACTTCGGGATCGCGCGCATGGCGGGATTGGACACGAAGCTCACCCGGGCGGGCGCCGCCGTCGGCTCGCCCATGTACATGTCGCCGGAGCAGCTCATGGCGAGGCCCCTGGACCATCGCTCCGACCTCTATTCCCTCGGCATCGTGGCCTACGCCCTGATCGCCGGCCGCGAGCCCTTCAAGCACGAAAGCCCCACCGTCGTCGGGCTGAAGCGTCTGCAGGAGGAGCTCCCGGACATCCGGCGGTTCCGTCCCGACCTGCCGGAGCCCTGGCTGGCGCTCCTGGACCGGCTCCTGGCCAAGAAGCCCGCCGAGCGCTACGGCTCGGCCGAGGAGGTCCTCGGCGCTCTGGCGGCGCTCCCCACAGATATCTTTTGAGTCACTGGCGCGCAGTGGATCAGGTCCCCTCTGAGCGCCAGACCGGCCGCGTCAGGCAGGTGGGGCCGCCCTCGGCCTTGAGCGAGATCTCCCGGCCGCAATAGGTGAGGACCTCGCAGCCCGCCTGCTCCAGCCGCCGGCGGGTGACGGGATTGCCCTCCAGCATCAGGCACCGGCCGGGAGCGAGCGCCAGGACGTTCGGCCCCATCATCGGGAACTCCTCCGCGGGGACCTCGACCAGCCGGAAGCCGCGCTCGCGCAGGGTCTGCCAGAAGGGCACCGGCAGCAGGGGCGGGTAGACGACCGCGAGGCCGCGGTCCACCACGCTGATCAGCGAGAGCAAGTGCAGGCAGGCCGCCGGGCCGGTGAAGTAGGGGAGCGCGACCGGCAGCACCTCGACGCCTAAGCCGGCCAGCGCCTCCCGGAGCTGGCGGAGCCCCTCGGCGTTGGTGCGGAACCCCTGGCCCACCGCCAGCGTCTGGCGGTCCAGCCAGAGCAGGTCGCCCCCTTCCGCCGTCGCCTCGCCGTCGAGCTGGGCGAGGATCGGCACACCGATCTCCTCCAAGCGCCGGGCCATCGCCGCCTCCTCGCCCCGCCGCAGCTCCTTGCCCATGCGCAGGATCACGGCGCCGCGCTCGGTGACGATCGCCGGATCGAACACGAAGACCGCGTCCGCCCGTCCCGGCTGCGGCTCGGGATGGTCGATCACCTCGGCCCCCGTCCCGAGCAGGATCTCGACCAGCGCCTCGTGCTCGCGCCGCGCCTCCTCCAGATCCGGCTGCGCCGCATAGTTCCACCGCGCCGGATCCTCCACCGCGAACGCCTCTTCCGGGCGCTTCACCAGCACGCGCCGGAGCGGGTCGATCATGCTCTGGGCGCCGAAGTTGCCGGGCATGGGGGAGAGAGTAGCGCAAACTTCAGAGGGCAACCGGTACCCAGCGCAGGCACCCTGCGAAACGTTTCCGTCGTATTTGCCATATTGATTGTAAAGAGAAGGCCAGCGTGGCCCTCCGAAAGGCCGTCAACCGCTTCGATGAGGAAACGTGTATGAAACGAGATCGCTTGCAATGGGTTTTCCTGCTGCTCCTAGCTCTCTGTCTCGCCTCGGCTCCCCTGGCGCGGGCGCAGGAAGTGGAGCCGAACAGCTCCTGCCTCGCGGCCCAGGACCTCACGGCCGCCTCCTTTCCACTCACGGTGACCGGCAGCCTGGATTCACCTCCCAATACCCCGGACGTCGACTTCTACCGGATCTCCGCGACTCCCGGGATTCCGCTTCGGGTCAGCCTTGAGGGGCAGGCTTCCGGACAGGGGACCCTCTACGACCCGCTCCTCGGGGCCTATGCCGACGACTGCGTCACGCTCCTCGCGGTCGACGACGACTCCGGCATCGACCTCGACTCTCTGTTCGAGATCGCGCCGGCGAGCAGCACCGTCGTGCTGGCCGTTACCAGCTACGCCGACTTCTCGTTCACGGGCAACGGCTACTACTCGGGTTCCTATCGCCTGACCGTCACGGAGAGTGGACCCGCCCGTTCGATCTCCGGCCACGTCGTCGATGCGGAGACCGGCTCTCCGGTGCAGGATGCCTACGTGACGCTGACCCGCTGCTACGGGGGCTTCTGCTGGGAGTTCGTCGGTTGGGCCTACACCGACCCCCAGGGAGAGTTCCGGTTCGAAAACGGTGCTTTCAATGTCTTCTCTCCCCTGCTCGCAGGCAATTACCTGGTCACGGTCCAGAGGTTCAATTACGAGGGGACGCAGGTGGGCCCCTTCCCTGTTTCCTCCGGGCAGGAGCTGAACCTCGGGGATATCCGTCTCACCCCCTTGCCCCGGGTGGGATCGATCCGGGGCAGGCTCGTCGACAGCGTGACGAGGGAGCCGCTGCCGGGCTATACCGAGCCGTTCGCCTGGGTCGAGCTCCTCTACTGCAATCCGGAGCCGTACTGCTACAACGTCAGGTACGCAATTGCCGGCTCGGACGGGACCTTCCTGATCGAGGGGGATGCCTTCTACCCGCTGTTGCCGGGCACCTACAGGCTGCGCGCTCACGCCGACCAGTACGAGACGACGCTGAGCGAGCCGTTCCAGGTGGCGAACCGTGAGCACTTCGACTTCGGCGATCTCGCTGTGAAGTCCTTCCCGGTGCGGATCTATCTCAATCAGTCCTGCGGCGCGATCCCGGCGAGCGGCGGGAGCTGCCAATTCAAGATGCGCGTCGTCAACGGCTCCCCGAGCCGGTTCGTCGGCGAAACCTGGAGCATCGTGTCCGGTGGCCCGCTCGCCACCCCCGTGCAGTACACCGTTTTCCAGCCGGGCACCCCGAAGGGGGTCAGCCTGGCTCCGGGCGCCTCGGCGGTCGTGCCGGTCTCGTTCTTCGTCCCGGCGGACGTCAGCAACGGCGTCTACATCTGCGCCGAGGGCCTCGCCGCGCAGCGCCCGCACTCCTTCAACACCCTCGGCCGGCACTACCTCTTCTGCCTGGTCAAGGGAGCCTACGGCTTCGCGCGCGTGCCCGAGGAGCACAAGCGCGACGTGGTCCGGAGGATGCAGGGCGAGCCTCCCCACCCCAACGGCAGACCGTAGCCGGCAGCCACTCTCCCGGCCGGATCGGGGCTCGTCCCCGGTCCGGCCGTTGAGGGCTGCTCGGGTTGCCCTCCGCCATCACGAGGCGGCCGCGCTGGGACGATGACACATGACATTGATGACGACGCCGTTCGGGTCGCGGACAAAAAAGCGGCGCACACCCCAGGGTTCGTCCGTCAGCGGGTACACCACGGGCACGCCGCGTCGCATCGCTTCTGCATGGATGGCGTCCACGTCGGCAACCTGGAC
>DASWME010000157.1:0-22478 GCA_036399915.1 Thermoanaerobaculia bacterium
TTCACCGGTGCGGCGAACCTGGGCCTCGCGCGGGCCCGCGGCGAGGTCCTCCTGCTGCTCAACAGCGACACGGAGGTGGAGCCCGGGGGGCTCGCCCGCCTGGTCGAGGCCTTCGCGCGCGAGCCGGAGCTGGGGGTCGCCGGAGCGCTCCTCCACTACCCCGACGGCTCCCCGCAGTGGAGCGGCGGCCGCGAGCCCTCCGCCGCCTGGTTCTTCGCCCTGGCGAGCGGCCTGCCGGCGCTCTTGGAGCGCCTGCCCTTCTACCGCCGCGCCAGGCCGCTCGCCACGGACCGCCCGCTCGCCGTCGACTGGGTGACGGGCGCGGCCATGGCCGTGCGCCGGGCGGTCTGGGAGACGGCCGGGCCGCTCGACGAGGGGTTCCGCTTCTACGCCCAGGACCTCGACTTCTGCCTGCGCGCCCGGCGGGCCGGCTGGCGGATTGAGGTGCGCCCCGAGCTCAAAGTGCTCCACCACCACGGCGCCACCATCGGCCGCGCCGCCGGCGCCCGGGGGCGGCAGCACCCCGAGCTGCTCTGGAGCGACCTGCTGCGCTGGGCGCGCAAGCACCATGGCCAGCCCTGGGCGTCGCGGGCCGGGGCCGCCCTGCGCACCGGCGCTCTCCTGCGCCTCGCCTGCCGCCGCCTCGCCCGTCCCTTCCTGCCGGGTGCCCAGCGCCAGGCCTGGCGGGAGGACGACCAGGCGCTGCGGTCAGTGCTGGCGGGGTTGGGGAAGGAGGAAGAATGAGGCGCCCCCCGCTTGCCATCTTCCCCTCCACAGTGTAGAAACCCGTCGTCCCCGGAGCCACGCCCATGCTCGAGATCTATCGTTACCGCGACCTCGTCCTTGCCCTGGTGGCCCGGGAGCTGAAGGTGCGCTACCGGCGCTCGGCCATCGGCTTCCTGTGGACCATGCTCCAGCCGCTGCTGATGATGCTGGTGCTGCAGTTGGTCTTCAGCTCGATCTTCCGGTTCAAGCTCGACTATGGCAACTACGCGGTCTTCGCCCTCGCCGGCATCCTCTTCTGGAACTTCTTCAGCCAGAGCATCGTCGCCTCGATGAACAGCCTCAGGGGCAACGCCCAGCTCCTGCGCAAGCTGCCCATCCCCAAGGAGGTCTTCCCCCTCGCCACGGTCATCTCCGGCGTCATCAACCTCTGCCTCGCCATCGTGCCGCTGCTGCTGATCCTGCTGGTGACCGGCCACCCGCTGACCCCGGCCCTGTTCTTCCTGCCGGTGTCGATCCTGCTCGCCGCGCTGTTCACCCTCGGGGCCGGGCTGCTGCTCTCCCCGCTCGCGGTCTTCTTCAGCGACGTCGTCGAGATGATCGGCGTCGTGCTCTCCATCCTCATGTACCTGACGCCGGTCTTCTATCCCATGAAGATCCTCGAGGGCTCCCGCTTCCTCCCCCTGGTCCGCTTCAACCCCGTGCGGTCGATCCTGGAGGTCTTCCGCGACCCCATCTACCAGGGCGAGGTGCCGCCGCTCACCCACCTCTCCGTCTGCCTGGGGATCGCCCTGGCCGCCTTCGCCCTCGGCGCCTTCGCCTTCCGCAAGAGCAGCGACCGCATTCCCTTCTACATCTGATGGACGACCTCAGCATCCGCCTCGCAGGGGTCTCCCTCTGCTATCGCCTGGCCAAGCAGCGGATCCCCTCACTCAAGGAGTACGCCATCCATTTCGTGCGCGGCGCCCTCTCCTACGAGAAGCTCTGGGCCCTGCGCGACGTCGACCTGGCGGTGCGCAAGGGGGAGACCCTGGGCATCGTCGGCAGGAACGGCGCCGGCAAGAGCACGCTCCTCAAGGTGATCTCCCGCGTCCTCAAGCCCACCTGCGGCACCGCCGTCGTCAACGGCCGCCTCGCCCCCATCCTGGAGCTCGGCAGCGGCTTCGACTACGAGCTGACCGGCCTCGAGAACGTCTACCTCAACTCCCTTCTGCTGGGCCACACGCGACGGGAGATCGAGGAAAGGGTCAACGACATCATCGACTTCAGCGGCCTCGGCGACTTCATCCGCTCCCCCCTGCGCAATTACTCCTCCGGCATGCAGGCCCGCCTCGGCTTCGCCATCGCCACCGCCTGGGTGCCCGACATCCTGATCCTCGACGAGGTGCTCGCCGTAGGCGACATCACCTTCACCGAGAAGTGCGAGGAGCGCATCCAACGATTCCACGACGCCGGCGCCACCGTCCTCATGGTCTCCCACAGCCCTAAGGCCATCCTCACCAACTGCGCCCGCTGCATCTGGCTCGACGACGGCCGCGTCCGCGCCGACGGCCCTGCGCGCGAGGTCGTCAGCCTCTACCTGCGCGAGCACGGCACCGAGCCCGTGGACCACGAGGCCGGCCGCCTACACGCCCAGGCCTGAGCTGCCTTCTGCTGCGAATCATCTGGGTCAAGCCGCTCGACCCAGACACTATGTTGCGTGACCCACTCATATCTGCTGCTAATGTGGGGATGAATGATGCGAATAAGGGATTCTCTGCTGCCGCTGTCGGTCACTGCGGCCCATGCCCTGTCCGCGAAGCTGCAACTCGTCCCATCAACGGCGCCCTGGTCGGAGGGCATGCTGCTTGTTGGCCTTCCTCTGGGTGGAGGAAGGGATGTTTCACAACGGTTTTCAATAGGTCACGCAACATATTGTCCGGGTCAAGAGGCCTGACCTGGCCAACGGGAGACTGCCGAAGGTTCATTCGCAGCCTTCGAGCCCTGACAGGATGCAATTGTTGATGAGGTGGCGGCTCAGGAGTCACTGCCGCCGCGCCGTCATCAGGACCTCCACCCGCGCTCCCCGGGGCAAGGCGGCCACGGCCACAGCGGCCCGGGCCGGGGCCGGCGAGGGGAAGAAGTAGGTGGCGTAGACCTCGTTGAAGGCGGCGTAATCGCCCACGTCGGCCAGGAAGACCTGGACCTGGACCACATCGGCGAGCCTGAAGCCGGCCGCTTCCAGGATGGCCTTGCAGTTGTCGAGCGTCCGCCGCGCCTCGGCCTGGAGGCCGCCCGAGACGAGCTGGCCGGTCGCCGGATCGATCCCGACCTGTCCCGAGAGGTAGGGGGTGTCCCCCACCAGGACCGCCTGCGAGTAGGAGGCGATCGCCGCCGGGGCGCGGTCGGTCGAGATGGCCCGACGCTCCACCGGAGCGGGCGTCCGGGTCTCGCTGACGCTGACGCAGCCGGCGAGGAGCGGCAGGCTGAGGAGGAGGACAATCCGCTTCATCATTGAACCTCAGCCTTGCGCCTCACGCCGGAATCCCCCTCTCTGCCACCCCCTCCATGACCTCGCTGAAACGGTCGATCTCCTCGACCGTCGTGTAGACACTCGGGGTCACCCGGAGGCCCCGGAACTCGGCGTGCACGATGGGGGTAACGAGGATGCGGTGCTTCTTCCACAGGTGGTCAGCGAGCAACGGGGGGTCGACCCCCACCAGCTCGACAGTGGCGACGCCGCAGGACTTGCCCGGCTTCAAGCTGGTGTGGAGGCGCACCCGGTCGTGCTGCTGGAGCCGCTTCGCCCAGCGGCTGGTCAGGTAGCGCAGGCGGGCTTCCTTGCGCTTGGCGCCGATCCCTTCGTGGAAGGTCAGCGCCTCGGCGATCGCCAGGTTCTGGGCCGAGGGGTGGGTGCCGATCTCCTCGAACTTGCGGATGTCCCCCGCCATGGTGGCCGGCGCGGCCATCAGCGGCCAGAGGCCCGGAATCTTCTCCCGCCGCACGTAGAGCATGCCCGTGCCGTGCGGTGCGAAGAGCCACTTGTGGAGGCTGGTCGCGTAGTAGTCGCAGCCCAGGTCGGCATGGGTGAAATCGAAGTGGGCGAAGGAGTGGGCGCCGTCCACGATCACCGGGATGCCCCGCTCGCGGCCCAGTTCGACGACCCGCTTGACGGGCAGGATCTGCCCCGTCAGGTTGATGACGTGGCACATCAGGATCAGCCGGGTCTGCGGGGTGACGTTCTTCCGGAAGAGGTCGACGACCTCGTCGTCGTCCTCGGCGGGCACCGGGATCGAGAACCGCTTCAAGACGATCCCCTCGCGGCGGGCCCGCTGCTCGAAGGTGGCGATCATGCGCGGGTAGTCCTGGTTGGTGGTCAGCACCTTGTCGCCGCGCTTAAGGTCGAGCCCGAACTGGCAGATCTGCAGGCCCTCGGAGGCATTGCGCACCAGGGCGATCTCTTCCGGCTCGGCGCCGAAGGTGCGGGCGAGGCGCTGGCGGACGGTCTCGCGCTGGGGCTCGAGCACCTGCCAGAGGGCCACCGGGGGCGGCGTCGAGTTGGAGAAGTCGAGGTGCCGCTTCTGGGCCGCCTGCACCACCGCCGGCGACGGGCTCACCCCGCCGTTGTTCAAGTTGACCACGCTCCTGTCGAGGGTGAACGCCTGCTGGACATCGAACCAGAACGACTCGTCCGCGGCCGCCTCCGCCGCCGATCCGGCGTACGCGGCGGCCCTGGCCAGAGCCTGCCGGACGCCCACGGGATCGAGCATCGCCGCGGCAGCGCCCAGCGCGGCCGGTTTCCCCACAGCTCCCAGGAATTCGCGACGGGTCATGGGTGAGCCCTCCTTCGGAAAAGATCGGGAAGATTGTACGCCTTCCCCAGCCCCAAGCCCTTACCTCCCGCCTCCCTCACGACATGAGGGGGCTTTACACCGCGCCCCGATCCTCGTATCCTCTCCCCTCACGTTGTGAGGGAAGGAACGAACCGATGCCAAAGACCTCTCTCGACCTGATGCAAGGGACCGTCGCGGTCCTGATCCTGAAGACGCTCTCCTGGGGCGCGCTGCACGGCTACGACATCTCGCGCTCGATCCGCCAGCGGAGCGACGGTGCCCTGGGGCTCGAGGACGCGGCCCTCTACCAAGCCCTCCACCGCCTGGAGCGCAAGGGGTGGATCGAGGCCGAGTGGGGCCTCTCGGAGAACAACCGCCGCGCCAAGTTCTACCGGTTGACCGACGAGGGGCGCAAGGCGCTCCAGTCGGAGGTCTCGACCTGGCGCAGCTACGTCGCCGCCGTCTCCAAGGTGCTGGAGACCGCCTGACGACGATGCCCCGCCTCCCGGGCCGACGCCTGTTCCGGTTCCCAAGGCGCACCGCCGCGCAGGTGGCGGCGGACGTCGACGAGGAGCTGCGGTTCCATCTCGAGATGGTGGCGCAGGAACTGTTCGAGGAGGGCTGGACGCCCGAGTCGGCGCGGACCGAGGCGCGGCGGCGCTTCGGGGACCTGGAGGGAACGAGGAAGTACTGCTGCGCCCTGGACGTGCGCAAGGAGAGACAGATGAAGTGGACGGAGTCGCTCGGAGAGCTCGGGCAGGACCTCCGATTCGCCGGGAGGCAGCTCGTAAAGAGCCCCGGCTTCACCCTGGTGGCGGTGCTGACGCTGGCGCTGGGCGTCGGGGCCACGACCTCGATCTTCAGCGTCGTCAACGGCATCCTCCTCCGGCCGCTCCCCTTCCCGGAGCCTGAGCGGCTGGTCCGCGTCTACCCGCTGAGCGAGAAGGGCGAGCCGAGCGTCTTCTCGGTCCTCAACTACCTCGACTGGCGCAAGCAGACCCGCACGATCGAGGCGGCTTCGCTTCTCGACGCCGGCTCCATAAACCTGACCGGGGCCGGCGGCGAGCCCGAGCGTCTCACCGGCGCCTGGGTGAGCCCGGAGTTCTTCTCCGTCCTCAAGACTCCCCTGCGTGCCGGCCGGGGCTTCGCGCCGGAGGAGGACAAACCCAAGGCCCCCAACGTGGTGGTCCTCTCCGAGGAGCTGTGGAAGCGGCGCTTCGGGGGCGACCGCGGCCTGGTCGGCCGTACGGTGAGCCTCGACGGCGAGCCCTACACGGTGGTCGGCATCGCCAGCAGGAGCCGCTGGCCCACCACCGTGGACCTCTGGCTGCCCTTCGAGCTCAACGACAGGACCCTCAATCCCAAGAACCGCGGCGCGATCTACCTCTCGAGTGTGGCCCGCCTCGCGCCCGGGGTATCCCTCGAAAAGGCCCGGGCCGTGGCGCAGGCGATCGCGGCCCGCCTCGCGGCCCAGTACCCGGAGCACAACACGGGGTACAGGATGGACGTGGTCGGCATGCAGACGTACATGGTCGGCGATGTCCGCACGCCGCTGCTGGTCCTGATGGGTGCCGTGCTGTTCGTCCTGCTCATCGCCTGCGTCAACGTGGCCAACCTGCTTCTGGTCCGCGCGTCGGGCCGGGAGAGCGAGGTGGCGGTGCGGACTGCATTGGGCGCGGGGCGGGCGCGGATCGTCCGCCAGCTCCTGACCGAGAGTGTGGTCCTGGCTCTCCTCGGGGGCGCGGCCGGCGCGGCGCTCGCGGTCTGGGCGACCCGTGCGCTGGTGGCGCTGGCTCCGGCGAAGACGCCGCGGCTCCAGGAGGTCGGGGTGGACTCTTCGGTGCTGCTGTTCACGTTGACCGTCAGCCTTGTCACCGGCATCCTGTTCGGCCTGGCGCCGGCGCTGCGGGCCTCGCGGCCGGACCTCAGCTCCGTGCTCAAGGAGGGGACCCGTGGCTCCCGGGGCCGAGCCGCCGTCCACGCCCGCAGCGTGCTCGTCGTGGTGGAGACGGCGCTCGCCGTCATGCTCCTCGCCGGCGCCGGCCTCCTTCTCCGCAGCTTCGGCGAGCTGGTGCACGTGGATCCGGGGTTCGACCCGAATAACGCGATCGTCTTCAATCTCGCCCCGCCCTCGCCCAAGTACAAGGAAGACCCGCAGCTCCGGTCCCTGGTGAACGAGCTGATGGAGCGGATGCGGCGGCTCCCCGGCGTCACCGCGGCCGGAGCCTCCGCGTTCGGTCAGCCCTTAGACGACAGCGACTTCGTGCTCAGTTTCAACGTGGAAGGCCGGCCGGAGCCGCCTCCGGGCCAGGAGCCCGCGATGCGGGTCGCCCTGGTGACGCCGGGCTACTTCCAGGCCCTGGGGCTGCCGCTGGTCCGCGGCCGGCTGTTCACGGAGCAGGACCGGGAGGGCGCGACGAAGGTCGCCATCCTCACCGAGGCGGCGGCGCGCGAGTTCTTTCCCAACGAGGATCCGATCGGCAAGCGGATCGTCCTCGGCTGGAAGAGCAACGGCGTGCCCCGCGGCGGCGAAGTGGTGGGGATCATCGGCGACTTCAAGCAGTCCACCTTGGACAGCGAGGCCGACCCGCAGATCTTCCTGCCCTACGACCAGGCCCCTCTGGGAGTCCTCTCGGTGGTCATCCGCTCCACGGCCGATCTGGGGGCCGTGGCAGCCGCCGCCCGTGCCCGGGTCCGTGAGGTCGATCCCGACCTGCCGGTCTACGAGCTGCAGACGCTCGAGGATCTGGTGTCGGCGTCCGTCGCCCAGCCGCGCTTCTACATGCTCCTGCTGGGGGGCTTCGCCGCGGTCGCCCTGGTGATGGCCGCCATCGGCCTGTACGGCGTGATCGCCTACGTCGTGAGCCAGCGGCGGCAGGAGATCGGCGTCCGCATGGCCCTGGGCGCGACCCGGGACCGGGTGGTGCGGATGGTCCTCGGCCAGGGGCTGGTCCTCGCCTTCGTCGGTGCGGCCGCCGGCCTGCTGGGCGCCTTCCTCGCCACGCGCGGCCTGCGGAGCCTCCTCTACGAGGTGAGCACGAGCGACCCGATGACCTACACCGTCGTGGCCCTGGTGCTGGTGCTGGTGGCGGTCGTCGCCTCGTACCTGCCGGCCCGCCGGGCCGCGCAGACGGAACCCCAGCTCGCGTTGCGGGGGGAGGTGTAGGAGGTCCGGGTCCCCTGGCCCGATCCTTGCTCGCATACCCTGGCAGCCGTAGATGTAGCTGTTGCCGGGGTTTGCGATGCGGAGCCTCTTCTCGATCGGATGGCGTGGGCGCACGTTGGGCGGTGCGGTCCTCTCTGTCCTGCTTCTCGCCTGCCAGCAGAAGTCCCCCGAGGAAAAGCTGCTCAAGTCGGTCGAGCCGGCCGGCTCCTGGGTCGCCGCCCTGGAGATGGTCGGCCAGAAGTGGGCGGCCAACAGCGTCCCGACCTCTTTCGTGAAGAACAGCGTCTCGGCGGCCGGCAAGGAGTTCGAGAAAGTGGCCAGGGAGGCCGCGAAGTCGCAGGCCCGCCCCGAGTTGCGCGCCGCCGTGCGGGGGCTGGTCGCCGAGGCTCAGGCCGCGGGCGAGGGCCTGAAGCGCGCCGTCGAGGCGAACGACCGCGGAGCGGTGGCGCGGGATGTCGGCCGCCTGAGCGCGCTCCGGGCGAGGTTCGAGACGCTGACGAAGGGGGGTGAGGCAGTGGTAGGAGGGAGCTGATGAATCAATTGGACCTCGCCCGGGACGTCCTCGACAAGCAGGTGGTCGACCAGGACGAGACGAAGATGGGGCGGGTCGACGGCCTCGTCTTCGAGGTGCGCGGGAACGAGCCCCCGCGGATCGACTCGATCGAGATGGGGTTCGTCGTCCTGGCGCGGCGCATCCACCCGCGCGTCGAGAGCTGGGTCGAGCGGCTCCGCCGTCGCTTCAGCGTCCGCAAGACCGCGCGCTACCGCGTCCCCTGGGAGAAGGTGAAGGACGTCAACCCCTACCACATCCAGCTCGCGGTCAAGGCGGCCGAAACGCCCGCCTTCGACTGGGAGAAGTGGCTGCGCGACCACGTCGTCGCCAAGGTCCCCGGAGAGAAGTGATGAAGAGCCAGAAGGTCCGCCTCGAGCTGTTGCTCGGCAAGCTGGTGCGGGATCCCGAGGGAGCCAAGGCAGGACGCATCCTCTCCGTGCGCGCCGAGCGGCAGGGGGACGAGTGCCTGATCCGCGAGTACCACCTCGGGGCGGCCGCCCTGATGGCCCGCCTCGGCATCTCCGCCCTCCGGCTCATGGGCTGGCCGATCCCAAAGAAGCCGCTGGCCGTGCCGTGGGACCTGCTCGACCTGAGCGATCCCGACCGGCCCCTCCTGCGGTGCTCCCTCTCCGAGCTGAAGTCGAAGCGCCGGTAGAGCCGCCCCATGAGGAAATGGCTGCAGCTCGCGCTCGGCATCCTGACGGCCGTCGGCGGCTTCTTCGACATGGGCGCCATGGCGACGAGCCTGCAGGCCGGGGCCAACTTCCGGTTCCAGCTCCTCTGGGCGGTCCTCCTCGCGACCCTGCTGGTGATCTTCCTGGTGGAGATGTCCGGTCGCTTCGCCGCCGTCACGCGGATGGCCCTCCCGGACGCCATCCGGGACCACTTCGGCTTCAACTTCTGGCTGGTTCCGTTCGTCGTCCTGACGCTCTCGCAGTTCCTGGTGCTGGCCACGGAGATCGGCGGGATCTGTTTCGCCCTCCACCTGGTTTCCGGGCTCCCGACCTCTTTCTGGGCTCTCCCCGTCGCGGTCCTGACCTGGCTCTTCCTCTGGCGGTCGACCTTCGGCACCATCGAGAACAGCACATCGCTGCTCGGCCTGATCACCCTGGCGTTCGTGGTGGCGGCGTTCCTCCACCACCCGCCAGCCGGCGAGGTCCTGGCCGGGATGGTGCCGTCGCTGCCGAATCAGGACCCGGAGAAGTACTGGGCCATCGCGGTCAGCATCATGGGCGCGGTTCTTTCCCCCTACCTCTTCTATTTCTACTCCTCCGGCGCGGTGGAGGACAATTGGGATCCCTCCTACGTCCGCGTGAACCGGGGGATCGCCGCGATCGGCATGGGCTTCGGAGGCGCCATCGCCCTGGGGGGAGTCGTGGTCGCGGCGATGGTGCTTGCGCCTCGGGGCATCCAGGTGGACGACTACCACCAGGCGGCGATGATGCTGACCGAGGCCTTTCCCTTCTGGGGCTTCGTGCTGTTCGCCGTTTCGATGGGAATCGCCTGCCTGGGAGCAGCCCTCGAGGTGTCCCTGGCGATGGCGTACGCGACCGCCCAGACGTTCGGCTGGAACTGGGGTGAGAGCCTCGATCCGCGCGAGGACGCCCGCTTCTGCATGGTCTATACCGGCGCCATCCTGCTGGCGTCGCTGGTCATCCTGGTCGGCGTCGATCCGCTGAAGCTGACGATCCTCGCCATGGCATCCGAGGCGGCCGTGCTGCCATTCGTGGCCCTCCCCTTCCTGCTGCTGATGAACGACCGCAAGCTGCTCAAGGAGAATGCCAACGGCTGGATCTCGAACACGATCGCCGTCCTCGTGCTCCTGCTGTCGCTTGTCCTGACCGTCGTCTCGATCCCGCTGGCGTTGATCGGCGGGGGCGGATAATCCACCCCTACATCTGCGTCGCCCGCCGCTCCGCCTGCTCCGTCTGCGCTCCCGCCGCCTCCGGACGGCTGCCGGGCTTCTCGGCCGGCAGGGCGCCGGTGCGGCAGGCCGGGCACTCGGCGGGCGGGTAGGAGGGCAGGTCGAGCTGCAGCAGGGCCCGGAACGGCACGTCGAAGGGATCGCGGCCGGCGGTACGGTCGATGATCGAGCCGATGCCCACCACCCGGGCGCCCCGGGCGGTGGCGAGGGAGGCGGTCTCCAGGGTCGAGCGGCCGGTGGTGATCACGTCTTCCACGATGACCACCCGCTCGCCCTGACGCAGGGTGAAGCCACGGCGCAGCCCCATCTCCTCCCCCTTGCGCTCGGTGAAGCGGAAGGGCACGCCCAGCCCGGCTGCCACCTCGTAGCCGATGATGACGCCGCCCAGGGCCGGGGACAGCACCGAGTCGGGGTGGAACGAGCGCAGCAGCTCGGCCAAGTCCTGCCCCACCTTGCGGGCGCGCACCGGGTCCTCGAGCAGCAGGGCGCACTGCACGTATGCCTCGGAGTGGAGCCCCGAGGACAGCAGGAAGTGCCCACGGCGCAGGGCGCCGCTCTCCTCCAGCATCTGCATCAGGATGCGTCGTTCAGGACTCACGGATCGGCTCCTCCCTGTGGATATCATATTGATCGAGCTTCTTGTAGAGATTGCTGCGGGGAGTGTCGATGGCCTGGGCCGTCTGGGTGACGTTCCAGTTGTTCTCCTCCAGCTTGTGGAGCAGGAACATGCGCTCCGACAGGTCGCGGAACTCGCGCAGGGTCTCGACGGCCAAGAGCGAGGTGGACAGCTCGGGGCGCGCCCCGCCGGTGGCCGCGATCACGTCCTCGCGGCTGACCACGTCGCCCGGGGTGAGGATGAGCAGGCGCTCGACCAGGTTTTTGAGCTCGCGGACGTTCCCCTTCCAGGGGAGCGCCTTCAGATGGGCCAAGGCGTCGGCGCTGAACTCCTTGGGCTTGTAGTTGTTCTGGTCGGCGTAGCGCCGCACGAAGTGCTCGACGAGGAGCGGCAGGTCCTCCAAGTGCTCGCGCAGGGCGGGGGTGCGGACCGGGATGACGTTGAGCCGGTAGTATAGGTCCTCGCGGAAGCGCCCGGCCGCGATCTCCTCTTCGAGGCTGCGGTTCGTCGCCGCCACCACCCGCACGTCCACCTGGATCGTCCGTTCGGCGCCCACCGGCTCCACCTCTCCGTTCTGGAGCACACGCAAGACCTTTGCCTGCGTGCGGGCGGACATGTCGCCGATCTCGTCGAGGAAGATGGTGCCGCCGTCGGCGGTGACGAACTTGCCCGTCTGCTTGCGGACGGCGCCCGTGAAGCTCCCCTTCTCGTGGCCGAACAGCTCGGACTCGATCAGCTCCTCGGGAATGGCGGCGCAGTTGACCTGCACGATGGGCCGGTCGCGGCGGGAGGACAGGCGGTGGATGGCCCGCGCCGCCAGCTCCTTGCCGGTGCCGCTCTCGCCGGTGATGAGCACGGTCGCGGGGGTCGGGGCCGCCTTCTCGATGGTCTCGCGCAGGCGGCGCATCGCCGCGGAGGTGCCGATGAGCTGCTCGGGCTCGCTGCGCAGGTTGCGGTTCTCGGCCTGCAGCTTGTAGGCTTCGACGGCGTTGCGCAGGGAGAGGAGAACCCGCTCGCGCTGCAGGGGCTTCTCGAAGAAGTCGAAGGCGCCCCGGCGAGTGGCCTCGACGGCGGTCGCCACGTCGGCGTGGCCGCTGATCATCAGCACGGGCATATCGTAGCCCCGCTCGCGCAGGGCCTTGAGCAGCTCAAGGCCGTCCATCTCAGGCATCTTGATGTCGAGCACGATGGCATCCGGGGCGCGCTCGGCCACCTTGGAGAGGGCCTGCGAGCCGCTAGCCGCCTCCTCCACCCGGTAGCCCTCGTACTCCAGGATCATGTGGAGGCTGTCGCGGATCGCGGCTTCGTCGTCCACCACCAGCACGGAGGCGCGATAACTGTCACCTGGTCTCGGCATGGTTCACCACAGTGTAACAAGAAAGAGGCCGGCTCTCGCGAGCCGGCCCGCAACCACCAGATTGTCTGTCGGGACGGTCTGTCCGATATCGGTCAACGGGTCCCTTACGGCGCCTGGACCACGGCGAAGAACGGCTGGCGCTCGCCGCGCTGGCCGAACTGCAACATGTAGAAGCGCAGATAGGTCCCCGGCTTGGCGCTCTTGATCGCCCGCTCAAAGTCCGCGACCCCCTTGACAGGCCGGCCGTTGACCTCGGTGATGATGCTGCCCGGCCGCACGAACTGGTCGTAGAGCGGGCTGGTGGGCGCGACGTTGGTGACGATCACGCCCTCCACGTCCTCCGGGATGCCGTGGGCGCCCCGCAGGTTATTGGTCAGGTCCTGGTACTGGATGCCCAGCCACTCGATGCCGCTGCCCTCCTGGGGCTCGCGGTTGGCGGCTTCCTGCTCGTTCTGGCCCGGACGCTCGCGCAGCCGGACCTGCTTCTGGACGGTCTTGCCGTCGCGGAAGACGTCCAGCGTCACCGTGGCGTTGGGTCCCTTGGCCGAGACGTAGCTGATCAGGTCGCGGGTGGTCTTGATCTTCTGGCCGTCGACCGCGAGGATCACGTCGCCGTGCTGGATGCCGGCTTCCGCGGCCGGGGTCTTGTCCTCCACGGACTGGACCAGGGCGCCGTCGGTGCTCGGCAGGCCCCAGGCCTGCGCCTGCGTGTAGTCGAGGTTGCGGATGCCGATGCCGAGATAGCCGCGGCTGACCCGGCCCTTCTCGCGGAGCTGCGGCAGGATCTCCTTCAGGGTGTTGACCGGCACCGCGAAACCGATGTTCTCGGCGCCCCAGTTGATGGCGGTGGCGATGGCCACGACCTGGCCCTGCATGTTGATCAGCGGACCGCCGGAGTTGCCGAAGTTGATGGCCGCGTCGGTCTGGATGAAGTTCTCGAAGGAGGCGTCGCTGATGCCGAGCGAGCGGCCCTTGGCCGAGACCACGCCGGTGGTCACCGTCTTGTCCAGGTTGAGCGGGTTGCCGATCACCATCACCCAGTCGCCGACCCGCACGGCATCGCTGTCGCCCAGCTCGAGGTAGCGCAGGGGGCGGCCGGTATTGATCCTGAGCAGGGCGATATCGGTCGCCTTGTCGCTGCCCTTGACCTCCGCCGGGTAGTCGCGGTCGCCGAGATGGACCTTGACCGAGGTCGCCCCCTCGACGACGTGGTAGTTGGTCACCACCAGGCCCTCGGGGCTGATGACGAAGCCGCTGCCGCCCGCGTCGGAGCGGAACTCCTCGTCGTCATTGTTGTTCGGATCGTTCGGGCTGTTGGGCTGCTGCGGCCGTCGGTTGCGCGGGCCGAAGAAGAACTCGAACGGGTCCACGGCGCCGCGGCGGCCGGACCCCTTCTCGATGGTGGCCGCTTGGATGGAAACAACGGCCGGATCGACCGCCTCGGCGAGGTCCGCGAAGCTAGGCAGGACCGCCGTGCCGTGCTGCGAGGCGAGCCGGGTCGCCGAGAGACTGGCGTTGGACACCTCCTGGTCGGCGGCTCCCGGAACGGTCCACTGCAGGCCCCCGGCGAGGACCATGCCGAAGACGACCGCTCCGAAAACCAGCAGGAACATCGCGAGGTTTCTTTTCGATAGGGCGCTCATGGGTGCTTCTGGTCTCCTTTCTCCTTCTCGCTCTTCTTCCAAGAAGCAATCGTCCTGCCAGGCGTATTCCAGAGGAGAGACTCTGGCGGGCTGGGCCTCTCGCGCCAAATTGGCACGCCTTCGTGGACGCCCGGGTGCCGGGAAGATTTGGCCCGGCTGGCCTGTTCTAGAATCCGAGCGCGGCCCACCGCCCCTCGTCCCGCTGACCGGCTTGGAAGGGCTCCGGAGCCGGATTCAGAGCCTTTTCTGTCTCATCTTGAATGGGTGCATCCTTTTCCCTATAATGGGGCGAGCCAGCTTGCCCTGACCGGTGACGGTCGGTACAAGAAGTGGGCCCACAGCCCACTTTTTTTGTTGGGCGAGCGGAAAACCTGGACAGACGAGAGGAGCACGGGACCCGAACGAATGGCAGCCGCAACCTCCAGCCGTATCACGGAGCTGGCGCCCGAGATCGAGCAGATCGCCGAGGCCGCCGGCTGCGAGCTGGTGCACGTGGAGCTCAAGGGCAGCGTGCTGCGGGTGTTCGTGGACAAGCCGGACGGGGTCACGCTCGCCGACTGCGAGCACGTCTCGAAGCAGGTTTCGGCGCTGCTCGACGTGCTGGACTTCGGGACCGGCCGCTACGTGCTGGAGGTCTCCTCCCCCGGTCTCGACCGGCAGCTCTACAAGCCGCGCGACTACGACCGTTTCGCCGGCCGGCTCGCGCGGGTGACCTTCGAGGATCCCGAGACGGGCAGGAAGAAGACGGTGGTGGCGCGCCTCCACGGGCTGCGCCGGACCACGGGAGCGCCCGACGAGGACGCCGAGGTCCTGCTGGAGGACGGCAGGACCGGCGAGACGTGGAGGCTGCCCCTGAAGAAAGTGATCACGGCTCGGCTGGAGGTCGAGCTGTAGCGCCGCAACGATAGGAAGACAACCATGCCTCAGGCACAGACTGCGACGGAAATCAACCTCAACGAGATCCTGCGCCAGGTCGCGCGCGAGAAGGATATCGATCTGGAGCGGTGGATCTCCGCGCTCGAGGACGCGATGGCCTCGGCGGCGAAGAAGCAGCACCGGATCAAGGAGCCGGTGCGCGCGCATCTGGACCGCGAGACCGGCAAGTTCGACGCGTTCATCGTCAAGAAGGTGGTCGAGACGGTGGAGGACCCGCTCGCCGAGTGGACGGTCGAGGAGGCGCGGGACCACAAGCCGGACGCCCAAGTGGGCGACGAGGTCCACCTGCCGATCTCCACCGACGGCCTCGGCCGCATCGCGGCCCAGAACGCCAAGCAGGTGCTCTACCAGCGGGTGCGCGAGGCCGAGCGCGAGAACATCTACAACGAGTACATCGACCGGGTGGGCGAGGTCCTGAACGGCACCGTCAAGCGCTTCGAGCGCGGCGACATCATCGTCGACCTCGGCCGCACGGAGGCGGTGGTGCCGCGCTCCGAGCAGGCCCGCCACGAGCGCTACAGCCAGGGCGAGCGCATCCGCGCCGTCATCGTGGACGTGCACAAACAGCCCAAGGGGCCGCAGATCGTGCTGTCGCGCACCGATCCGCGGCTGCTGGTCAAGCTGTTCGAGACCGAGGTGCCGGAGATCTACGACGGCACGGTGGTGATCAAGAACGCGGTGCGCGCCCCCGGCGAGCGGGCCAAGGTGGCGGTCTACAGCCGCGAGCGGGACGTGGACCCGGTCGGCGCCTGCGTGGGCATGAAGGGCTCGCGCGTGCAGTCGATCATCCGCGAGCTGCGCGGCGAGAAGATCGACATCATCGAGCACAGCGACGACCTGGTGACCTTCGCCCAGAGCGCCCTGGCGCCGGCCAAGATCACCCGCGTCTCGGTGACCCACCAGGGCGAGGTGCCGCACCTCGACGTGATCGTGGAGGACGAGCAGCTCTCCCTGGCCATCGGCAAGCGCGGCCAGAACGTGCGCTTGGCCTCGGAGCTGATCGGCTGCCGCATCGACATCAAGAGCGAGAGCGACGTCAAGGACGAGGTGGCCGACGCCCTCGCCCGCATGCTGAACACGGCCATGAGCCAGACGCCGGCGGCGCCGATGGAGGTGGATGTGGCCTCGGCGCCCGACGTCAGCGCCGCACTGGCCGAGCGGCTCGGGGACGCGGGCTTCGGCGGCCTCGAGGTGCTGGCCGGGGCGGAGCCGGAGACGCTGCTCGGGCTCGGCATCGAGGATCTCGACAGCGATCAGGCCGAGCGCCTGATCGACTGGGCCAGGGAGCAGCAGGAGAAGCGGACGGCGGATCTCGACATCGGACCGTTCCGCGCCCCCGAGACGCCTGCCAGCGGCGGCGCCATGGCCGACGAGGACTTCATGGCGGCCCTGAGCCGAGCCTTTGCCGAGAGCGAGCAGCAGCGCGCGACCGCGGCGTCCCGTAGCGGCGAGGAGCCCGCGGGCGAAACCGAGGGGGCCGAGGCCGAGCTCCAATCCGAGGAGGGCGAGTAAGGGGCAGTCCTCTGTGGCCCCTGGGTGAGGGCGTCCACGCAGGGATGCCCCTACGTACGTCTGGGTTGGCGGTATGAGATGGCCGGGCGGGACGGTTTCCGCCGGGCCCGCGGCGGGATGGGAGCGGCCGGGGCGGGGAGCCCCGGCATGGAGAGGAGTTACGAAATAATATGGGAAAGATTCGAGTCCAGGACCTCGCGAAGATGATGGGGATCTCCAACCAGGACCTCGTCTTCAAGCTGAAGTCCATCGGCGTGCGGGTCGAGGGGGACGATGCCCTCATCGACACCGACAGCATGCAGGCGATGCTGCAGGGCAAGAAGATGCCCCATCCGCGGGAGGTCATCCTGCGCGACGAGCAGACGCCGCCCGACGCCGCCCGGCGGCGCACGCCCGCACCAGCCTCCGTGGCCCGCCGCCCGGCCGCCAATCCGCTGCGCCCGCAGCGCCCGCGGACGCTGATCCAGAAGGTGGAGCCGCGCATCCAGACGCTGCCGGTGACGGAGCGTCCCACGCCGCCGATCTCGCCGGCGATCCTGGCCGAGGCCGCCGCGCCGCCGGCTGCCGAGCCGCTCCGCCACGAAGCCTTGGCAAGCGTCGCTGCGATGCCGGTGGACGCACCGCCGACCCGCACCGCCGAGGTGCCGCGGCCGCCGGCCGCCCCCCGCCGCGAGGCGCCCGCACCAGCGTCCCGGACCGCCGCGCCACCGGCCTCGCGAACCCCACCGCCGGCCTCATCCCGGACTGCGCCGCCCCCGGGCCGGTCCGGACCGGTCCCCGCCGGCCGGTCCGCTCCGGCGCGCCCCGGCCCAGCCCAGCCCGCCGCTGCAGCTCCGTCGGCGCTCGCCACGGAGGAGCAGAAGCGACGCGCCGCCGAGCGGCTACAGGAGCAGATCGAGCGCGACAAGAAGAAGAAAGGCGCCAAGAAACCCGGGCCGCGCGTCGAGATGGAGGAGGATCTCACCGCCTTCAAGGGGACCCTCGAGGACCTGGAGGAGGAGGAGGTCGCCGCCCCCATGAGTGGCCGCCGCCGCCGCCGCGCCCAGCGCAAGGAGGACGAGGAGAAGGAGGGCGGCAAGATCCTCAGCTTCAAGAAGGAGAAGCCGCAGGGCCCGGTGATGATCAGCGAGGGCATGACCCTGCGCGAGTTCGCCGAGAAGCTGGGGGTGCGCGTGCGCGACCTGATCAACGCCTTGTTCAAGCGCGGCATCATGGCCAACATCAACCAGGTGCTGGATTCCGAGCTGGCGCAGGAGGTGGCCAGGGACCTCGGCGTCGAGGCCATGGTGGTCTCCTTCGAGGAGGAGGTCCAGCTCCGCCA
Organism: Thermoanaerobaculia bacterium; assembly: GCA_036399915.1. Lineage (GTDB taxonomy): Bacteria > Acidobacteriota > Thermoanaerobaculia > Multivoradales > UBA5704 > DATARR01. The sequence continues at coordinate 17,564 of DASWME010000157.1, forward strand.
GGAGCTCGCGGTCGGCGCCGAGGAGCAGGAGGCCGGGGCGAAGAAGGCCCCGCGCGCGCCGGTGGTGACCATCATGGGCCACGTCGACCACGGCAAGACGTCGCTGCTCGACGCCATCCGGCAGTCGAAGCTGACCGAGGCTGAGTTCGGCGGCATCACCCAGCACATCGGCGCCTACCAGGTCGAGGCCAACGGGCGGCAGATCGTCTTCGTCGATACCCCGGGCCATGAGGCGTTCACCATGATGCGCGCCCGCGGCGCCAAGATCACCGACATCGTGGTGCTGGTGGTGGCGGCGGACGACGGCGTCATGCCGCAGACGATCGAGGCGATCGACCACGCCCGCGCGGCCAAGGTGCCGATGGTGGTGGCGATCAACAAGATCGACAAGCCCAACGCCAACCTCGACCGGGTCAAGAAGGAGCTGGCTGACCGCGGCCTGATGGCCGAGGACTGGGGGGGCGACACGGTGATGGTGCCGATCTCGGCCTTGAAGCGTCAGGGCATCGGCGACCTGCTCGAGATGATCCTGCTGACGGCCGACATCCTGGAGCTCAAGGCCAACCCGGACATCGCCGCCCAGGGCCCCATCCTGGAAGCTCGCAAGGAGGTGGGCCGCGGCATCGTGGCCACCGTGCTGGTGCAGAACGGCACGCTCAAGGTGGGCGACGTGTTCGTCGCCGGCGCCGCCTGGGGCCGGGTGCGCTCGATGAGCGACGACCTGGGCCACCGGGTGCAGAAGGCCGGGCCCGCGACGCCGGTCGAGGTCACCGGCTTCAACGACCTGCCGGACGCGGGTGACATCCTGCAGGTGGTGGAGGACGAGTCGAAGGCGCGCGGCATCGCCGAGTTCCGAGCCCAGGAGGAGCGGCGGCGCGGCCTCGCTCCGACGCAGGCGCGGATGTCCCTCGACCAGCTCTTCAACCGCATCCAGGAGGGGGAGGTCAAGGAGCTGCCGGTCATCCTCAAGGCGGACGTGCAGGGGTCGGTGGAGGTGCTCAAGGAAGCCCTGGCGAAGGCCAGCACGGAGAAGGTGAAGGTGTCGGTGCTCCACTCGGGCGTGGGCGCCATCTCCACCAACGATGTGCTGCTCGCCTCGGCGTCGAAGGCGGTCGTCATCGGCTTCAACGTCCGGCCCGAGCGCAGTGCCGTGGAACTGGCCGAGAAGGAGGAGGTGGAGATCCGTCTCCACACCATCATCTACGAGCTGATCGACGAGCTGCGCAAGGCCATGACCGGCCTGCTCGAGCCCACCTTCCGCGAGGTCGCCGCCGGCCGCGCCGAGGTACGCGACACGTTCAAGGTGCCGAAGGTGGGCACAGTCGCCGGCTGCCACGTGGTGGAGGGGGTCATCCCCCGCAGCGCGTCGGTGCGGCTGCTGCGCGACAATCGGGTCATCTACGAAGGGAAGATCGCCTCGCTCCGGCGTTTCAAGGACGATGTCTCCGAGGTGCGGACCGGCTTCGACTGCGGCATCGGCCTCGACCGTTTCCAGGACGTCAAGCCAGGCGATCTGATCGAGGCCTTCACCCGCGAAGAGGTGGCGCCGGTCCTGTAAGAGGACGGTCGGGGCGTAGGGTGCACTGCGCGCACCTCTCCGGGGTTTTCCCCGCCGTGCGCACAGCGCATCCTACGTCCCACGGACGCGAACGCCAATCCGATGATCGTCGGGATTTCCATTTTCGAGCTGCACCTGCCCTCGAGCCGCAGCCTCAAGGACAAGCGGCGGGTCGTCAAGTCGTTGGTCGACCGGGTGCACCAGCGCTACCGGGTCTCCATTGCGGAGACCGACTTCCATGACCTGCACCAGCGGGCGGAGATCGCGGTGGCGGCGGTGGCAGCGGGCGGCGAGAGCGAGATGGAGAAGCTGATGAACGAGCTCCGGAACCTGGTGGAGAGCGAGCCGGAAGCCTATCTCACCCGCTGGGAGCCGCAGATCCTGGAGGGGGAGTCATGAGCCGCCGTACCGACCGTGTGAGCGACCTGCTGCGGGCGGAGCTTGCCGAGCTGCTGCTGCGGGAAGTCCACGATCCGCGGGTGAAGCTGGCGTCGGTGACGGAGGTCGACGTCACTCCGGATCTCCGCCGGGCCGTGGTGAAGATCTCGGCCCTGGGCGACGAGAAGCAGCGGTTGGAGACCCTCGAGGGGCTCCACCACGCCCGGGGGTTCCTGCGCCGGGAGCTGGCCCACCGGCTCCGGCTGCGGGTGACCCCGGAGCTCGCCTTCCAGCTCGACCGCGGTGCCGAGCACAGTCAACAGATCTCTGACCTTCTGGAGAGCCTCCATGGGGATGAAAGCTCCTGAAGACCTGCTGCGGCGAATCCGCCAGGGCAACCGGTTCCTGCTGACCAGCCACATCAATCCGGACGGTGACGCGATAGGCTCCGCGCTGGGCCTCGCGCGCCTGCTGCGCGGCATGGGCAAGGGGGCGGTGATGTGGAACCGCGACCCCACGCCGACGATCTACCGGCCGCTGCCCGGCAGCGAGCGGATCCACGTCGGCGAGGAGCCGCCGGTCGGCTTCCCCGACATGTTCGATGCCATCATCGTGCTGGAGTGCCCGAGCCCGGACCGCACCGGGATCGAGAAGCATCTCAACGACCGGCCGGTGATCAACATCGACCATCACCTGGGCAACCAGTGCTACGGCGCGGTGAACTGGGTGGACTCGGCCGCCCCGGCCGTGGGCGAGATGGTCTACCGGCTGGCCCAGGGGCTCAAGCTGTCGCTGGAGCCAGAGGTTGCGAGCTGCCTGTACCTGACCCTGGTCACGGACACCGGCGGCTTTCGCTTCTCCAACGCGACCCCCGCCGCCTTCGAGGCGGCCGCGGCCCTGGTGCGCGACGGCGCCCAGCCGGAACAGGTGGCGCAGTGGCTCTACGAGAGCCAGCCGCTCTCCGTGGTCCGCCTGCTGGGGGAGATGCTCCAGTCCCTCAACATCCACGAGGGGGGCCGGATCGCCACCGGCCGGCTGACGCGGGAGATGTTCGCCAAGGCGGGGGCTTCCCCCGGCGACTCCGAGGGGCTGATCGACCACCTCCGCTCCATCGCCGGGGTGGACGCCGTGGCCCTGATCCGCGAGCTCGAAAACGGCGGCCACAAGGTCTCGCTGCGCAGCCGCGGCGAGGTGGACGTCGAGAAGATCGCCCGCCATCACGGCGGCGGCGGCCATCGCAACGCCGCCGGCTTCACGATGGAGGGCGACGGCGAGGAGGTGCGCCGGCAGGTGGCGGCGGCGCTGGGGGGGGCTCTGGCGGCGCACGCTTGAGGTGGGCATGAAGGACGGACTGCTGTTGATCGACAAGGATCCGGGCTTCACCTCGCACGACGTGGTGCAGCGGGTGCGCCGGATCCTGAAGCAGAAGAAGATCGGCCACTGCGGCACTCTCGATCCGGACGCCACGGGGCTCCTGCTCCTGACGCTGGGGACAGCCACCCGGCTGACCCGGTTCCTCATCCGGGCGCCCAAGGTCTACGACGGTGTCGTTCGCTTTGGCATCGCGACGGACACCTACGACGCCTCCGGGCGGGTGGTCTTCGAAGCGCCGGCCGGGGCCGTGGCGGCGCTCACCCGCGAGGCGGCGGCGGACGCCATGCGTCGCTTCGAGGGCGAGATCCAGCAGCAGCCGCCCCCCTACTCCGCCAAGAAGGTGCAGGGGGTCAAGTACTACGAGCTGGCCCGCCGGGGCGAGGAGGTGCCGGCCGAGACTAAGGAGGTCACGGTCTACGAGTTCGCCCCCTTGAGTGAGATCGAGGGCGGCTGCCTGCGCTTCCGCCTCGCCTGCTCCTCGGGGACGTACGCCAGGGGCCTCGCCCACGACCTCGGTGCCGCCCTGGGGGTGGGAGCGCACCTGGCCGAGCTGCGCCGCACCCGCATCGGCAACTTCCGGGCGGACGACGCCGTGCCGCTCTCCCGGCTGGAGGAGCGGGTGCAGGCCGGGGAGCCCGTGGGGTCCGCCTGGGTCCCGTTCGACCAGATCCCCCTGCCGTTCGGCGAGGTCACGGCCGACCCCCAGCAGGAGCACCGGATCAGCCACGGGCAGACCGTGCTGGTGCGCGAGCTCGCAGGGGAGGAGGGGGATTGGGTCAAGCTGATGAACCGGCGGCGGGAGTTCATCGCGGTCGGCACCGTCGTCGAGAGGATCGGCACCGCCGGGGTGGGTATCGTCCAGCCCCGGGTCGTGTTTCGGTGAGGGCCCGGGCCGCTTGTGCTACAATGCACACGCGAGAGAAATGTAAGGAGGAGTTTGCTTTGGCGCAAACCACGGAAGTCAAAGAGAAGATCATCAACGAGTATCGGACTCACGAGCACGACACCGGGTCGCCGGAAGTGCAGATCGCGATCCTGACCCGTCGCATCAGCGAGTTGACGGAGCACTTCAAGACCCACACGAAGGACCATCACAGCCGCCGCGGCCTTCTGAAGCTGGTGGGCCGCCGCCGCCGTCTGCTCGACTATCTGAAGGGGAAGGACCTCGAGCGCTACCGCACGACCATCGAGCGCCTCGGGATCCGCAAGTAGCCCCGTCGATCGCTTCGGCAGGAAAGAGTCCCGAGGTCACCCGGCGGCCATCGCCCGGACCTCGGGGCCTTCGAACCCTCCGGACCTTCTCCTCCTCCCTGGCCCCCTCCAGGGAACGGCGACGCCCAGACGCGCGGGCCGGTCCGGAATGTAGGCAGACGAGAGACAAGAGAAAACAAGAAAGAGAAAGAACAAATCCATGAAGCAACGCAAAGAGATTCCCATCGGCTCAGGGACCATGATCATCGAGTCAGGTCACCTGGCCAAGCAGGCCAACGGGTCCTGCACCATCCGCTACGGCGACACGGTCGTGCTCGCCACCGCCTGTATGGAGAACAAGGGCCCCGCCGAGCGCGACTTCCTGCCGCTAACGGTGGACTATCGCGAGTACAC
>DASWME010000158.1:0-27134 GCA_036399915.1 Thermoanaerobaculia bacterium
GTCCCAGGCCACCATCAGCCGGCTCTCCCCCATCGAGGACGTCATCGAGGACGCCCGCCACGGGCGCATGTTCATTCTCGTTGACGACGAAGCCCGCGAGAACGAGGGCGACCTCGTCATCCCGGCCGAGAAGGCGAGCCCCGAGGCCATCAACTTCATGGCCAAGCACGGCCGCGGCCTGATCTGCCTGGCCTTGACCGAGGAGCGCTGCCGCGAGCTGGAGCTCCCGCTCATGGTGGAGGACAACACCTCCCCCTTCGGCACCGCCTTCACCATCTCGATCGAGGCCCGCGGCAAGGTGACGACCGGCATCTCCGCCGCCGACCGCGCCGCCACCATCCTGACCGCCATCGCCCCGGCGACCCGGCCGGAGGACCTGCTCCGCCCCGGCCACGTTTTCCCCCTGCGCGCCAGACGGGGCGGGGTCCTGAAGCGCGCCGGGCAGACCGAGGCGTCCGTCGACCTCGCCGCCCTGGCCGGGCTCGCGCCGGCCGGGGTGATCTGCGAGATCATGAACGACGACGGCACCATGGCCCGCGTCCCGGACCTCGTCAAGGTGGCCGAGGAGCACGGTCTGCTGATGATCACCGTCTCCGACCTCATCAGCTACCGGCTCCGCAACGAGACCCTGGTGCGCAAGATGGCGTCGCCCAACCTGCCGACCGTCTACGGCGACTTCCGCATCCACGCCTACCGCTCGGACGAGACCGGCGACGAGAACGTGGCGCTGGTCATGGGCGAGATCGGCCCCGAGGAGCCGGTGCTCGTGCGCGTCCACAGCCAGTGCCTGACGGGCGACATCTTCGGCTCCTGCCGCTGCGACTGCGGGCCGCAGCTCGAGCAGGCGCTCCAGCACATCGCCGACGAGGGCAAGGGCGTGCTCCTCTACCTCCTCCAGGAGGGCCGGGGCATTGGCCTGATGAACAAGCTGCGCGCCTACGAGCTGCAGGAGCAGGGGCACGACACGGTGGAAGCCAACGAGCGCCTGGGCTTCCGCCCCGACCAGCGCGACTACGGTATCGGCGCCCAGATCCTGCGCGACCTGGGCGTCCGCAAGATGCGGCTGATGACGAACAATCCCAGCAAGTACATCGGCCTCCACGGCTACGGCCTGGAGATCGTGGAGCGCATCCCGCTCGAAGTGCCGCCCACGGAGACGAGCCGCGCCTACCTCCGCGCCAAGCGCGACAAGCTCGGCCATCTGCTGAAGCTGGTCTGAACCAGTTTGGCCTCCAACCTGGATGAAAGGGTCGCCAATTTGCTCCAATTGGTCTCAAGTCTGTGCAGGCAGGTCGCCACTCCAGCCGGGCAGGTCACAAACCTGCTCAGGTTGGTCGCGAATCTGTCCAGGTTGGTCGCTAATTAGCGCAGGCAGGTCGCGAGTGCGCTCAAGTTGGTATCAAGGCTGAGCAGGCAGGTCGCCAACTGGAGCAGGCAGGTCGCGAATCTGTCCAGGCAGGTCGCGAGTCTGTCCAGGTTGGTCTCCAATCTGGCCGGGCAGGTCGCCAACTGGCCCGGCTTGGCGCCCTGATTGGCCCTCAGCACCGCGGCGAGAGGGCTCTAGCAGCCCAGCGAAGCACTCCGGAGAGCCGGGAGAACGTACAATAGCCTGCGGATCCGACTGAGCGGCACGTCTTTCATGCGCCTCCACGACGACGAACCCACCCTGCTGGACCAGCTCGGCCGGCTCGATCTCTATTCATGAAAATCCTCCTCGTCACCTCCCGCTATCCCTGGCCGCCGCGCCGTGGCGACCAGATGCGGACTCTCCAGATGCTCGACTTCCTTTCGGACGAGCACGAGGTGACGCTGCTCACGCCGGCGCCGGACGGGGACCAGCCCCCGCTGCCGGCCGCGGCGCGGTACCGGATCGAGCTCTATCATCCCGGAGGCGGCAGGGCCTTCCTCTCGGGGATGGCACGGGCCGTGCTCAAGTACCTACCCCTCCAGACCGGCCTCTTCTACCAGCCGGACCTCGGGCGCAAGCTCCGGGAGCTGGCGCCCCGGCACGACTTGGGGGTCCTGCAGCTCGTGCGCCTCGCCGTTCACCTCAACGACTTCGGCAATACGCCCCTCGTCGTCGACCTGATCGACAGCCTCTCGCTCAACTTCTCGCTACGGGCCGAGGTGGACCGGCCGTCGCTGGCGCCCCTGCTCAAGGTGGAGGCGCGCCTCCTGGCCATCGCCGAGCGGCGGCTGACCGAGCGGTCGGTGCGCATGCTCGTGGTCTGCGAGCGGGACCGCCAAGCGCTTGCCAACCGCCTGCCGCCGGACCTCGCGGCCAAGATCTCCGTGGTGCACCTCTCCGTGCGCGAGCGCCGGCACGAGCCGCCTCTCGACCGGGAGAAGCTCTGGCGCGAGGGGGACAAGGGGCCCGTCCTGACGATAACGGGCAACCTCGGCTACTTCGTGAATGTGGACGCGGTCACCTGGTGGCTGCGCGACGTCTGGCCCGAGCTGCGCCGCGTGCGGCCGGACGTGCGCCTGGTGGTGGCCGGCGACCGCCCCGCGCCGAAGCTCCGCCGGGCCGTCCGCAAGGCCAGGGTGCGGCTCATCGAGTCGCCGCAGGACCTGCGCTCCATCATCTCCCAGGCCACGCTGGCCATCGCCCCCATGCGCTGCGGCTCGGGAGTGCCGATCAAGGTGTTGGAGGCGTGGGCGGTGGGTGTGCCGGTGCTCGCCTCCTCCTGGGCTGTGGCCGGGACCTCTGGCCGCCAGGGGGAGGACTTCCTCCTGGTCGGCCAGCACCCGGTCGAGTGGGTGACGGCCGTCAACGACCTGCTGAACAACCCCTCCGCCCGCCGCTGGCTGGTCGAGAACGGCCGCCGGCGGCTCGCGACCGACTACTCCCGCGAGACCGTGCGCCAGCAGTTGCTGGAGGCGATCCGCGCCGCCGAGGCGGAGGCGGGAGTGCCGCAAGCGGTGATGGCCGACGGGGTGGTCCGGCCGGCGTAGCCCCGGCGCCGCGAGGCCTCACCCCCTGGCCCCCTCTCCCTGACGGGAGAGGGGGAACGATTCCGGACCGACGAAGCCCCTATCCCGGCAACATCGCCTGCTGAGGGTCCTCCCTCTCCCGTCAGGGAGAGGGAGACAGAGGGTGAGGCTTCGGAGGGCAGACCGGTCCGTCCGGCGGGCGAGGCCGCCACCAAGGCGCGATTCTTGCTATATTTCCAGCCGAGATGTGCGGCATCGCGGGGATCTATAACTTCCGCTCGGGGAAGCCGGCAGCGCCGGACGAGGTACGGATCATGGGCGCCTGCCTCGCCCACCGGGGGCCGGACGACGAGGGCTACTACGAGGAGGGGCCCCTCGGCCTCGCCCACAAGCGGCTGACCATCCTCGACACCTCGCGGCGCGGGCGCCAGCCCATGTTCACCGCGGACGGCCAGCTCGCCATCATTTTCAACGGCGAGGTCTACAACTTCCTCGAGCTGCGCGCTGAGCTGGAGGCCCAGGGCCAGACCTTCCGGACCCAGACCGACACCGAGGTCATCCTCCGCCTCTACCAGCTCGAGGGCGAGCGCATGCTTGAGCGGCTCAACGGCATGTTCGCCTTCGCCATCTGGGACTGCCGGACGCAGACCCTGTTCATCGCCCGCGACCGGCTCGGTATCAAGCCGCTCTACTACACCCTGGGGCCGGACGGCATCGCCTTCGCCTCCGAGGTCAAGGCCCTCTTCGTAGTCTCGGCCGCTCGGCCCAGGGTCAACCTGGAGATGCTCGACGCCTACATGAGCGTGGGATACGTGCCCACCGAGCGCACGCTCTTTGAGGGGGTCGAGAAGCTCCAGCCCGGCTGGTGCCTGCGGGTGGACCGCGACGGCGCGCACCTGCGCCAGTACTGGGACCTCGAGCCCGCGCCTGAGGAGATGAGCGAGGAGGAGTGCGTCCAGCGCGCCCTCGGCCTGCTGCGCGACTCGGTCCGCCTGCAGCTCCGCAGCGACGTCCCGCTGGGCGTCTTCCTCTCCGGCGGCGTCGACTCGAGCGCCGTGGTGGCGCTGATGCACGAGATGGGCATCCGCGACATCCGCACCTTCACTGTGGCCTACGACTTCGGGCCCGAGTACGACGAGACGCGCTACGCGCGCAGGGTCGCCGAGAAGTTCGGGACGATCCACCGCGAGGTCTTCGTCAGCCCCGAGGAGTTCCGCGACTTCATCCCGTCGCTCGTCTGGCACATGGACGAGCCGGTCACCGAGTCGGCGGCGATCTCGCTCTACTTCGTCTCGAAGCTGGCGCGCGAGGACGTGGTCGTGGTGCTCTCCGGCGAGGGCTCGGACGAGGTCTTCGGCGGCTATCCCATCTACAAGTACATGGCGGCGCTGGAACGCTACCGCCTGCTGCCTGCGCCACTGCGCCGGGGCGTGATCAACCCGCTCCTCAACCGCCTCGGCGGCAAATGGCCCAAGTACACGGAGCTTTCCAACCGGCCGCTCGCCGAGCGTTACACCGGCTGCTCCTTCTATGAGACGCCGGTCAAGGACGCGCTCTACCGGCCCGAGGTCCGCAGCCTCTTCAACGGCAGCGCCATGCCCGGCCTGGTCGGCCGCTACTACGAGAAGACGGAGGGGCTCGATCCGCTGCTGCGCATGATGTACTTAGACGTCAAGAGCTGGCTGCCGGACGACCTCCTCGTCAAGGCCGACAAGATGACGATGGCGACCTCGGTGGAGCTGCGCGTGCCGTTCCTCGACCACCGCGTCGTCGAGTTCGGCGGCCGCATCCCGCCGCGCCTGCGCATCAAGGGCTGGGAGACGAAGTACATCTTGAAGAAGGCGATGGCGCCCTACCTGCCGGAGGAGATCCTCTACCGCGGCAAGATGGGCTTCCCGACCCCCTTGGCCCGCATGTTCCAGGGCGACCTGCGCGGCTACGTGGAGGAGGTGCTGGCGAGCGACCGCTTCGCCGACCGCGGCTACTTCCGTCCCGAGGTGGTGCGCTCGCTGCTGCGCCAGCACGCCGCGGGCGAGAGGGACCACCACCGCGTGCTCTGGCAGCTCCTGGTGCTCGAGGAGTGGCACCGGCGGTTCATCGACGGGGAGCCGTCCGACCGCGTCTTGCCGGACGAGGCGATCCGCCCTGCGAGGCCTCACCCCCTGGCCCCCTCTCCCTGACGGGAGAGGGGGGACGATTCCGAGCCGGTAGAGCCTTGTAGGGTGCGCAGAGCGCACCCTACGCCGACACGCTCTCGTTCCTCTCGCCGGACATGATCCGCCAGCCGATGACCTTCTCGTCGATCTCGCGCAGGCGGTTGGCCACCAGGCGGCAGAGGAGATGGAGGAACTCGAGGGCGGCGTGGGGGTCCATGGCGAGGACCTCGCGGACGGTCCCCTGATCGAGGGCGAGCACGGTCAGCGGGCCGCCGTGGGCCCGGGCGTCGGCCGAGCGGGGCTCGCCGTCGATCAGCGACATCTCGCCGAAGAAGTCGCCCCGCTCCAGGATGGCGAGGGCCTCCTCGCCGGCGCCGGGGATGTACTTGGAGATCATCACCCGCCCTTCGAGGATGATGTACATCTCCGATCCCTCGTCCCCCTCCTGGAACAGCGAGGCGCCCGCGGCGAAGCGCTTCTCGCGGGAGAAGGTGGCGAGGGTCATCAGCTCCCGGCGCGAGAGCCCCTGCTCGCGGAAGAGACGGATCTTGTCCGAAGGCTCGACCTTGACCGAGGAGGGCGAGCCGGTGGGCTGCTTGCGCAGGCGCAGGAAGTTCTCCGGCATCGACTCCGCGGAGAAGAAGGTCTTGAGCTGGTCGTTGGTGCTGCGCAGCTTGCGCGCCAGGCTGTGCCAGAGCGACCAGTAGATCTGGACGCCCATCTCCGGCGAGCCTTCGATGAGGAGGTCGATGGCCTGCGAGTCGAAGCGGAAGACCTGGCTCGGGGCGGCGGCGAGGGCGTCGGAGTTGCGCTCCTGGCCGGTGATGAAGCCCGCCTCGCCGAAGAAGTCGCCCGGCTCCACCACGCCGAGGGCGAAGGTGCCGTAGGAGGTGGTGCGCTGGACGGTGATCTCGCCCCGCTCCAGCATGTAGAGGTCGCGTCCCTGGGTGCGGTGGCCGAAGATCAGGCTGCCCACATCGTGGATCTCTTCACGGACGGCCTGGGTGAGACGGAAGATCTGCTCGTCGGAGAAGTGGGCCAGGGGCTTGAGCCGCCGCAGGCGCGAGGCGAGGTCGAGCAGGCCCCCGGCGTCCCCGCCCCTCGGGGTGAGCGGAGCGGTGAGGGAGAGGCTGGCCCCGGGGAGCCCTCCCTGCTCCAGGAAACGCTCGCGGTGCCACTCCAGCCGGTCGAACGCCGTGTGCACCAGCTCCTGGCGGTCGCGGAAGACCCGCGACAGCTCGCGGTTGCCCCAGCCGAGGATCTGCTTCAGCGTCTGGATGCGGCGCCGCAGACGGCGCATCCCCTCCTCGTCGCCCTCGTGGAGGAGCAGGAAGGCGTGCACGGTGGCGCCGAGGGCCGCCTCGAACCGCTTGCGCTCATACTCGGCCCGGCCCAGGCTCTCTGCCGTCTCACGGTCGAAGGGGTTGTAGCGCAGCGCCCGGCTGAACTCCTCGGCGGCGCCGTCGAAGTCCCGGCGCCGGAAGAGCAGCCGGCCGTGCAGCTTGTGGCTGGCGGGGTTCGCCAGGTCCTTGGCCCTGGCCACCTCGAGGCACTCGATGGCCCGCGCGTTCTCCCCTTTCTCGGCATAGAGGTGGGCGAGGCCCAGGAAGTGGGAAGCGTCGATGGCGTTGCGCCGGAACCCCTCGCGCATCAGGTCGCGCAGGCTGCGCGAGCTGGTGCCCTGGTGCTGCTGCTGGAGCTTGCGGACCTCGGCCAGGCCCAGCTTGACGCTCAGGCTCTTGGGCTCCAGGCGAAGGGCCAGGAGGAGGAGCTCCGCCGCCACCTCGTAGCACCCGCTCGCGGAGAAGCGCCGCGCCAGGTCGGTCAGCTCCTCGACCTCTCGGCCGGTGGGGCTCTGCGGTTTGCTCATCGCCGCACTTCCTTTTGCTGAAACAGAGGCCGCCAGTCTAGCACGGCCAGCCCCGCGCTTGAATCCCGGGCGTGTTTTATGTACATTCATCAATGTCTTCCGCTACCCGATGGACCCGGCCCAGGGGCCGGGGAGGTGACTGGATATGGCCGTGAGCGCCGTGACGGACACGTTGAAGCTCGGGATCGACTGCTGTCGCAGGGGGGACTGGAACGAGGGGCTCCGCCACCTGGGGCGGATCGCGGAGGCGGGGGAGGAGGCGGGGACGCTCCCGGGGGTCTTCTACTCGTACCTGGGCTACGGCATCGCCCTCAAGGACAGGCGGATCCGCGAGGGGCTGAAGCTCTGCCGCCACTCGATCCAGGTGGAGTTCTACCAGGCCGAGAACTACCTGAACCTGGCCCGCACCTGCCTGCTGGCCCGGGACCGGAAGGGGGCCGTCCAGGCCGTCCGCGCCGGGCTGAAAGTCGACCGCGGCAACCGGGAGCTCCTCGTCCTCTACAAGGAGCTGGGGATCCGCAGCCAGCCGGTGCTGCCGTTCCTCTCCCGCGCGAATCCCCTGAACCAGATCCTGGGCCGGATCCGCTACGCGTTCCGGGGGTGAGGGCCTGAAATGGCCTGCCCCCTCGCCCGCGAGGGGCGAGGGGGGCCAGGAGAAGTGCTGGACCGCTGGGGAGCCTAGGGAGCGCCCGCGGGAGCCGCGGCAGCGGTGGCGCCGCCGGCAGGGCCCCTCATTTCCTCGAACACGATGCCGAGGTTCTCGGCGCCGGCGTTCCGGCACAGATCCATGAAATCGGCCACCTTGTCGTAGGACAGCTCGCCGTCGGCGGCGAAGAAGACCACCTTGCTCTGGCGCCCGGTGAGCGCCTCCCGAAGCTTGCCGCCGAACTGGCTGTAGGGGATCTGCTGCTTGTTGATGAACGTCTGCCCCTGAGCGTCCATCCGCACGATGATCTGGTCCTGGTTCATGGGCGGGGGAGCCGCACTCTCCACCTTCGGCGGCACCTGCACGGGATATCCCATCTGGAGCAGGGGCACCGAGATCATGAAGATGATCAGCAGCACCAGGATCACGTCGACCATGGGCGTGATGTTGATGTCGCTCTTCACTCCACCTGACGCGCCAACATTCATTGCCATGGCGTTGACTCCTCTGGGAGGCGCCCTAAGCGGCGCCGCCCGTCTTTTCCTTGTCGGTGACCAGGCCGACGCGGCTGAAACCCGCCTCGTTGATCATTCGCATCAAGCCTCGCACCTGCTTGTACTTGAGCCGCCGGTCCGCCTTGATGATCACGTCCTTGTCGGGCGAGGAGCTGTGGGCTTCCTCGAGGCTGGCCTTGAGGTTGGCGTCCGGAACCCAGTTCTGCCCCACGAAGACGCTGCCGTCAGCCTTCATGGCCATCGTGAGCTGTTTCTGGTTCTCCGGCATCTTGGTCGGGTTCTGGGTCTCCGGCTTCGCTACGTCCACTCCCTGCTGCAGCATCGGCGTGACCACCATGAAGATGATCAGCAGCACCAGGCACACGTCGACGAGGGGAGTGACGTTGATGTCGCCCTTGACGTCCTTGACGAGCTTGAGCTTCTGGTGTTTAGGCAGCATGCTGCTTGCTCCTCTGCCGCTTCATGAAGAAGTCGACCAACTCGGAAGCGGAGTTCGACATCTCGATCTGCAGCCGCTCGAGCTTGTTGGTGAAGTAGTTGAACATCCAGGCCGCCGGGATGGCGACGCCGAGACCGAAGGCGGTGGCGACGAGCGCCTCGGCGATACCGGCCGACACGGCGCCGATACCGCCCGAGCCGGTCAAGGCCATGCCGTGGAAGGCGTTGATGATGCCGATCACGGTGCCGAACAGGCCGATGAAGGGGGTGATGGTGGCGATGGTCGCGAGCGAGCCGACGCCCCGCTTCAGGTCCGAGGTGGTCAGCAGCGTGGCGCGCTCGACGGCGCGGGTCGCGGCCTCGACGATCTCGACCTCGGAGAGTGGACTGGTCTGGCTCTCGAACTGGAAGGCCTGGAGACCGGCGGCCACCACGCGGGCCAGGTGGCTGTGGGGATACTTCTGGGCGGCGTCGATGGCCGCCTGCGGCCGGTCGTTCTTCAGGTGCTCGGTCACCTGCTTGGCGAACAGGAGCGACTGCCTGCGGGCCTTGCGGAAGGTGATCGCCCGCTCGACGGAGACGTAGAGAGACCAGATGGACAGCACGATGAGGATGACGATGACGATCTTGTTGAGGATCGTCATCTGTTCCCACAAGACCAGCGGATTGAGATCCATGCGCTTCTCCTTTTCCTAAGACCTAGGCGCTCACTGCACCTGGAAGTTGACCGTCAGGACGTAATAGACCTTCACCGGCCGTCCCTCAAGCATGGCTGGCTTGAACTTCCACCTCTGCACCGCCTCGACGGCGGCCCGGTCGAGGCCCATGGGCAGGCCCTTCAAGACCCGCACGTTGGTGACGTTGCCCTGGGTGTCGATGATGGCTTCCACGATCACCGTGCCGGTGACGCGGGCCCGGCGGGCGAGCTCGGTGTACTGCGGCTTGATCTGGTTGATGATCTCCGGCCGGCTGACGGCGCCGCCCACGCGCAGCGGGGCGTCGTCCACGCCGCCCGGCACGCCGCCTGGCACGCCGCCGACGACGCCGCCCGGCACGCCGCCGACGACGCCGCCGACCACACCACCGACCACACCGCCGACCACACCGCCCTCGACGCCGCCCTCGACGCCGCCCTCAGCCGTGGTCTCGGCCGGAGCGGTCGTCGGCTCGGGCACCTTCTCCGGGATCTCGACCGGCTGCACCGGCTCGGTCGGCACCCTGGGGATCTCCTTCGGCACCACCGGCTGCGGCTTGGCGGCAGCCGGCGGCGGGGGCGGGGGCGGCGGGGGAGGAGGCGGCGGCGCGGCGCTGACGAACACCACGTTGATCGGCGGCTCCGGCACCTCGGGCACGTTCCAGTACTGCGCGAACAGCAGGGCGCCGCCGGCCACGATGTGGATGATGAGCGCGACCGGCATGAGCCACCAGCGCACGCCGCGCTTGTGAACCGTGTCCAGATCGATCAGAGAGTTCTCAAACATGGTTTCACCTGTAGGGCTAGGTGTTTGCGGGTGCCTTCGCCGCTTGCGCGGCCGCCTTCTTGCGCGCCTCGATCGCCTTCTGCTGCCAGGTGACCGCCTCGTCCTGATAGGCCAGCCGCTTGGCGCCGTCGGTCTCCAGCTTCGCCTTCTCGCGGAGCAGCAGGCCGTAATAGATCATCGCGTCGACGTAGTCCGGCTTGGTGGCGAGCGCCTTCTTGGTCGCGTCGAGCCCCATGTCGACGAGCCGGTTCTTGGACTCGTAATCCATCATCCCAGGATCGTGGAAGACCTTGTCCCAGGCCGACACGCCGATCGAGTAGAGGGCCTGGGCCCGCTCCTCGCCCTGGAGCTGCTGGACGAGCTGGAACGCCTTGTCGAGCTGGCCCGCCTGGGTCAGGATGGTGATCCTGGCCCGCTGGAGGTTCGCCCTCTCCTCCGGTTTTTCCTGGATCCGCTGGTCGATGAAGGCGATCGCCTCCTTGTACTTCTTGGCATTGACGTAGGTCGACATCAAGTACTCTGCGATCTTGTCGTCGTCCGGGTACTCGGCCAGGTACTTCTCGAAGGCGTCGATGGCGGTGCTGGCGTACTCGACGTTCTGCCGGCTGTCGTCTCCCGGACGGTACAGGGCGAGCGCGGACAGGCCCACGGAGCGCCAGGCGAACGTGGCGTCGGGGTCGAGCTCCAGCCCCTTCCGGAAATAGTTCAGAGCCTTCGTGTATTGCTCCTGCTGGTAGTAGGAATTGCCTTTCTTCAGCTCCGCCCGGGCCTGGACCTTGCCGCAGCCCGCCGCCGACAGGGCCAGGAGGGTTGCGAGGGGAAGGATCAAAGGTCTCTGCATAGTCACCTCTCCAACCACTTAGAAGGGGGGAGCTCGAAAAGAGTTCCCGGAAAGATCGGCCCGGTCGAGGAGGGGATTCGGGGGGTCGTTCCTCCCTCTCCAACACCCCCCCTACACACGGTGCCAATGCAACAGTTGTACCGGCTTCTGCCATTTCCCCGGCCGGCCGCCCGGCCCGCCGGGTCGTACCGCTAGACCTCAGCCGCCACGGCCGGCGAAGGCACCCCGCCCTCGCCCCGCGAGACGACCACCGCCGCGGCCAGATCGCCGCTGACGTTCAGCACCGTACGGCACATGTCGAGGAAGCGATCGACCCCGAGGATCAGGCCGATCCCCTCGCCCGGCACCCCCACCAGCCCCAGGATCATCGCCACCACCGGGATCGACCCGGACGGCACCCCGGCGGTGCCGACGCCGCCCAGGATGCAGATGACGACGACCGTCAACTGCTGCGCCAGGCTGAGCGGCACGCCGTAGAACTGGGCCAGGAAGAGCACGGTCACCCCTTCGAACAGGGCGGTGCCGTTCTGGTTCATGGTGGCGCCGATGGTCAGCACGAAGCGGCTGACGCTCGGCGGCAGGCGCAGCTCCTCCTCCGCCACCCGCAGGGCGGTCGGCAGGGTCGCGTTGCTCGAAGAGGTGGAGAAGGCGGTGACCATCGCCTCCTGGATGCCGCGGAAGAAGGCCCACGGGCTCATTCCCCCCAGGAGCCTCACGGCCAGCGAGTAGACGACGAACTGGTGGATGGCGAGGGCGAGCAGCACCACGCCCACGTAACGGGCGAGCTGCCCCAGCACCTCGTAGCCGAGCTGAGCCGTCAGGTTGAAGAGCAGGGCCGCCACACCGAGGGGAGCGAAGGCGATCACCATGTCGATGAGCCGCATGCTGACGTCGAGCAACCCCTCGACGGCGTCCTGGAACCGCTGGGCGGCGGGCGTGCGGGTCAGGGCGACGCCCAGGCCGACCATCAGGGAGAAGAACATGATGGCCAGGAAGTCGCCATCGGCGGCGGCCTTGACCGGATTGCGCGGCACGATCTCGACGAGCAGGTCGACGGGGCTCTTCTCCGTCGCGGCCGGGGCGGCAGCTCCCGGGGCCGCCGGCGCCGCGGCCGCACCCGGCCCGGCCGGCGCCGTGGTCTTCTGCAGGGCGCTCGCCGCGAGCCGCGCCTTGAGCTCGGGCGAGAGCCCCTCGCCCGGCCGCAGGACGTTGACCAGGGTGACGCCCAGGAGCACGGCGATGGCCGAGACCACCACCGTGTAGAGGAGCGACTTGAGGCCGACCCGGCCGAGCGCCCGCGGATCGCCCATGCCCGCCACTCCCAGCACCAGCGCCGAGAAGATCAGCGGGATGACCAGCATGAAGAGCAGGCGCAGGAAGATCTGCCCGACGGGTAAGGTGACGTACTTGATGAAGGTCGCGAGTCCGGGGGAATCGCCGAGCGTGAAGTGGGCGAGGATCCCCCCGACGACTCCGACGAGGCCGCCGATCAGGATCTGGGTGTGGAGCCGCAGTCGTTTCCTGGCCATGAGGCGGAGCCGAATCCTAGAAGAAAAGGCCACGGATGACAAATGGGAGCGTCAAGGGCGCAACAGCCCTCGCGAGGGCGCGACCGGCCCCCGCGAGGCGCATCCAGGTTTCCGATGCTTGCTACAGGCTCGACATCAGCCGGTCGAGGGCGGCGAGGTGCTCGCGCTGCTTCTCCAGCAGCCCGCGGACCAGGGCCCGGCAGTCGGCGGGGAGGTCCTTGTCTTCCAGGGCGTCCTGGTAGTCCTTGAGGCCGTGCTCCTCGCCCTCCTTGAGGGCCTTGAGGGCGGCGGTGGCACCGAGCAGCTGCGCCGTCCCCTCCACCGCCTTGGCGAACGAGCCCCAGGGGCCCGAGCCCTCGGACGGCTTGCCGCCGTGCTGCTCGATGTGGTGCCAGAGGGCGTCGGCCGCGTCGCGGTGGTCGCGCTGCAGAGCGCGCAGCTCCGCCACGCCGAAGCCGCTGTCGCCCAGCTTGTCCACCGCCTGCCGGTAGGTCTCGATGGCCGACATCTCGCCGCGCAAGAGGCTGTTGAGAGCCGTCACGTCGGTGGTGGTCGTCTGCATGATGGTCCTCCTTGAAAAGCGTGCGTTCGTCGAGATCGGAGGCCCCGAGCGCTGGCCCCCTCCCTTCCCTCCCGGCTGCAAGGCGTGTGCCGAAGCGCCAAATTTGAACGTAGAGTAAACTGTCTATGTCCCACTGAATCGGTGCACTGGCACTGTAAGAAAAGACAATGGCTACAGAGAGGCCCGGAGAGACCGAGACGGCGGAGCGGCTCGCGCGGCTCGAGGCGGAGAGGCGCAACGAGGCCCTCGTGCGCCTCCAGGAGGCGAGCGCCGGGCTGCTCAGCCTCGAGGGCGAGGCTCCGAGCCACGACCGGCTGATCGAGATCCTCTGCCGCGTCACCGGGGCGCCGCGCGGGGTCTACTGGCTGCTGGACGAGTCCGGCGATCCTGCGGCCCTGGCGGCGCGGGGGATGTACGGCGTCCGGCGCACACCGCGCAACGAGGTCGACCGGCGGGTCCAAGAGCTGCTGCTGCGGGTCGAACTCGGCTCGGACCACCCGGTAGCGCGGGCCGCCCGCACCATGCGGCCGGTGGCGCTGGCCGACACCCGGACCGCGGAGTCGCGCACGGAGTTCTCGGACCTGTGGAGCCGCACCGGCGGACGCTCGCTGCTGGCCGTGCCGCTGCGGGCTCGCGGCCGCCTGCTGGGGGTGGTGGCCCTCTCCTGGCGGGAGACGCACCGCGCCGCCGACGAGGCGACCCTGTGGACGGCCGAGGTGATCGCCAACCAGGTGGCGGCGGCACTCGACACGGCGGCGCTGGTGGAGGAGCTGTCGCGGGCCAACCGGCTCAAGGACGAGTTCCTGGCGACCCTGTCGCACGAGCTGCGCAATCCGCTCAACGTCATCGTGGGTTACGCCGAGGTGCTGTCCCGCGACGCCACAGCCCAGAAGCTGCCGGTGGTGCGCAAGGCGGTGGAAGCCATCCGCCGCAACGCCCATACCCAGGCGCGGCTGGTCTCGGACCTGCTGGATCTCTCGCGTCTGCAGACGGGCAAGCTGGCGGTGCAACGGCATCCGGTCCAGCTCGCGCCGCTGGTCGCCGACGCCGCCGAGGCGGTGCGCGACGAGACCGAGCTGAAGCGGATCGAGCTGCGGGTGGAGACCCCGGAGGAGCCGCTGCTCGCGGAGGCGGACCCCGTGCGCGTGCAGCAGATCGTCTGGAACCTGCTGCACAACGCCGTGAAGTTCACCCCCGGCGGTGGGCGGGTGACCCTGCGCCTGGAGCGGGAGGGGGACGAGGCCCGGCTGACGGTGGCGGACACGGGCCAGGGGGTCGATCCCGCGCTCCTGCCTGGACTCTTCGAGATGTTCAGCCAGGCGGTTCCGCGGGCGAGCCGCCGGCACGCCGGGCTGGGGATCGGCCTCGCCCTGGTGCAGCAGCTCGCCGGGCTGCACGGCGGGCGGGTGCTGGCCGAGTCCGAGGGGCCGGGCCGGGGGGCACGGTTCAGCGTATGGCTACCGCTGGTGGTGTGATCCCTACGACTGCTCCGGCGGCACCGTCTCCGGCTGGTGCACGGTGACGCGGACGGTGTTGACCCGGTTGTGCTGGACCTCCAGGACCTCCAGGGTCACCGGGCCCAGCTCGATCCGGTCGCCCTCCGCCGGGTTGCGCCCCAGCTCGGAGAGCACCACACCGCCGATGGTGTCCTCGTCGCGCTCGGAGAGCTCGATCCCGAGCGCCTCCTCGAGGTCTTCGACCAGCATACCGCCGGAGACCTCATAGACCCCCTCTCCCCGCGCCCGCAGCTCCGGCGTCTCGATGTCGAACTCGTCCTGGATCGAGCCGACGATCTCCTCGATGACCCCTTCCAGGGTGACGACGCCGGAGACGCCGCCGTACTCGTCGATCACCGCCGCCATATGGAACCGCTCGGTGCGCATGCGCTGGAGGAGGCGGTCCAGGGTCAGGGTCTCGGGGACGAAAGCGATCTCCCGCGCCACCTCCGTGAGGGAGGTCAGGGGGCGCTCGCGCCGGAAGAGGTCCTTGATGTGGATGAGGCCGACGACGTGGTCGAGGTCCCCCTCGCAGAGGGGGAAACGCGTGTGGCCGCTGCGGCGGGCGATGCGCAGGTTCTCGGCCAGAAGCCGGGTGGTGGAGAGGTAGACCACGTCCTGGCGGGGCACCATGATCTGCCGCGCCATGCGGTGCGACAGCTCGAAGATGTTGTCGAGCAGCTCGCGCTTCTGGAGGGGTAGCTGGGTCCCATGGGCCGAGGAGAGGAGCAGCCGCAGCTCCTCCTCGTCGTGGGCCAGCTCGCCCTCGCCCGCCGGAGCGATGCCGATCAGCCTCAGGAGCGCGTTGGCGGCCCGGTTGAGGAGCCAGATCGCCGGGTAGGTGACCTTGTAGAAGACATACAAAGGGAAGGAGATCCACAGGCTCGTCCCCTCGGCCTTGCGGATGGCGATCGTCTTGGGAGCCTGCTCGCCCAGGACGATGTGCAGGATGGTGATGACGAGGAACGACGCCGTCACGCTCACCGAGTGGATGAGCGGCTCGTTTCCGGCACCCACGAGGGGCTCGACGAGGGGGCGGACCAGCCAGGCGAAGGCCGGCTCGCCGATCCAGCCTAAGGCCAGGCTGGCCAGGGTGATGCCGAGCTGGCTGGCCGAGAGGTAGGCGTCGAGATGGCGGATCATGTGCCGCGCCAGGAGGGCCCGGCGGTTCCCTGCCGCGACGTAGGGGTCGATCTGCGTCGGCCGCACCTTGACGAGGGCGAACTCGGCGGCGACGAAGAAGCCGTTCAGCGCGACCAGCAGCAGTCCCAGGACCAGCCCCCAGCCAGGAGGGATCGAGAGGTCGGGGCCGGGGGTGGCGGCGAGCAGGAAGGGGCTCACGGCCGGCTCCTAGGGACCTTCCCGGGACGGACCCTGGGCACACCCCGGCGGGCGCCTTGGGTTCGGGGCTGCTGTTGGCCGGGGGCGAGGGAGGCGGCGTATGGACTCGGAGGGTCTTCGCTCAATGCGGGCAGATTTTAGCACAGCCGCTGCCGGGGGCCTGCCTCACGCCGTCAGCGCCGCCTCGTAGATCTCCCGGTAGGCGGCGCACATCCCCTCGAAGGCGAAGCTCTCCTCGGCACGGCGGCGGTTGAGACGCCCGAGCCGGCGGCGGGCCTCGGCATCGGCGGCGAGCGCCGCGATGCGACCGCCGAGGGCCCCGGCCGTGCCGGCGCCGTCGATGGGGACCAGGAAGGGGGCCTGCTCGGCGGGGAGCATCGCGCGGACGTCCCCGACGTCGGTGGCGGCGACCGGGAGTCCGGACGCCATGGCTTCGACCAGACAGACCGGCATCTGCTCCGAGTCCGAGGAGAGGGCGAACAGGTCCATGACCCGGTAGTAGGGGGCCGGGTCCGCCTGGTAGCCGGCGAAATGGACGCGGCCGGCGAGGTCCGGCGCCGTGGCCCGGGCTTCCAGGGCAGGGCGGTCCTCGCCGTCTCCCACCAGGAGGAGGTGGACGCCCGGGCCCGCGGCGGCGCAGGCTTCCAGCAGACGGGTGAAGTTCTTGACCGGCCGCAGGCTCCCGACCGTCCCCACCACCGCCGCGTCCGCGGGGATGCCGAGCTGGGCGCGCAGCTCCGGGCCGCCGCCGCCCGGCGCGAACCGGTCGAGCCGGATCCCGTTCGGGATCAGGCGGACCTTCTCCGGCGGCAGCTTCCAGAGACGGGTCGCGATCGCTTGCAGGCGCCGCGAGGGGACGATCACCCGGTGCACTCCGGGCAGCACGAGGCGGCGGGCCAGGGTGCGGCGGCGCTTGAAGCTCTCTGCCTCGTCCTCGTTGAACCCCTCCTCGTGGTGGACCACCCGCCGGAAGCCGGCGCTGCGGGCGGCGAGCAGCATGTCGAAAGCGCCCCAATTGTAGGTGAGGACGAGGTCCGGCCTCTCCTGGAGCAGCAGCCGCCGGAGCCGGCGGGCGGTGGCGAGGGAGCCGGCTCTGGGCGGGTTGGGCAGCAGGCGCACCTCGATCCCCTCCGGCAGCAGGTCCGCCGCGCCGGTGCGGCCGTCCATGGAGACGATGGAGTGGCGGAACTCCCCCCCGAAGGCGCCGATCAGCGCGGTGGTGCGGAGCTCCGGGCCCGTGGGGACGAAGTTGGAGAAGACGTGAAGGAGGTGGGGGGGCCTACCTCGCATGGATGCGTATCGTCCGATCCAGGAATGCCTCCCGGTCCTCCACCGGCCGCCATCCCAGAACCTCGCGGGCGGTGCGGGAGCTGAAGCGGGGGACCAGGGCCCGCGTCTTCAGGTCGCGGTAGGAGGGGAAGGCGGCGCCCGGCCGGCGGCCGATCTTCTTGACGATCCACTTGCCGATCTCCATCGCCTGGCTCAGCCAGAGCGGCCGAGGGTGGAAGTGGAGGTCCCGGCCCGTGGCCCGGCGCATCTCCGCGACGATCTCGCGGGCGGAGAGCGGCGCTTGGCTGCAGAGGTTGAGCGCCCGGCCGTCCAGGTCGCGCCCCTCGTGGACGACGAGGCGGACGAGGGCGTCGGCCACGTCGTCCACGTCCACCACCGGCAGCGGGTGGTCCCCCCGGCCCCAGCCGATGCAGTGATTGTCGCGCACCCAGAGGCCGAGCCCGGCGTGCTGTAGGGGGGTCCCCTCGCCCAGCACCACGCCCGGGCGGACGATGGTCAGGGGGAGGCCGCGCTCGCGGTAGAGGGCGAGCAACGCCCGCTCGGCGGCGATCTTGCCGCGGCTGTAGATCTCGCGTCCCGCGGGCCGGGGATCGGTCGCGAGGGAGTCCTCGATCACCGCCGAGCCGCAGTCGGGGCCGGCGTAGAGGGCGGCGATGGAGGAGACGTAGACGAAGCGCTCGACGCCGGCTGAGAGGGCGGCCTCGGCCACCGCGACGGAGCCCTGGACCATGGAGCGCTCGACCTTCTCCCAGGTGTCGCCGCCGCCAGTGGCGAGGTGGATGACGGTCTTCGCCCCCTGGAGGGCCGCCGCGAGCGCCGCGGGGTCCTCCAGGCGGCCGGGCACCAGGCGGAGGCGGCCATCTCGCGCCGCCTCGGTGAGGGCAGGCGGCAGGCTGTGGGCGCGGCGCACCACGGCGGTGACGGGCAGGCCGCGCTCCGCCAGGCGGGCCACCACCCGGCGGCCGATGAAGCCGGTGCCGCCGAGCACCGCCACCTCGCCCGGCCGCTCCGGGTCGGGCTCGGGCAGGTGCGGCCGCAGGGGCTCGGCCCGGCCGCGCAGCGCCTCGGAGATGATGGCCTCGCACCACTCCAGCACCTCGGCGGCCTGCCCGGCGTCCACCGGCGGGGCCTCGCCCACTCGCAAGGCGTCATAGAACGCTCGCACCGAGCCCCGCATGCCGGCGAAGAAGCTGTCCTGTCGGGAGCCCAGGCCCAGGGTGAAACGGGCGTAGCGGACGAGCCCGCCCACCGCGCCGCGGGCGAGCGAGCGGGAGCGGCGCCAGCCGGCGAGGAAGCCGTTCCAGAAGTCCAGCCAGGGGGTCTTCTCCTCGTAAGAGAAGAGGTTGTGGCCGAGGTCCGCCTCGGCCGAGCCGTCCGAGCCGAGCGCCTGGAGCGTCCAGCGGTTGAAGCCCTGGCCGAAGGCCATGTAGATCTCGGCCGTGCCCCGCTCGCCCCGGGCCGCCACCAGCCAGCGGTCGTGGAAGGCCTGCCCGGGGTGGAGCTCGCGCGTGCCCAGGATCGTCGTCCTCGCCTCCTCGACCCGGCCGATCAGGGCGTGGAGCTGGGAAAGGGGATGGGGCCCCTGCTCGAAGACGATGTTCTGAGGCGAGCGGAACATCCAATGGGAGAAGTCCCCTGCCTCGAGCTGGGCGAGGGGCACCGAGAGGCAGACCTGAACGTGCTCGACCCGGCCCACCCGGCCGGCGCGGACGTGCTCCAGCAGGCGGACGAAGGCGGGGTGATGGAGGTTGTTGTGGTTCACCCCCAGGGGCAGGCCCAGGCGGTCGGCCAGGCGCTGCAGCTCGCGGGCCTCGCCGCTCGACAGCGCCACGGGCTTCTCGATCAGCACGGCGATCCCCATCTCCAGCAGCGAGCGGGCGACCGGGACGTGGAGGTCCGGGGGGACGAGGACGTGGGCCACGTCCACGCCGAGGTCCGCCAGCTCGGCCACCGAGGAGACGGCGTCCGGCACGTTCCACTGCCGGGCGGCGCTGCGAGCCCGCGCGAGGTCGGCATCGCAGACCGCCACCAGCTCCACGTCCCGCATTTCCGCCAGGACGTCGCGGTGGAAGCCCGCCACGTAGCCGGCGCCCACGAGGGCGGTGCGGACCGGAGTGTCCTTCAACGGAGCGAAGGGTCCCCTCCTCTCCAGCTCCGGAGTCACGGCGGGGCGCGCCCGCTCAGAGAGGGCCATAGCCGTACCTCCGGTTGAGCGGGCCCACGCGACGCTCGACGATCTCCATCTGCTCCGGGTTGAGGGCCGCCTTCCAGCTCTCGTCCAGCCGGATCTCGGAGCTCGTCGAGAGGCGCATCCGGTTGCCGATGATGTGATGGTCCGCCGCCCGGAAGTCGTGGAAGCCGTTCTTGGCGTATATGCCGATGAAGCCGTAGACCCTCTCCAGGACCGCCTGGGGATCGGCGCAGAGGTCCTCGTAGCGCAACGTCAGCCAGCGGTCGGCCGGGAAGTAGCGGCGGGCGTGCTCGCAGCCGTGATTGTCGGCGAGCCAGGAGCGCGCCGCCTCCTCGGGGCCGACCCCCAGGTTCTTCATGCACGACCAGCAGACGGCGCGGCCGTCGCGCACCAGGTGGATCACCCTCATGTCGTCGAAGCCGCCGGCGCGCCGCATGAGCGTGGCCCGCTCGGGCCGCTTGGAGGCGTCGACGAAGGTGTCGCAGCCCTTGATTTCCGTCACGGTCTCCACCAGCGACCGGATACGGGCGAGGACGCGGGAGAGCTCCCGGTGGGCACGCGGGATGACGCGGAGAGTGGCGTCGCGGGCGGCTTCGAGGAGCGCGCCCCGCTGCACGGCGCGCAGGACCACGTCGGCCACTCCACCGCCGGGGGCGCGGAAGTCGAGGTCGGCGTCCCAGATGTCGAACTCGTGGCCGCGCTTTTTCATCTCCCGCGAGACGCGCTGCCAGAAGCCGCAGTCGCGCACCGGCGTATGACAGGAGCAGAAGTATTCCTCAGGGCTCAGGCCCTCCTTGCCGCGAGGCGCGATGCCGAGCTCGCCGATGGTCGCGATCCGCGGGTGCGTGCCGAGCAGAAAGGTCAGCAGGGTCGAGCCGGAGAAGCCGTGACCCATGATGTAGACGACCTTTGCCATCGAACGCAGCTCCCCCCGATTGTGAGAATCCCGATCCCGCCGGAGAAATCCAGCTCAAGGATACAGCTCTTTCGTCCGGCGGGGGTCTAGAGAAGGCGTGCCACGGGGCGGGGGACCGGCGAAGCTGAAGAAGACCGCCTCCGTCGCCTCGATCTCGAAGGAGAACCGGTCGCCGTCGGCGAGCTTGCGGCCGGTGCGCTCGTCGACCGCCCCGGAGACGGGAGCGGCGAGGCGCACCTCGACGGGGAGCCGGCCCTCGGCCAGCCCCTCGGCCCCGCCGCCCCCCTGGGAGCCGCCAGAGATGGGAACGTTTTGCAGCACGAAGACCAGGGTGCGGCCCCCTTTCGACCAATAGGTAACCTCTAAGGGAATCCGCCTGCCCGGGCTGCTCGCCTCGATCCAGGGAACGGCGCCGGCCTGAAGGACTGGATCCAGGAAGGGGCGGCGCCGCTCGCCGTCCGCCGTCCCCTCCTGCCGGTCCATGAGGTAGCGCTGCGGCGACAGGTTGAGGTAGACCGCCCGGCCCTTCCCGGCCGGGCGGCCGCTCTCCACGGGGAGGTCCCGCTCCGCCACGGCGTAGCCCCGGTGGAGGCGCGGGCGGAGGGTCTCGAACAGCTCGCGGTAGCGCCGGTAGCCGTAGCCGGCGTCCTGGTCCGTCTCCACCCAAAGGCGGCCGGAGAAGAGCCCGGCGCGGGTCAGGCCGCCGCCGTGCTCGACGCCGAAGAGGCCGTCCAGGGCGCCGCGCCGCCGTCCGTGCCCATGGGGGTCGAAGAGCCCGCAGGCGAAGTCGGCGATCACCGTGCCTCCCGCCTGGGCGAAGCCGGCGATCCGCCGCGCCTCGGCGTCCGACAGGGCATAGCAGGCGGGCAGGACGAGCACCTTGTACTCGCCCGGCACGCCGTGGAGGGCGACCTCGTCATAGGGCAGGAAGTCGTATCGCAGGCCGGCGTCGGCGAGCAGCAGCTCCCAAGCCTTGCGCACCAGGTACGAGGTGCCGAGCCGTTGGTCGTCGTTGCGGTTCGGCCAGGTCTTGCCGTGGGCCTCGGCGTCGAGCACCCAGGAGACCTGGACGGACGGATGGGAGTAGTAGAGGGCGATCCCGTCGTGGAGCGGCCGCGCGCCGGCCATCTTGGGGCCCTGCACCCCCCCCAGCTCGCGGAGGGTCTGCCGGAACCGGCCGAGCCAGGGGCGGGGGCGGCCGTCCGCGAACCAGCTCTCGTCGACCCAGCCGATCATGCCGCGGCTGCCGTGGGCGAAGTGGTGCCAGGCGAGCCAGACGTCGTTGCCCACCCCCCGCCGGTCGTCATGGAAGTGGGTGGTCACCCGCGGCAGGACGTTGCCGCGGTCGAAGGAGCGGAGGATCTCCTGGGCCGATCCGAGGTCGTAGGCCTCGACGAACTGGACCTTCTTCGCCAGCTTGGCGTAGTCGTAGCCGCCCCAGAGGCTGGGCGCCTGGGCGCCCACGACGCCACAGGGGGTCTCCGGGTCCTCCCGGTTGCAGCGCTCCACCAGCGCGCCAAGGAAGTTGGTCCAGACGGAATCGTTGTACGTCATCCGGTCGAGCAGCGGCGAGAGGTCGATCTCCCGCAGGGGCTTGCCGAGCTCCGCGAAGGCGGCGTCCGGCGAGACCCAGCGGGCCCGTGGGGCGGAGCCGCCGTAATACTGGTCGAGCCAGCGCTGGTAGGCCGCGTCGTCCTCGGCGAGCCGCCAGACGGCCGGCCGCGTGAAGGAGCCCCAGGAGGTCTCGTCGTCCAGGGCGTAGGCCACCCGCAGAGGGCTCTTGCGGAGCGCCTGGATGCGGTCTGCAATGGTGGCTTCCAACTCCGCGAGGAGGGCCGGGCCGAGGGGCCGGGGACGGAGGGCCCGCGGGTCCCGCAGTTTCGCGTCCAGGCCGCCCGGCTCGAGCCAGAGGGCGCCCTTGCCGGCGGTGTGGTCGTTGTAGAAGCGCAGGCCCCAGCGCTCGAGCCAGGGGAGGGGACCCTGGCCGTGGTCGCTCACGCCGCCGTTGATCCCGTAGTCGCGGCAGAACCGTCCGCCCTCCTCGCCGGTGCCGATCGTCCAGCGGTAGCGCCAGGGCATGTAGAGCCAGGTGTTCCAGCGGCTGGCCGGGACCTGCCGGACGGGGCGGAACTCGGGCGCGCGGCTCACGTAGTCGACGTAGGTCCGGTCCGAATCCCTCTCCGCGGGCCGGTCCTCCGGCGCCGCCGGGGCGCAGGCCAGCGCGAGCGCGAGGAGAGGGAGGGCGCGGAGCCGGGGCATCGACCTCCGTCCCGTGCGAGATGCGTGCCGAAAAAAGAGCGGCCGGACGGAGCCGGCCGCTCAAGATCCCTCCCGAAGGCGGGTCAGAAGGTGTTGACGCTGGCCGGACGGCTGTAGGCCACCCGGCCGGAGGCGTCGGTCGCCTTGACCCGGAAGACGTACGAAGCCCGGGGCCGCAGGCCGGTGACCCTGGTGGAGGTGACGTCTCTCCCTACCGCCATCACCGGGCGGAAGGCGCCGTTGATCATCCTCTCGACCTGGAATCCCGTCTCCTTGCGGGAGTTGTCCCGCCAGTTGACCTGGGCGGTGCCGCTGCCCAGCCATTGGATCGAGGTGATGGTGGGCGCCGCCAGAGGGGAGGCGGAGGTCAGGGTCTTGACCTTCGCGGCGTTGCTGTACGAGGAGAAGCCGGCCGCGTTGCCCGCCCGCACGCGGAACGTGTAGGAGGTCGAGGGGGACAGGTCCACGATGTGGGCCGAGGTCACGCCGGCCGCCACGGTGGTGACGAGCTGGTAGGAGTTGCCGACCCTCTTTTCGATGTTGAACAGGGCCTCGTCGCTCGAGTTGTCGGTCCAGGTGAGCTGGACCTCGGTAGCCGAGACCGCCTGGCCGGACAGCTTCGACGGCGCTGCCGGGGGCGTGGTCGCCGGCGGTGGGGGAGGCGGCGGCGGCGGGGGAGGCGCCAGCGTGGTGGCGCTCGCCGTGTTGCTGTAGGCCGAGTAGCCGGCGGAGTTGCTGGCCCGCACCCGGAAGCTGTAGGTCGTCGCCGCCGAGAGGCCGGTGACGCGGAAGGCGGTCGTGCCGGCAAGCAGGCTCTGGATCTCCTGGAACACGCCGTTGACCAGTTGCTCGATGTGGAACAGGGACTCGTTGTTCGAGCTGTCCTGCCAGGCGAGCGCGATCTCGGACTCCGACACCGCCTGGGCCGTCAGCGCGCTCGGCACGGCCGGGGCCGTCGAGGCCGTCGGCGGCGGTGGCGGAGGCGGTGGCGGGGGAGGAGGCGCTGGCAGAGCCAGGGTGGTGGCGCTCGCCGTGTTGCTGTAGGCCGAGAAGCCCGCGGCGCTGCTGGCCCGCACCCGGAAGGTATAGAGCGTCGCGGGGATAAGGCCGCCGATGCGGGTCGAGGTGACGCCGGCGCCCACCGTCCGGATCTCCTGGAAGGCGCCGCCCACGAGCTGCTCGACGCGGAAGGCGTCCTCGCTGGTGGAGTTGTCCTGCCAGGAGAGGTCGATCTCGGAGGTGGAGACGGCCTGGGCGATAAGAGCGCCCGGGGCGCTGGGGGCCGTGGGGCCCGACGGTGGCGGCGGCGGCGGCGGCGGGGGGGGCGAGCCGGCGTCCCGGGCCAGGCTCGCGACCGCGCCGTGGAGGCGCGTCAGGTTCTGCCCGTTCAGCTTGCCGAGCGGCGCCGCGTCGCGGAGGCCGTAGTTGATCGAGAACAGGGTCATCTGCCGGCCGTACTCCACCAGCGCGGCGTCCCCCTGCTGCTGGCCGGCCCGCACGAACAGCACCCCCAGGCCGGCCTTCTCGTTCTCGAACATGTCGCGCTCCTGGCCGGCGACCGAGGTGAGCACCCCGTCGATGCGGGTCCCCGACCAGGTGTAGGAGAGCGAGACCGGCCACCTGCCGCCCACGGTGCCGTCGCCGTAGGCGGTGGAGACGAGATCCTTCATCGTGCGGGCCAGCGCGGCGATCACCTCGCTGGGCCGCAGCGCGGGCACGCCGATGGACGCGTCCTGCGTGTCCTGCTGCAGCCGGTAGAGGAGGTCGGTGTCGTAGAACGCGATCAGGAAGGTCGGGTCGGTCGAGTAGGTGCCCGGGACCGCCACCAGGCTCGGCCCGCCCCAGAAGCCGTAGCGGACGCCGTTGCGCGTCAGCGCGGCGTACTGCTGGGTGAAGGCGCGAGCGAAGCCGGAGCGGTAGTCCTCGAGGAAGCTCGAGTCCTCGCTGGCCAGGCCGATGAAGCGGAAGGCGTTCAGCCATTGCTGGCCGACGCGGCCGGTCATCGTGGCGTTGATGTTGACCGGGGTGGTGGCGGTACAGGCCGGACCCCCGGGACCGCTCGGCTCGAGCACCGGCGTGGGCCCACGCGTGGCGCACATCCAGCGGCGCATGTTGTCCGCGCCCCGCTGGAGGATGTCGACCACCGTGGCGTCGCCGGTCAGCCAATAGTAGAGATAGAGGTTGTCGAAGTAGGCGTGGGAGCTGTTGAAGTCGGTGCGGTAGGCGCCGTAGCCGGCGGGCGCCTGGCCGCAGTAGAACCAGCCCTCCGTGGGGCTGCACTGCATGATCTGGGTATGGAGCGTGCGCAGCGCGCCGGGAAAGGCCAGCTCGTCGAGCCACTCCACGTCGCCGGTGCGCATCGCCCAGTAGGGGGCCGCGGCGACTGTGTGGTGGTAGTCGGTCCAGGCGCCGCACCAGAAGAGGTTGTCCCAGGCTTGCCCAGGGGTCGGATCGCCCGACCCGTCGGCGCCGCAGTCGACCTCGCCGGCCCAGTCGAGGCCCCAGTAGCGCGGATAGACGCCGAAGGTCATCAGGCCGTTGAGGTTGATCTCGTCGATCTTCTGCACGGTACGGGAGAGCACGGAGGAGACCAGCGTGTCGTAGGCGGCGAACTCAGCGGGCAACGGCCCGGTGGGGAAGTCGGCCACGGCCTGCGAAGCGGCGAACCACTCCGGCTGCGCCCAGGCGTGCAGCGGCCGGTTGAGCGGCGCCCAGGTGGTCCGGTTGAGCTCCGCGCGCGAGGGGGCGCCCGCAGTGGCGGTCACCGCCAGCGTCGCGAACAGCCCCTGGTGGTGCGCGAGCCAGACCTTGTCGTCCACCACGTCGACGGCCAGGCGACCGCCCGGCAGGAGCCGGAGGGCCTGCGGCTCGTAACGGTGCATGTGGCTCAGGGCGATGGCGACCGTGCCGGCCGGGCCGCTCGCCGCGAGCAGCGCACCGTCGGCCTTGGCGCCCGCGGCGGTCGCGCCCGCCACGCTGACGTCGAACTGGAGCGGCGCGGTGCGCTGCGGACGGAGCTGCTGGCGCACCCAGGCGCCCTGGGCGGCGCCGACCGCGCCGGTGACCGCCGGCGCGCCGAAGCTGCCGGCGGCGGTGACGCTGGGCGTGCCGCCCAGCTCGACGGCGAGGTCGTCCCGCAGCCGCTCGATCAGCACGCCGTTGGGCGCGCCGGACGGGGTGTCGACGCAACCGGCGCAGCCGAGATTCCCCTCCCAGTTGGCGACGTGGCGGACGATGGCGGTCGAGGAGCCGGCGGTGAAGACGTAGCGCCGCCGCGTGCTCACCTGGCCCTCGCCGACGGGCGGCGCGTCATAGGCTCCCTGGACCACCACGATGGCGGTGAGCGGACCCTGGTGCTCGATCCGCACCCGGCGGGTCGTCGAGTGCCCGTACTCGGCGCCGCCCGTGCGGATCGACAGGCTGCTGCCGCCGATCAGGCGCTTGCCGTTGTCGAGCACCACCTCGTCGAACAGCGCGCCGGAGCCGGCGCCCAGGCGGAAGATGGCGGCGCCGGTATCGACCGTCACCGCGTTGCCGCTGCGGCTCACCACAACCGGCCGGGCCGGCGCCGGGTTCGCCACCGAGCCGTTGGTGACCACCCGGTAGGTGGCCGCCTGGTTGGCGCCCACCGTCGCCGGGAAGGAGACCAACAGCCACTGGATGGGCGCGGCCGGATCGCCCTTGCCGGCGTTCCAGCGCGCCGTGACCTCGAACTCGGCGGGCACCGCCGCGCCGGAGGCGTCGACCACGGCAAGGCCGCCGGTGCCGAGGAGGTTCAGGCTGCGCGGGACCGGGACCCCCGAGCGGACGACCTCGCCGCTGCGGGCGACCCCCGCGGTCTCACGGACGGTCAGGAGGAGTTGGGAAGGTACGGGGACGGGCGCGGCCGCGGCCCTGGCTGCGAAGGGGCCTGCGGCGCAGGCGATCAGGGTTAAAAGGACAAGAATGCTACGACGCAAACCCTCCGTGAACATGGCAACTCCCGGTCCGCCGCACGGCCACCCACGCGGTTGATCGATCCCCCAGCGGACAGAGAGGCGGACTCACCCGGACCGGCAGGGTGGCGGATCGGCCCTGGAGGGTCGGTCCACCGGCGAAAACTTTTACCGTAAGCGGTGCTCTATATGCGTTAAAGGCTATAAGCAAATCTCAGGTTGTCAAGAGGGATTGGGCACATTTCTGGCCCGGCTGCCGTGTTCAAGTGGAATCAAGAGGAGAGAGGCGCTTCTATGCGCTACTGGCATGCGGAGCCGCGCACCTGATGGGCACCGCGATGCGCGTTGATTGGGCAGGATCAACATGTTGTGTCTTCAGAGGGAGGAAGAGCCACCCCTTGACACGCCCCTCAGCGAGCCCTACACTGTTAGCAGTCACCTCTGGTGAGTGCTAACAGCCCGGCGGTGACGTCAATCCCCGAATCAACGTTGAAGGAGGTGGAAGCTGTGAATATCCGTCCGCTGCATGACCGGGTTCTGGTGAAGCGAATCGAGCAGGAGGAGCAGGTCCGGGGTGGGATCATCATTCCGGACACCGCCAAGGAGAAGCCGCAGGAGGCCGAGGTCATCGCCGTCGGCCCGGGCAAGCTCACGGATGAGGGCAAGCGCTCGCCCATGGACGTCAAGGAGGGCGACCGGATCCTCATGGGCAAGTACTCCGGCAGCGAGATCAA
>DASWME010000159.1:0-5110 GCA_036399915.1 Thermoanaerobaculia bacterium
AAGCGCGTTCGGCAAGCATCGACCTCACCTCCTGAAGATCAGCCAACCGGGGGATGATTGCTCCAGGCACCCGGCCAGGAATCAGGACCTTGAGAATCCAACAGGTGAACGACCGCCTCAGCTCGGCCTGATCCGGCTCCCGCAGCCACTCGATCAGGGCCGTCACGACCCGATCGATGTCTTCCGGACCCTGGCCCTTCTCCAGCCGGAACAGCGCCGCTGCCAGGTTCCGCAGCGACTCCAACTCCGAGTCGGCCATTCGCATCTCGTCCAGAAGACAGTACCGGAACTGCGGCCGGTAATGCTCCAGACCACCCGGGACCTGCTCGATCAGCTCGGTCACGTCCCGGGCTGCCCCCCAAGGCGCGTATCCATTATAGAGAACAATCGGCATCACCGGCGGCAGCTTGCCCGCAGCGGTGAGCTGCCGGTGTTTGACAAGGTCCTGATAGAGCAGGCCCAGATAGACCATCAGGCGCAGCGCCATGAAGGGATCGAGGGTGGACTGGAATTCGATCAGCAGGTAAACGTAGAGCCAGCGGTCCGATCCCCAGCGGACCCGCCAGACGACATCGCTCTCGCGGCTGCTCCACTCCGGGGTGACGAAGCTCCCGGAGACGCGCGCCAGCGTGGAGAAGTCGAGATCCTGGACCCACTCCTCGCGGACGAAACCGCGGAGCAGGTCCGCGACCATCTCGGGATGGGAGAAAAACCGCTTGTAGGCGTTACCGTGCTCCGCCACCGCCGCTCCGCTTCGACATGTCCGTAAGAAACGGCGGCATTGTCGCAGGGAACGGCGGGGCGCGCAAGGGAGCGAGGCAGGCGGGGCCTCACCCCCGCCGCGCGATCTCGGCTTTGATCTCGGGGATGAGGGCGGGATGGGCCGCGATCAGCCGGGTGAGCTTCGGCTTCGCGCGGTTGAAGCGGAACTCCTCGGGGGAGCCGGCGACGATGGCGCCGCCGGCGGCGAGGACCAGGGCGACGCCGGCCGCCACATCCCACTCGTGCTTGGGGGTGAGCGTCCAGGTGGCGTCCACGAGGCCGGCGGCGACCAGGCCGAGCTTGTAGGCCACGGAGCCGGTGGGGCGGATCGCGAAGAGGTCCTCCCGGTAGCCCTGCCACTCGCCGCGCTTGACCTCGCTGCGGCTCGCCACCACCGTGGCTCCGGCGAGCGTCCGGCGGTCGCGGACCCGGACCGGCCGGCCGTTCAGGCTCACGCCGGCCCCCTTCGCGCCCACAATCGTCTCGCCGGTCGCCGGGTTCAGGATGCCGCCGGCGACCGGCTCGCCGTCCACCACCAGGCCGACCGAGACGCACCACTCGGGGATGCCGGTCACGAACTCGCGGGTGCCGTCGAGGGGGTCGACCACCCAGACGCGCCGGCGCTCCAGGCGGGAGAGGTCGTCCCGCGTCTCCTCGGAGAGCCAGCCTTCGCCGTCCCGCGGCAGGATCTCGCGCAGCAGCGCGTCCACCGTGGTGTCGGCCTCGGTGACGGGATCGTCGCCCACCTTGTGCCGGGCCTCGATCTCGCCAGGGGTGAAGCGCTGGAGCGCGGCTCTCGCCCGCTCCAGCGCCTCGCCGATGCGCGCGAGGTCGGCGGCGTAGGTAGGGACGCTCACCGGTGAGCTCCGCTCGGAACCGCCTCCCGCCCGGGCATGAATACCCGGGCTAAGAACGGCGCCGGGTGAACCCGGCTCGAAGTCCCCTTCAGGGGGCGCTGTTCATAGCCCGGCGATTCATCGCCGGGCGAAGGCGGTGCGGTTCGGAAAATTGCCCTCACCGCACCTCCATCGCGCCGGCGACGTAGCCCTCCTTCTCGAGGTAGAGCAGGATCTCCTGCGCCGCCTCCTCGGGGGAGAGCCTGGTGGTGTCGATCACCAGGTCGGCGTCGGCGGGGGTCTCGTAGGGGTCGGAGATGCCGGTGAACTCCTTGATGAGGCCGGCGCGGGCCTTGGCGTAGAGCCCCTTGCGGTCGCGCTCCTCGCAGACCTCGATCGGGGTGGCGACGAAGACCAGCACGAAGCCGCCGCCCGGCTGGATCATCTCCCGCACCTCCTTGCGCACGCTGTCGTACGGCGCGATGGGGGCGCAGATGGCGATGCCGCCGTTCTTGGTGATCTCGGACGCCACGAAGCCGATGCGCCGGATGTTGACGTCGCGGTGCTCCTTGGAGAAGGTCAGCTCCGAGGAGAGGTGCTTGCGCACGATGTCGCCGTCGAGCAGGGTGACCGGCCGGCCGCCGGTCTCCATGAACTTGACGAGCAGCGCCGAGGCGATGGTGGACTTGCCGGCGCCCGAGAGGCCGGTCAGGAAGACCGTGAACCCCTGCTGGTGGCGCGGCGGATGGGTGCGCCGCAGCTCCTCGGCCACCTCGGGGAAGGTGAACCAGGCCGGCAGCTCGCGCCCCTCCTGGAGGCGGCGGCGCAGCTCGGTGCCGGAGATGTCCAGGGTGCGCGAGCCGGGCGGGATCTCGTCCTGGGGCAGGTAGGTGTCCAACTCCTCGACGTAGGAGACCATCTTGAAGGGCACCATCTCGACGCCCAGCTCCTCCTGGTGCGCGCGCAGCAGCTCCTGGGCGTCGTAGGGGCCGTAGAACGGACGCCCCTGGCGGTCCGCCCCCGGGCTGGCGTGGTCGCGGCCGACGATGAAGTGGGTGCAGCCGTAGTTCTTGCGGATGAGGGCGTGGAGCATGGCCTCGCGGGGACCTGCCATGCGCATGGCGAGCGGCAGCAGGGAGAGCTTCACCGTGTGCTGCGGCAGGCGCGGCAGCACCGCCTGGTAGCACCGCACGCGGGTGTAGTGGTCGATGTCGCCCGGCTTGGTCATGCCCACCGTGGGGTGGATCAGCAGGTTGGCCCGCGCCTCCTTGGCGGCCCGCAGGGTCAGCTCGCAGTGGGCGCGGTGCATGGGGTTGCGGGTCTGGAACGCCACCACGCGGCGCCAGCCCTCGCGGGCGAACTCGGCCCGCAGCTCGGCCGGCGTCAGGCGCAGCGAGCGGAAGTCGTAGTGGATGGGCAGTTGCACCCCCTCGACCCGGCCGCCCACGGCCACGCCATTGCTCTTGTGGAGGAGGTGGGCCACGCCGGGATGGTCGGGGTTGGTGGTGCCATAGACCGCCTGGGCGTCCGCCTGGCGGTCGGGCTCCCAGACCTCCTCGACGTGCAGGACGGCGAGCATCACCCCCTCGGGGTCGCGCAGCGCCAGCGCGCCGCCGACGCGCAGCTTGTCGGCCACCTGGGGCGTGACGTCGAGCAGGATCGGGATCGGCCACAGCGTGCCGTCGGCGAGCCGCAGGCGGGCGCAGACGGAGTCGTGGTCGGCCCTCTTCATGAAGCCCCGCAGCGGGGAGAAGCCGCCGTTCAAGAGCAGCTCGAGGTCGCAGAACTGGCGCGGGGTGAGGTCCCAGGAGGGCCAGTCGCGGGAGGCGGCCTTCAACTCCGCGGCGCGGTCGGGGTCGACCAGGAGGTCGACCAGCTCGCCGCCGTGGGGCTCGATCAGGTGGCTCGCGGCGCCGTCGCCGGGACGGTCGCGCTCGGGCGCGGGGACGGGAAAGACGGAGACGTTCGTCATCAGGTTCCTCGTGAGGTGCGGTCGGGGGTTCGGAGGCGGAGCTTCGGAGCCGACGGGCGCTGCCGATTCAAGAATGGAGCCAACCCCGCCTGCGGCGGCATGCATTCGCTGTCAAGGGTGCAGAGCGGGGAGGCAAGCGGGACAGTACCGGTTCAGGGCCGCGAGGGGGACGGCTCCGGCGGATCGTGCTCGGTGATGACGCCGATGCCGACGATGGCGGGCGCGGCCAGCGCGGCCTTGGGCCACCAGGCGATGACGCAGGCGCGGCACACCTCGTCGGCGCGGCGCACGCCCTGGGAGTTGACGCGGGTCACGATGCCGTCGCAGAGGAAGGCCATCACCTTCTTGCCCTGCTGCTTGGGCGAGGTCTCGCCGATGGTGAGGTTCTCGGCGACGCCGCGCTCCCGTGGGCCGAGCTGCACCCGGCAATCGCCGGTGACCTTCACGGTCTGCGTCGCGGAGCGGGCCAGCACCTGGCCGGCGGGATCGACCAGGGCGGCGTAGTACTCCACCTGCTCGTTGCGCTTCTCCGGCTTGGGTGGGGTCGCCCAGAAGCGGCCGTTCGCCTCGGGCTCCATGGCGACCCAGTAGAAGTCCTCGTGGTCCTTCCAGCGGAAGTACAGGCGGAGGGCCTGCCCGGGGCCCGCGGCGTTGGCGGTCGCCCGCACGAGACCGTTGTCTTGCATTGGCAGGCAGGCAGGCTTGTCGGCCGCGACGGTCTGCCCGTGGGCGGCGGCCGCGCAGGCGAAGAGCAGCCCGGCGGCGAAGAGGGTGCGCGCTCTCATCTCGATCTCTCGCATCGTGGCTTTCCTCCGATTCTACCCTATCTACTGCCCCAGGATCTTTTTCGTATAGGTGTCCACGTAGGCGGTCCGCTTCAGGTTCGGCAGCGAGCGCTTGAGGGCGGCGGCGGCGGCGCTCCCGTCCCCCAGCTCGTAGAGGCAGACGGCCATGTAGAAGAGCCGCTCGGGCTCGCCCTCGCCGGGATCGCCGCCGCGGCGGAAGTAGGCGGCGGCGTCGTTCCAGCGGGAGATGCGGTAGGCCCCCTCGGCGGCCAGGTGCTGGGCTTCCTTCAGCTCCGGATGGGCATCGGCCACCTCGCGGGCGAGCTGGAACGCCTCTTTCAGGTCCCGGGCCGGGCGCGGCTCGGCGAGGAGCTTGCGGGCCTGGTCCAGCTTCTCCAGCTCGGCCGCGGCGAGCGGCCGGGCGCCGGCCGGGCCGATCTGGATCTGCGGCGCGCCTGCCGGAGCCGGCTGGACCGGCGGGCCGGCCGTCACCGGCGCGGGCTTACCCGCCCGCGGCTCGCGCGGGGTGGGCGCCGCCGGTTCGGACTTGCGCGCCGCGGCGGCGGCCGCGCGGAAGGCGGCCGGCGATCCCTCCAGGGTGGCGGCGGGCACGCGCGCGGCCAGCCGCTGCTCCAGGGCGCTCCGCAGGTCCGCCGCCAGGTCCGCCTGGCTGTAGGCCTTGAACCGCTCCTCGACCTCGACGAGCCGCTGGAAGGTGTCGCGGAACCCCTCGACCTCGTTGGCGCGGTCCTGCG
>DASWME010000160.1:0-3813 GCA_036399915.1 Thermoanaerobaculia bacterium
ATTCCCACGCCGTCACGTCCACCGCCGCTTCCGTCGGCCCGTACAAGTTATGCAGCCGCACCCACGCCATCCGCTCGTAACATCTGCGCACCAACTCCGCCGTCAGCGCCTCTCCGCTCGCCATCACCTGCCGGATGCTTCGACATTCAGACACTCCACCCTCTGCGAGAAACACTCCGAGCATCGACGGCACGAAGTGCAGCGTCGTGATGCCCGTCTCTTTGATTAACTCCACAAGGTACGCAGCATCCTGATGCCCGCCCGGCTTGGCGACTACTAACTGTGCGCCCGTTATCAACGGCCAGAAGAACTCCCAGACCGACACGTCGAAGCTGAACGGAGTCTTCTGGAGCACCCGGTCCTCGGCGGTCAGACTGTAAGTCTCCTGCATCCAGAGCAGGCGGTTGACGATGCCCCGGTGCGAGTTCATCGCCCCTTTGGGACGGCCCGTGGAGCCGGAGGTGTAGATCACGTAGGCCAAGTTGTCGGGTCGCACCTCGCCCGGCTCCGCCATGAAGGCGCCGGTGTCCGTCAGGGGCGCAAGCGGCTCGTCCAGACAGACCACCCGGGCCTCGTGATCTGGCAAGACGTCCAGGAACCGGCGTTGGGTGAGCAGCACCGGCACCGCCGAGTCGGCGAGCATGTAAGCCAGCCGATCCGCCGGATAGGAGGGATCCAGGGGGACGTAGGCGCCGCCGGCCTGGAGGATGCCCAGGAGTCCCACGACCAGTTCGCAGGAACGCTCGGCGCAGATCCCGACCCGGACCTCCGGGCTCACGCCCAAGCGGCGCAGGTGCCCGGCCAGTCGGCCGGCCCGCTCGTCCAGTTCCCGGTAAGTAACGGAATCGCCCTCGAAGGTCACGGCCACGGCGTCGGGCGTCCGCTCCACCTGACGGGCAATCAGCTCGTGGAGCAGACCGGAGCCCAGGGGATAGGCGACATGCGTGCGGTTCCATGCGTCGAGCTCCAACCGCTCAGCCTCGGCGAGGATCTCGATCTCCTGGAGCCGCCGCTCGGGAACCTCCATGAAGGCCGCCAGCGCAGCCTGGAGATGTCCCAGCAGGCGGCCGATGGTAGCGGGCTCGAAGCGCTCGCGCTCATAGTCCACCCGCAGTACGATCTCCCGGTCGGGCCCGACGATCAGCGCCAGGGGATAATTGGTCCGCTGAAACACCCCTTTGTGGGGCGTGTCCATGAACCCCTCGAAGACGAAGATGCTCTCGAAGAGCGGCGTCGGACGAGGGATCTCGGACCAGCCCAGGACATCCACCAGGGGGCTGTGCTCGTAGCGCCGCAGCTCCTCCTGGTCCGCCTGAAGACCCTGCAGCCAGGGCTCCACGCGCTCCCCGCCCGGCACCCGGACGCGCACCGGCAGGGTGTTGATGAAGCAGCCCAGCATCGCCTCCACCCCCGGGATCGAGGAAGGACGGCCGGAGACCGTCAGGCCGAAGACGAGATCGTCCTCGCCGCTGTAGCGGGACAACACCAGGGCCCAGGCCCCTCGCAGGACCGTGCTGAGAGTGAGGCGGTTCTTCCGCGCCCAAGCCTTCAGGCCTTCGCTCTCCAGCTCCGGAATCAGCGCCGCCTCGCTCTCGCGGCCGAGATCCTGCCGCCGGCCCGGCACGGCAGGCTGGTCGACGCCCAGCGGTGTCGGAGTGGTGAAGCCTCTGAGAACACGACGCCAGTACTCCTCCGATTGGGAGAGGTCCTGAGCGCGAAGCCACACGATAAAGTCCCGGAATGGTCGCCGCTTCTGGACCTGAAGCGGCCTCCCGGCCACCGCCGCAGCGTACAGAGAGTTGGTTTCCTGGATGAGAAGGCCGGCAGACCAGCCGTCGATGATCAGGTGGTGATGGCTCCAGACGACGCACCACGAATCGTCCCGCAAGCGGATGGCGGTGAGGCGTATCAGCGGCGGCCTCAGCAGCTCGAAGCCGCGGCGCCGATCTTCGGCGGTGAAGGCCTGCAGCCTGGCCTCTTTCTCTTCCTCTGGAACATCGCGCCAGTCCAGCACCTCGAACGGCAGCTTCACCCGCCGGTGGACGATCTGGACGGGCTCCTCCAATCCCTCCCAGGCGAAGGCGGTACGCAGCACCGGGTTGCAGTCCAGGAGCTCCTGCAAGAGGCGTTCGAAGAGGGAGGGATCAAACCCGGGGCCGAATCTGAGGCTGAACTGTTCGAAGTAGATCCCCTCCTGCTGTGCATAGAGGGTGTGAAACAGCATTCCCTGCTGGACGGGCGACAACCTGTAGATGGTCTCGATGTTCTCTCTGGTCATCCGGTCACCGCGATAGCTTCGTGAAACGGCTACTCATAGCGGAGAGCCACGACGGGATCCACCTTCGCGGCGCGGCGGGCCGGAAAGTAGCTCGCGGCCAGAGCCAGCGTACCGAGCAGCAGCGCGACGCCGATGAACGTGACGGCGTCCGTGGCCTCCACACCATAAAGCAGGCTCGCCATCAGCCGGGACAGTCCCCAGGCGGCCGCGAGGCCGAGGAGGAGCCCAAGCAGAGCGAGCCTGGCGCCCTGACCGACGATCAGGCGCAGCACGTCTTGCTGCTGCGCGCCAAGGGCCATGCGGACTCCCATGTCCCGCGTGCGCTGGGCGACCGAGTAGGCCATCACTCCATAGATGCCGATCACCGTCAACGCGAGCGCGATCCCTCCAAAGGTAAGAAAGAGGAAAGTATTGAAGCGCCGCTGCGTGAGCGATGCCTCGATCACCTCCTCGATCGTCTGGACCTCGACCGGGAGGTCCCGGTCCATCGCCCGAATCGTGTCACGCACCGCGGAGGCGAGGTTCCCCGCATCGGCAGCGGGGCGCACGACCAGGGTCAGCAACCGCGCTGAATACTGCTCCGTGGGTAGATAAAGCTGGTCGCCGCCCGCCTGCGCCAGCCCATGCTGCCGGACGTGGCCTGCCACTCCGACCACAGTGCGCCACTCGGCCTGCTGGGGGATGGGCGTATTCAGCTTCAGGCGCTTGCCGAGCGGACTCCCGTCCGGCCACAGGCGGCGTGCGAGGTCTTCGTCCAGGATGACCACCCTGGGGGCCCTTGCATGATCGGCGGTGGAAAAGGAGCGGCCTGCCAGCAGCGGGATCCCCATCGTCCTGAAGTAGTCGGGGCTCACCATGCGCCAGCTCGTAACCGGGGGAGGCTCGGTCGGGCCGAGGACCCTGCCTTCCACAATGATGTCCCCCGCGAGATGCTGGCCCATGCCCATAGGCAGCTCGGAGGCGAGGGCGGCGCTCTCGACTCCGGGTAGAGCCGCAATCTGTTCCAGGAGCTGCCTTTGGAACTCGACCGCCCGGGGCCCCTGGTACTTCAGGCCTCTCAGGGTGAAGCGGGCGGTCAGCAGGTTTTGGGTGCGGAAGCCGGGGTCCACCTCCAGCAACCGGCGGAAACTCTTGATCATCAATCCGGCGCCAACCAGTACGACGAGAGCGATGGCAATCTCGGCCACGACCAGAGCGCTCCGGGTCCGCTGGCCGCCTGTAGTCGCTGCCGAAGTCTTGCCGCCGTCCTGGAGAGGATCGCGCAGGCCTTTCTGTCCCATGCTCTGGAGGGCGGGCAGCAAGCCGAAGATGCCCCCCGTCGCCAACATCAATCCAAGCGCGAAGAGGACGACTCCGCCATCGACCCGGACCTGATCCAAGCGAGGGAAATTCTCCAGATGGGCGGCCACCAGCGCCCGGGTGGTCCAGAACGCCAGCAGCAGTCCCAGCACTCCGCCGAGGAATGCGAGGAGGAGCCCTTCGGTCAGGAATTGCCGGATCAGCGTAGCCCGGCTCGAGCCGAGGGCGGTCCGGAT
>DASWME010000161.1:0-19324 GCA_036399915.1 Thermoanaerobaculia bacterium
TTCCCCTCTCTCCCCTTGGGAGAGAGGGGTTAGGGGAGTGAGGGCTCACCGTCGCAGAGAAATCGATGGAGAGGAAGGAACAAACATCATGGATATCAATAAGCTGACGCAGAAATCGCAAGAGGCGCTCCAGAGCGCCCAGACCAAAGCGCTCCGCTATGGCCACCAGGAGGTGGACGGCGAGCACCTGCTCCTCGCCCTGCTCGAGCAGCCGGAAGGGCTCGTCCCACGCCTGCTGGCGCGCATGGAGGCGCCGGTCGAGGCCCTCAAGGCCGAGGTGGAGCGCGAGCTTTCCCGCCGGCCCAAGGTCTCCGGACCCGGCGTCGAGGCGGGCAAGATCTATCTCACCCAGCGGCTGCAGCAGATCCTGGTGCGCGCCGAGGACGAGGCCAAGCGGCTCAAGGACGAGTACGTCTCCGTCGAGCACCTGCTGCTCGCCATGATCGACGAGGGCTCCTCCTCGCCGCTCGGCCGGATGCTGGCCAGCTTCAACATCACTCGCAGCGCTTTCCTCGCCGTCCTGACGGCCGTGCGGGGCAACCAGCGGGTGACCAGCGCTATGCCCGAAGTGGCCTACGAGGCGCTCGAGAAGTACGGCACCGACCTCGTGGCCATGGCGCGGCGCAACAAGCTCGACCCGGTCATCGGCCGCGACGCCGAGATCCGCCGGGTCATCCGCATCCTGTCGAGGAAGACCAAGAACAACCCGGTGCTCATCGGCGAGCCGGGCGTGGGCAAGACCGCCATCGTCGAGGGGCTCGCGCAGCGCATCGTGCGCGGCGACGTGCCCGAGTGGCTCAAGGACCGCGCCATCTTCTCGCTCGACATGGGCGCGCTGCTGGCCGGCGCCAAGTACCGCGGCGAGTTCGAGGAGCGCTTGAAGGCCGTGCTCAACGAGGTCAAGCAGAGCGAAGGCCGCATCCTGCTCTTCATCGACGAGCTGCACAACATCGTCGGCGCCGGCCGTACCGAGGGCTCGACCGACGCGGGCAACCTCCTGAAGCCCATGCTGGCCCGCGGCGAGCTGCACTGCATCGGCGCCACCACCCTCGACGAGTACAGGAAGCACATCGAGAAGGACGCGGCCCTGGAGCGGCGCTTCCAGCCGGTGATGGTCGATCCGCCGACCGTCGAGGACACCGTCTCGATCCTGCGCGGCCTGCGCGAGCGCTTCGAGGTGCACCACGGCGTGCGCATCCAGGACAACGCCCTGGTCGGCGCGGCCGTGCTCTCCAACCGCTACATCACCGACCGCTTCCTGCCCGACAAGGCGATCGACCTGATCGACGAGGCCTCGGCCATGCTGCGCACCGAGATCGACTCGATGCCGCAGGAGCTGGACGAAGTGACTCGCCGGGTCATGCAGCTCGAGATCGAGGAGGCGGCCCTCAAGAAGGAGAAGGACAAGGCGAGCCAGGACCGGCTGGAGGACCTCCGGCGCGAGCTGGCGGACCTGAAGGCCCAGGCCGACGCCATGCGGGCCCAGTGGGAGGCCGAGAAGAAGTCCATCGAGGAGGTCCGCGCCCTGCGCGAGCAGATCGAGCAGGTCCGCCAGGAGATCGAGGCCGCCGAGCGGCAGTACGACCTCAACAAGAGCGCCGAGCTGCGCTACGGCAAACTTCCCCAGCTCGAGGCTCAGCTCAAGGAACGGGAGGCCCAGCTCGCCGAGCAGCAGAAGACCGGCGGCCAGCTCCTGCGCGAGGAGGTCACCGAGGAGGAAGTGGCCGAGATCGTCTCCCGCTGGACGGGCATCCCGGTGACCCGGCTGGTCGAGGGCGAGCGCGAGAAGCTGCTGCGCATGGAGGACCTCCTCCACGAGCGCGTGGTGGGCCAGGACGAGGCCGTCAAGCTGGTGGCCGACGCGGTCATCCGCGCCCGCGCCGGCATCAAGGACCCGCGGCGGCCCATCGGCTCCTTCATCTTCCTGGGACCAACCGGCGTCGGCAAGACTGAGCTGGCGAAGACCCTCGCCCAGACGCTCTTCGACAGCGAGGAGAACATCATCCGCATCGACATGAGCGAGTACATGGAGCGCCACAACGTCTCGCGGCTGATCGGCGCCCCCCCGGGCTACGTCGGCTACGAGGAGGGCGGCCAGCTCACCGAAGCGGTGCGGCGGAAGCCCTACTCCGTCATCCTCTTCGACGAGATCGAGAAGGCGCACAACGACGTCTTCAATGTGCTCCTCCAGATCCTCGACGACGGCCGGGTGACCGACGCCCAGGGTCACACGGTGGACTTCAAGAACACCGTGATCATCATGACCTCGAACATCGGCTCGCCCCACCTGCTGGAGGGTGTGACGCCAGCGGGCGAGATCACGGAGCGGGCGCGCGAGGCCGTGATGCGCGAGCTGCGCTCGCACTTCCGGCCCGAGTTCCTCAACCGGGTGGACGACATCGTGCTCTTCCGGCCTCTGCGGCTGGAGGAGATCGAGCGCATCGTCGACCTGCAGACCGAGGATCTGCGGCGCCGGCTCACCGACCGCGGCGTGCGTCTGGAGATGACCGAGCCCGCCCGTGAGTTCGTGGCCCGTCAGGGCTACGACCCGGTCTACGGCGCCCGGCCGCTCAAGCGCTTCCTGCAGCACGAGCTGGAGTCGAAGATCGCCCGCGCCCTGGTGGCGGGCGAGGTCACCGAAGGCTCAGTCGTGCGGGTGGACATCAAGGCCGGCCAGCTCGCCGTGGAGATCGAGAGCCTCAAGGAGGCAGAGGTGCCAGTGGAGGCGTGAGGTCTACCCTGCTTTCTCTGAATTCGAAGAACCCGGCCGCGCGGCCGGGTTCTTTCTTCTGGGATGCTCAGATTGATGCCCCGGGCTGATTCGCGAACCTTGACGGACCTCCCGTTCCACGGAACGACCTTCCGTTCCTCGAAACGGTTCAACCGCTCCTCGGAACGAGCCTGCCGCTCCGCGGAGCGAGCCTTCCGTTCCTCGAAACGAGTCAACCGCTCCGCAGAACGAAGCAACTTTCTATCGGAACGGGCTTTCCGTTACG
Organism: Thermoanaerobaculia bacterium; assembly: GCA_036399915.1. Lineage (GTDB taxonomy): Bacteria > Acidobacteriota > Thermoanaerobaculia > Multivoradales > UBA5704 > DATARR01. The sequence continues at coordinate 2,997 of DASWME010000161.1, forward strand.
CGGAGCGAGCCTCCATTTAACCGGAACGAGACTCCGTTTGACCGGAACGGGATTCCGTTGAACTGGCGCGGAGCTCCGTTTTACCGGAGCGGGACTCCGTATTACCGGAACTGGCCTCCATTTAGCCGGAGCGGGACTCCGTTTGACCGGAGCGGATCAAGCTCTGACCGGCCGGGACCGGGAGCGTGCCGGAAGATGCCTCGATTTTCAAGGAACCGGAGCGTGCGGCCCCTCCGCACGGCTCCTTGTTCCTTCTACGGATCGAGCCGCGCTACGTCCAGAGGACAGGCTGGCGATGTTAGGATGACTTTCCATGGCGACCCTCGACGAAGCCATTCTCCGAGCCGTGGAAGGCGTTCCGGGGATCTCCGTCCTGGTCGTCTTCGGCTCGCGGGCTCGGGGCAACCCTCGGCCGGACAGCGATCTCGACGTGGCGGTGCTGCCGGAGAGCCGCGACTCCCGGGACCGCCGGCACCTCCAGGCGCGCGTCGCCGCCGCCCTCGCGGAGTTGGCGCCTGGCGGTCGGGTGGACGTGGTCATCCTCGACGAGGCCGGTGACGTGCTCCGGCAGCGGATCATGGAGACGGGGCGGGTGCTCCTCTGCCGCGACCCGGAGGCATGGAAGGAGCTGAGGGTGCGGACCATGCGAGAGTATGGAGACCGGGAATGGGCTCGGCGGCTGTTCCGTGAGGCTCAGATCCGCCGATGGGAGCGAGGTGAGCCGAGTGGTCGATCAGGAAAAGCTGTCGAGTCGCTTAGGCGCCTTGGAAAGCTACCTCGCTGAGCTGCGTTCCTTCCGCGAGGTCTCCCGCGAGGAGTTCGTCCGCGAGCCGGCGCTCCACCATCTGGCCGAGCGGTACCTCCACCTCGCCTGCGAAAGCGTCCTCGATATCGCGCACCATGTAATCGCGGACCAGGGATACCGGCAGGCGGCGAGCTACAGGAACGCCATCGAGGTGCTCGCAGCGGAAGGCCTGATCGATGAGGCTCTCTCCGAGCGGCTGCGAGAGTGGATCGGATTCCGCAACGTCCTGGTCCACCTCTACCTGGAGATCGACCACGGGCGATCGTACGATGCCATCCGGGAGGACCTCGGGGATCTCGAGGTGTTCGCCGCCAGGATGGCCCGGCTCCTCCAGCCCTAGACACTCCGGCGTCGCGGATTCCAGGGCTGATATCATCGACATCCATGAACTCCGATCCCCGGATCGCCGACCTCCCCTCTACGATCCATCTCATGCCGATCGAGGGTTTCATCCTGCTGCCGGAGACGACTCTGCCGCTGACAATCGTCGACGCGCAGAGCCGGGAGCTGCTCGACGCCGCGGATGCCGAGAGCGGCTATGTCGGGCTCGTCCAGGGCCGGGAGGACGACGCCGGCTCCCGCTTCTTCGAGGTCGGCTGCCTGGCGCGCATCCAGTCTCTCGACCGCGACGCGGAGGGGCACCACGTCACCCTGGACGGCGTGATCCGGTTCCGCCTGCGCGAGGAGCTCCCGCCGGAGGGCAACGGCTTCTCCCGGGCCGCGGTGGCCTATGAGGAATTCGCGCACGACCTCGACCGCGTCGAGGAGGACCTCCCCGGCTGGAACCTCGAGGCCTTCAAGGACAAGCTCGTCGAGTTCGGCCGCACCCGGTTCGGCACCGCCGGCATCCTGGAGACGATGACGCCCCGCCAGGTCGTCCGCTTCATGGCGCAGACCACCCCCTTCACGCCGGCCGAGCGGCAGGCGCTGCTCGAATCCCGGGGGTTCCGCGAGATGCTGGAGACCCTGGTCAAGCTCCTCGCGCTGAACTTCCTCACCACGACTCCCGATACCTCGGCGCCGGAGCAGGCGAACTGAGCCATTGCGGCGAGGCGCGCGGTCTGGGATCATAGGAATCCTGTGAAGCCCGAAGAGCTGCCGATCATCCTCCCTCTGGTCCCCCTCGAGCAGCCGCTCCTGCTGCCGGGCACCGTCGTGCCCTTCGCCGCCGAGGAGCCCGGCGAGCGCAACCTCGTGGACGACGCCGTGGCGGGCGATGGCTACGTGGCCATCGTCCAGCCTCTGGAGGAGGGGACGCCCGCCGCCCTCTCCCAGCAGGGGCAGCCTCCGATCTACTCCGTGGGGTGCCTCGGCTACATCGGCGAATGCCACGAGACCGAGGTGGACCGCTACCTGGTGCTCGCCGGCGGCGTGATCCGCTTCCGCATCGTCGGCGAGGCGCCGTGCGACCGCGGCTATCGGCGGGTGGTGGTCGACTACAGCGAGTTCGCGGACGATCCCGACCAGGTCGAGGCGGAGCTGGAGTTCCCCCGCCTGCGCGACCTGGTGCGCCAGCGCATCGAGGCCAACGACTCCGACATGGACATGACGATCATGGAGAACATGGCGGGCACGGAGATCGTCACCGCCATCGCCCACGCCATCCCCCTCTCCCCCGCCGAGCGGCAGGTGCTGATGGAGACCCCGAGCCTGCGCGAGCTGGAGGGCGTCCTGCTCCAGCTCATGACCGGCCCCGCGGGCCAGCCCAGCTTCGATTTCCCGGTGTCGCGCCCGAGCTGATCAGGTCCGCCGCCCCGCCCTCACCGCGGTGGCTGGTGCCGCGACGCGTTGCGCCAGACGCGCCAGTCGTCGTTGACCAGGACGCTGAAGACCAGGACGAAGCCGCAGGCGGCGGCCAGGAGGAACAGCAGCATGGCGAGACCGGGGTAGCCGAAGATCCGGAACGAGGTCTGCACCTGCATCATCAGCGCCGCGCCCACGATCAGCGCCGCCAGCACCAGGCCGAGGGCGATGCGGTTGGCGATCTTCTGCAGGTTGTCCATCAGGCGGGATTCGTCGAAGGCGTCCACCTTGAACTCGATCTTGTTACCCGCCAGGTTGTCGAGGACGGCGTTCATCCGGCCGGGGAGCTGCTGGAGGAACTCCTGGAGCTCGAGCGCCGAGGTGAAGACGTTGCCCGGCGAGAGCTTCTTGAGCATGTGGCGGCGCATGATCGAGTCGCTGTAGCGCCGCACGATCTGGTTCGGATCGAGCTCCGGATCGAGCGAGCGGGCGGACTCGTCCAGGTGCAGCAGGGCGCGGCCCATCATGGTCAGCTCCGGGGCGGGCCGGACGCCGTTCTCGGCCGCGATCCGGGTGAGGCCGATCACGACCTTGCCCACCTGGACCTGCTCGGCGGCGACGTCCTGGAAGGTGCCCACGAGGTCCGCCACCTGCCGCCGGTAGCGGGTTTCGTCGTGCTCGGCCACGACGGTGCCGATCTGGAGGGTGATCTGGGCCGCCTCCTGCCCCTGCCCGTCGGTGATGGCGAGCAGGAGCTTGAGGAGCTGCTCCTGGATCCTTGGATCGACGCGCGCCACCATGCCGAGGTCGAGCAGGGCCAGCCGGCCGTCGTCGGTGACGAAGAGGTTGCCGGGATGGGGATCGGCGTGGAAGAAGCCGTCCACCAGGATCTGGTCGAGGTAGGCTCGGCAGAGGTCTTCCGCCAGCCCGCGGTTGTCGAGCTCGATGCGGACGAGCGGTGAGAGGTCGGTGATCTTGGTGCCCCGGATGTAGTCCATGGTCAGCACGCGCGAGGTGGTGTAGTCGTCCACCGGCCGCGGGATCACCAGCCGCTGGTAGTTCCTCAGGTTGTTGGCGAGGGTCACCAGATTGGTGGCCTCGCGCCGGTAGTCGAGCTCGCGCAGCAGGGTCTTGCGGAATTCCTCCAGCATGTCCTGGAAGGCGAAGCGCCGGCCGACCTCGGTGTGCTTGTCGATCATGGTGGCGATCTGCTCGAAGGCATCGAGGTCCTCCAGGATCACCTGCCGGATGCCCGGCCTCTGCACCTTGACGGCGACCTCCCGGCCGTTGCGGAGCTTCGCCCGGTGCACCTGGCCCAGGGACGCCGCCGCCAGGGGCGTAGAGTCGAAGTCGGAGAAGGCCTTCGAGATCCGCACCCCCAGCTCGGTCGAGACGATCTCCTCGACTTCGGCGAAGGAGAACGGCTCGACGCGGTCCTGTAGCCGCGCGAGGGCGTCCAGGTAGGGCTGGGGCAGCAGGTCCGTGCGAGTCGAGAGGAGCTGGCCGAGCTTGATGAAGGTCGGTCCCAGGGCTTCCAGATCCTGGGCGAGCTTCTCCGGATCGCCGGCGACCGCCTCCTCGGCCGCCTCCGTGTCCGGCAGCTCGGCGGCTTTGACGATATCCGAACGCCCGTGCTGGATCAGCAGGCGGGCGATATCCTTGTAGCGTTTCAAGTGCTCCGGCTTGAGCGAGAGCGCCATGTCGTGTTCCTCGTCGAGTGAAAACGCAACTCCAAACTGCTTCGTGGAGCCTTGATGCATGGGGAATGCCAGGATGGCGCGTCGGACCCCGATTCCCAGGGTAGCCTTTTCGGACCCTCGCCGCGCACCAGTTTCTTTAGAGGTGGATCGCGCCTTCGCCTGATCCGGAGGCGCCGCCGTCCACAATCCTCTGAAAGGAGCGACGATGACAGTGTCCAAGGCTTTGATCCGTTCAGCCGTAGGAGCCGCCCTGATCTTTGCTTTGATCGGCGGCTCACCCCTCTTCGCCGGGAAGGTCATCCACAACGGAGTCGATCTGTGGATGACCGTCGCCGGCTTTGCCCAGACGAACTTCGCGAACGACCCTCTTCCGGCGGGCTTCTTCTGCGAGGGCTCGCAGCCGTTCACTGGCGTCGTGAAGTTCAAGGGTGCGCCCCTGGCGGTGGAGCCCACCGGCAGCCTCGGCACCATCGACACCATCGTGCGTCGCCTCGACGACGCGAAATTCGACGCCAAGGGGGAGGCGGTCACCCGCATCCAGCTCATGGCCCTCTCGCTGGTGAGCACGCAGCCGATCGAGACGAGCTGTGGGCAATACGACGTTGCGGTCAGCCTGACCGGAAAGCAGCCAGTCACCACGATGCGGATCTTCCAGGCCGAGACCTCCGGCGGCACCTACTCGGCACCGCTGGAGCTCAACGTCAGGGTCGTCTTCACGCCGGTCCACGGTGAGAAGAGCGGCCGGCGCGAGCTGACCCGTCGCATCGACCTTGGGCCCGGCACCCACTCGGTCTGGGCGTACATCAACCTGCCGCGCTACCAGCCGGGCGTGCGGGTCGACACCAACGGCGACGGGCGGACGGACACGGTGCTGCCCCCCTCCTCGAACTTCCTGGCCGGCGTCTCTCCGGCCGTGCTGAAGGAGGCTCCGCCGCTCCCCCGGCTGGCCGCGACCGCCAGCGACCCCATTGCCTGCCCGCCGGGCCAATGCCCCTATCGGTCCTGCCACTGCGCCGCGCCGGATACCAATCCGCCGTGGAACCAGTCGGCCACCGGCTGCGCCGAGGACCACCTCCACTGCATCTGGACCTGCGCCCCAGCCGGGGGCACGGACGCGAATGGAATGGTCGTCAGATGCCCGATCTCCATGAACGATAGCTTCTAACGGCTTGCCGGCGGCGGTCCTCCGGGCCGCCGCCCGCCTTCCTCTCCGCTTCCGCCTGAGGAGAGGTGAGAGGGGGGCAGGGGGGAGTGAGGGCCGGGCGGGGAACGCTCCGGGGAGGCGCGGCGCCGTCTAGCAGGCTGCTGAAAAATTGAGGCTCACTACGCGCTGGTACTTCGGTACAGGGATCAGAGGTTCTCAGGAGATGAGAGCAGCAGAGAGCATAGGCGGCGGCCTGAGAGGACGTTGCCTGCTATTGCAGCCCTTCCGCGGGCCTCTATCCTTGTTTTCCTCATGCCACTTGCACCAAGGTACGCATTCGGACCAGGTTATAGGCTGCCGCAGCGAAGACAAACATCCACCCGACGCGGTCCACTCCTTTGTGCCTCGTCTTACGCATCAGGCCAATGGTCTTCATCCAGCCGAAGACTTCCTCCACACGTTTGCGCAGCCGTTGGCTGACGGCATAGCCCTCGTGCCGGGTCGTCCGGTTGTCGATTGCGCTCTTGCGTCCAGAGGTGTTCTGCGCCACATGTGGGGTTACACCCTGAGCCCGGGCCTGCGCGACAAAATCTCGGGTATCGTAGCCCTTGTCCGCACCGACCGTTACCGGACCCGATCCTGGAATCCGCTCCAATAGGTTGACCGCCGCCTCGCGCTCTGCTCTGCCCGTCGCCTGCGTCAGGTCCGCATCGACCACCAACCCATTGCGATTTTCCATCAGGACGTGGCCCAGGTAGGACAACTTGGCTTCGCGCCCTTTGCCCTTCTTGAAGAGCTTGGCTTCGGGATCGGTAGTGGATTGATGCGTGGCATTGGAGCGCTTCTCCCCGTGGAAGTCCACGGTTGGGTTGCCGGGGTCGTCCGGTGGCGGGTCGCCCGTCGGCTCCTTCTTCCGGAAGCTCTTCTGGCCCGCCCACGCCTCGATCAACGTGCCATCCACCGTAAAGTGCTCTGCCGACAGCAGATGCCGTTTCTTCGCCTGGGCGAGCACGCGAGCAAAGAACTCCTTGGCAATGTCACCTTCCAGCAGCCGATCCCGGTTCTTACTGAACACGGTTGGAACCCACACCGGGTCATCCATGCCCAGACCCACGAACCACCGGAACAGCAGGTTGTAGTCCAGCTGCTCCATCAACATCCGTTCGCTCCGAATCGTGTACAGCACCTGCAGCAGCAGGGCACGCAGAAGCTTCTCCGGGGGAATCGACGGCCGCCCCACTCTCGAATACAGGCCCTCAAAGGCTTCCGACAGCTCCTCCAGGGCCTGATCGACCATCGCTCGGATCGGCCGCAGCGGGTGGTTCTCAGGCACCCGCTGCTCCAGAGATACGTAGCTGAACATTGCGCCTTGCTGCCGGTCGTCTCCACGCATCTTCGTCTCCCCGAAACACGGCAATTTTACCGCCGGTCGGGGAGTTTTTCAGCAGCCTGCTAGTCCTCCCCCACCAGCAATCCCAACAGATCCGACGTGGTGATGATGCCGACGGTGCGGTCCTCGCGGGTGACGAGGAGGCGGTGGAGGTGGCCCTTGAGCATCAGGGAGGCGATCTCGGAGACGGTGGCGTCTTCGTTGACCGAGTAGACCTTGGGGGTCATGATGTCGGCGACCCGGAGCCCGTCCCGATCGAGCTGGAGTTCCTCCACGTCCTCCTCGTCCAGGCCGTCCTCCCAGTCGCGCCCGAAGAAGCCGGGGTCGTCCGCGGCGCGCCGGCCCTCCCCCGAGGCCGAGGCCACGATGTCCACCAGGGAGACGACGCCCACCAGGCGCCCCTCGCCATCCTCGACCGGGGCGCCGCTGATCTCGTTCTCGATCAGGAACGAGGCCAGCTCCTGCACGGTCATGTCGTCGCGGACCGTGAGGACCTCGGGGTTCATGAGGTCGCTGGCGGTGATGGGTCTCATGGCTCCTTTCCCTCGTGGGGGATCTACGATAACCGAAAACGCCGGCTTGGGCGGTGACAGCGCCGCGACAGCGCGTTCCCCTCAGGAGCGGACCAGCGACTCGAAGGCGTCGGGGTGGCTCGCCCGCACCCGCCCCTCCTCCAGGTCGATGGCGCCTCGTTGCACGAGCTGGGCCAGCGACTCCTCCAGGGAGATCATGCCGTGCCGCTTGCCCAGGGCGATCTCGTTGTAGAGCTTCTGCAGGTTGTCGCTCCGAATGTGGTGGCGCACGGCGTAGTTGGCGAGCAGCAGCTCGGTGGCGGGCACACGGCCGAGGCCGTCGGCCCGTGGCACGAGCTGCTGCACCACGATGGCGTGGAGCGCCAGGGCGAGCTGGTGCCGGATCTGCGACTGCTGGGCCGGCGGGAAGACGTCCACGATGCGGTGCACGGCCTGCTGGGCGTCGTTGGTGTGCAGGGTGGAGAGCACCAGGTGCCCGGTCTCGGCCGCCGTCAGCGCCGTCGCCACCGTCTCCAGGTCGCGCATCTCGCCCACCAGGATCACGTCCGGGTCCTGGCGCAGCGAGGCCCGCAGCGCCTCGTGGAAAGAGCGGGCGTCGCGCCCCACCTCGACGTGTTCGATGACCGAATGGACCGAGCGGTGCTCGTACTCGATCGGGTCCTCGATGGTGATGACGTGGCTCGTCCGGGTGCGGTTGATCTCCCCCACCAGGGCGGCCAGCGTCGAGGACTTGCCCGAGCCGGTGGGCCCGCAGACGAGGATCAGACCGCGGCTGGGCTTGACCAGCTCGGCCAGCGAGGACGGCAGGTTGAGACTGGCCAGGGTGGGGATCTCGGACGGCAGGGCGCGGACGGCCGCCGCCGGCTCGCCGCGCTGCCGGTGGAGGTTGACGCGGAACCGCCAGGCGGGGCCGAATTCGTCCGATCCGCGCTGGCTGATTCGCAGGGTGAAGTCCGTCGAGCCCCGCTCCTCCAAGTCCCGGCGCTCCTTGCCGCCCAGGTGGGGCTGGAACAGCCGCCCGATCTCCTCGCCCTCCAGGGCGGCTACGTCCTCCATCCGCGCCAACCGGCCGTTGATCCGGAAGATGGGCGGCAGGCCGGCGATCAGCAGCAGGTCGCTCGCTCCTCGCTGGACGAGCCCGGCGAGGAGCCGGTCGAGCGGCTCGCCCTCCGCGACCAGGGCCTGGGAGGGCAGGCGCAGAGCGGCCGGCTGCTCCAGCGCGATGGGCTCGAAGGCGAGGGCGGGCGGCTCCTCCTCAGCCAGCTTGGAGGAATTCTCCTGACGGTTCAGCTCGCGGACGAGCTGGTCGAGCTCGGGATCTCGGAGATGGTCAGTCATGGCTGCTTGAGCATACGGGTGAAGCGGGCATTTCGTCGCATCCTTCTAGAGAAACCGTACGCTTTCACTCCGCCTCGGCCCGCCGGCGGACCGCCCGCAGCCACATGCGGCGCAGCAGCGCGCTCCCGGGGTGCACGAAGAACCAGTAGAGGCGGAAACGGCGGGTGGCTTCGGCTCCGAGCGGCTGGATGCGGGTCTCCGTCCGCAGCCGGGTTCGGCCATTCTCTCTCCTCACCAGGAAGTTGATCGCCGCCTTGGCGTACCCCTCGCCAGCGAAGACCATGAACCCCTCCGGCTCCGAGAACTCGGCGATGTCCCGGGTCGCCAGCCGCCAGAACCGGCCGGCCACTCCCAGGACGACCTCCTCGGGGTTCCGCTCCAGGACGATGAAGCCGCCGTCCATCGACACTTCCAGAATGGGACGGTCCGCGTCCCGTCCCATAGGAGGGCGCCCCAGCAGCCGGGCCGGCAGGGAGCGGATTCCGAAGAGCGCGCGGGCCAGAGGGATCTCCCGTGCCGTCACCGACCACACGGCGCGCATCACCGCGTCCGGAGCCGCCGTGATGACGGTCTCATGGACCTCGCGATGACGGTAGTCGGGGAGGAATCGGTCGAGGGTCGAGGAAGGCATCTCCGGCCATTGTAGAGTCCTCATGGTATTTTCCTATCGTGCCCGAAATTCCTTCCCCCGACCTCCCTCGCTGCGGCTGGGCGACCGGCGACCCGCTCTACCTCGCCTATCACGACGAGGAGTGGGGCGTGCCGGTGCACGACGACCGGCAGCTCTTCGAGATGCTGATCCTGGAGGGGGCCCAGGCGGGGCTCTCGTGGCTCACCATCCTGCGGCGGCGCGAGGGGTACCGCCGGGCGTTCGAGGGGTTCGATCCGGCGCGGATCGCCCGCTACAGGGAAAAGGACGTCGCCAGGCTGCTCGCCGACCCGGGCATCATCCGCAACCGCGCCAAGGTGGAGGCTGCGATCAGGAACGCCCGCGCCTGTCTCGACCTGATCGAGGAGACCGGCAGCTTCGACCGCTTCCTCTGGGGGTTCGTGGGTGGCGAGCCCAGGGTGAACCGCTGGCGGACACTCAAGGAGATCCCCGCCGAGACGGCCGAGTCCAGGGCCATGAGCAAGGAGCTGAAGCGCCGCGGGTTCGGCTTCGTGGGCTCCACCATCTGCTACGCCTTCATGCAGGCGGTCGGCATGGTGGACGACCACATCCTGAGCTGCTTCCGGCGTCAGGGGCGAGCTACTTCCGCGAAACGACGGTGAGGACGGACTTGCCGTCCTGCTGAGCACCGCGGGCGAGGACGATCCGGCCGCCGCCGGGCAGGGTAAGGATCTGGAGGTAGCGTTCGCGCACCGGCCCTGCCGCCTCGTCGTTGTCGAACTCCTCCCGATCGCGCTGCTGCTCTTTCTTCGGCGCGCCCGCGACCGGGAACGACCAGAGCGGCCGGCCGGCCAGGGGCCGCGAGCCCTTGAGGTCTCCCGGATAGAGGAGGAGGCGATCGCGAACGAAAACCAACAGGTCCGGCGCGCCGTCGCCCGTGAAGTCGGGACCGTAGAGCCAGTCGGTGGCCTCGTCGTTCAGCTTCCAGCGCCGGGGCCGCGGAGCGAACCGCCCGCCGCCGAGCCCCCGGTAGGCCGCGACCAGCAGTTCCCGGCCCCGCAATCCCCCAGGATGGGCCAGGACCAGGTCCTGGCGGCCATCGCCATCCGCGTCGGCAGCCGCGGCGTCCAGGGGATACCAGAGGGGGCAGTCGGTCTCCACAGCCAGGGCGGGAGCGCTGCCCTTGCGGGAGCGGTCGCGCCCGAGGAGGAACAGGCGGAAGCGCTTCTTGGCCAAGACGCCGATCCTCTCGAAGGTCGTCGCGGCCAAGGCCGGCGCGCCATCCATCCGCAGGTAGCGCCGGTCGTCCATCAGCCGCTCGTCCGCCGGCAGGAGCGACCATGCCTCCACGAGGGGACCGCCGTCGGCCGGCAGCAGGAGAGTGTGGAGCCGCCGCCGGCCCGCCGGTTCGGGACCGGCGGCGAACAGCGGAGGATCGCCGGGCAGCAGGGTCACCGGCGGGCTCGTGAGCCGCAGGCCCCAGCGCGGCCGCTCGGCCTTGACCGGCAGGGGGAACGAGGCGCGGCGGCCGAGCGCGCCGCCGGGAGCGGCGGACCCCAGCAACTCCAGGAGACCGGCCCGGGCGGCGGGGATCCACGGCCGGCCCGCCACGTCCCCGGCCACGGAGCGCAGGTCCACGTTCGGCTCCCCCAGCACCTGGCGCACCTCTCCCCCGCCGGCAGGAGTGAAGAGCGCGCCCGGCATGCCGGCGACAGGGACGGCGGCGCCGCTGCCGGCGAGATCGAAGGCCGTCACGACATTGACCTCCTCGTGCAGTCCGGCGGCCAGGCGCACCAGCGCCCGCCGCTCCTCGTCGAGGAAGAGCAGGATCTTCGGGCCCTTGCCGTCCCGCCGCGCGGCGAGCAGCAGCGCGGCGCCGGGCCGGCCGCCGGGACCGGTGACTCCGGCGGCGCTCACCAGGGTCCCCGGCAGCGACACGGTCAGCGCTTCGAAGTTGCCGGCGCGGACGGTCCGCACGCCGGGCCCCTGGGCCGGCGCCACGGCAGCGAGGAGGAGGATCAGGACAAGAGTGGAGGGCCACTTCATCGCGCCCCTCCACTCAAGTACAGGTCCAGCCGCACCGGCGGGACGAACCCCTCCTCGGGCGCCCGCTGGGGCTGCACCACGAGGAGGTCCGAGCGGCTGTCGCCATCCAGGTCGCGGATCTGCACCAGGGAGAGATCGCGCGGCTCGTCGCGCAGGTCGAAGGCGAGGTCCGGCCGGGCCGGGAAGGAGCAGTCCGCCCGCCCGCGGTGGATGGTCACCCGCTTGCCGCGACCGAGCTGCACGAAGTCGGCGCGGCCGTCGCCGTCGAAATCCCCCGAGAACAGCGAGAGCTGGCTGACCCGCAGGTCGTTGAGGTCGAAGCGGAAGGTGCCCGAGAGGTCGAGCCCCTTGACCGGGCGGAAGCCGCCGTCCTTCTGCTGGCACCAGACGTGGAAATCGAGCCCCACGGTGAGCCGCTTGGTGGCGAGGCTCCCCAGGAGCTTCGGCAGCCCCACGTCCATGGTGACGGTGACCAGATCGGGCCGGCGGTCGCCGTTCAAGTCCCGGAAGCCGCCGGGCAGCTCGACCTCGGCGTCCTCGGCTTCGAAGCCCCAGCCGGTGACGTCGAAGCTGCGATAGGCGGCCTTCGCCGGCGCGAGGTCGCGGGAAAGGCGCCGGAAGGTGATGCGGCTGCGAGGCTGGCGGGCCTTCTCCATCTCCTTGCGAAGCGAGCCACGCTTCGGGTCGTCCAGGCTCTGGCGCAGCACCACCTCGGCGAGGCCGTTCCCCTCCAGGTCGCCCATCCAGACGGGGTTGGGCCCCCGCGGGTCCCCCGCGCCCAGGACCACCTCCACGGCCGGCAGGAAGCGGCCCTGGCCGGCGTTGCGCGCCACCCAGACGGAGCGCCAGCGCTTGACGGGATCGCGGAAGAGGAGGTCCGGCCGGCCGTCGCCGGTGACGTCCTGGATCAGGGGGAGCGGATAGCGGCGCTCGAGGTCCCCCGCCGACCGCCAGGCCTCGCCGGGCACGCGGAAGCGCGAGGCGGCCCGCCGCGCGAGCTTCTTCCCCTCCGGCCGGCCGAGGTAGACCGCGAGGCCGTCGCGGGCCGGTAGCAGCAGGTCGAGGACGCGGTCGCCGTTGACGTCCCGCAGCGCGCCGAGATCGCCCAGGAAGTTGCCCGTGCCGGCCAGGACCGGTGGATCGGCGATCCACGGCTCGAGGCGCGGCGTGCCGCCGGGATCGAGGCGCAGGACGCTCGCCCCCTCGTCGGTGACGGCGACCACGGGCGTGCCCGGCGGCCCGGCTTCCATCGACAGCACGGAGAGGGGCAGCGCCAGGGACCGCGGCGGCTCGTAGGAGCCGTCCGGCCGGGCGCGGTAGACGCGCGCCTCGCGCCGCTCCACCACCGCGGGCACGACCGTCAGCGTCTCCACCAGCCCCTGGATATCGTCCATGACGCTGCTCTCGGTAATGGCGATCTCGTCCCACTGGTTGTAGGCCACCACCACCACCAGATCGCGGCGGCCGTCTCCGTCCACGTCGGCGGAGACCACGGCGGCCGGCGCTCCGGGGAGGTCCAGGCTCAGGGGCCGCAGCGAAGAAGGCAGGGGCCGGCCGGCGCAGGGCACCGGCACGGCGCAGGTCAGGAGGGCCGCCAGGAGGAGCGCCGGGAGGGAGGGGCGGAAGCCTCGCCTCCCGGGGTTGTCCGTCAACTCCACACACCTAGCTTACGAGCGAGCGGAGCTTTTTGTCGTGCCGGGGAGGTCACATCCCGCCGGCGTTCACGAAGGCCGCCATGGCGAGCAGCAGGATCGACATGAGCGACAGCGCCACCATCTTGATGAACTCTTTGGTCATGGCCGTTCCACCTTTCTGGATCTCGCCACTCCTCTCAGGCGCTTCAGACCCTTCAATGGTTACAACGTCCCGGGGTTTTCCATCCCCTCACCTCTCCTCTACGCTCGTATACGGCAATCCGGATGCCAGGGTTTTGAGGCCGGAAATCGGGGTTTTGGCGGTGGTCTGTCCTGAAAAGACGACGGAATCGTCGAAAAAGGTTGACAGGGGCTGACTGACAGTCCACGCCTGACAGTGGCTGACAGTCGTGACAGCGCCCCTGATGGGGAGCGATGTTCGCCGGAGTATGGAATACACTTGCCTGGCTTCGCCGAGGACTCAAGACGCGACATGTCCACTCGTTTCCCTAGCAGCTTCCTGTGGGGCGCCGCGACGGCGGCCTATCAGGTCGAGGGGTCGCCGCTCGCGGACGGCGCCGGAGCGAGCATCTGGCACCGCTTCAGCCACACCCCCGGCCGCGTCCGCGACGGCGACACGGGCGACGTGGCCTGCGACCACTACCGCCGGTTCCGCGAGGACGTCGCGCTGATGCGGGAGCTGGACCTCGGCGCCTATCGCTTCTCCATCGCCTGGGGGCGCGTCCTGCCGGAAGGGACGGGCGGGGTGAACGAGCGCGGGCTCGACTTCTACCGTCGGCTCGTCGACGCGCTGCGAGAAGCCGGCATCGCGCCGGTCGCGACCCTCTACCACTGGGACCTGCCGGTCGCGCTCGACGACCGCGGCGGCTGGCTGAACCCGGACGCGGCGGCGTGGTTCGCGGAGTACGCGGCCGCCTGCTACCGGGCGCTCGACGATGGGGTGGAGCTGTGGGCGACCCTCAACGAGCCCTGGGTGATCACTGACGGCGGCTATCTCACGGGAGCGCTGGCGCCCGGCCACCGGAGCCCCTTCGAAGCAGCGCGCGCCGGCCACAACCTCCTGCGCGCCCATGCCGCGGCGGTCGAGGCCTACCGCGCCGCCGGACGGGGCCGCATCGGCATTGTCGTCAATCTGGAGCCGAAGCACCCGGCGAGCGACCGGCCGGAGGACCGCGCGGCGGCGATGCGGGCCGACGCCTACCTGAACCGGCACTACCTCGACCCGCTCTTCCTCGGCCGCTACCCCGAGGAGCTGGCCGGAATCTACGGCGAGGCGTGGAGCGATGCCTTCGACCGCGAGGCCTCTTCCCTCAGCGTGCCGATCGACTGGCTGGGCGTCAACTACTACACCCGCAACGTGGTGCGGCACCAGCCGGAGGCGTGGCCCACAGCCGCGGCGCGCGTACGCCAGGCCCGCAACATCCACACCGAGACCGACTGGGAGGTCTATCCCGCCGGCCTGGAGGAGACGCTACGCTGGGTGGCAGATCGGTACGGCCCCGTGCCTCTCTACGTCACCGAGAACGGCGCTGCCTTCTATGATCCGCCGTCGCCGCTCGATGGCCGCGTCGACGACCCGCTGCGCATCGCCTACCTGCGGGAGCACCTGAAAGCCGTCGCACGAGCCATTGCGGCAGGCGTCGACGTGCGGGGCTACTTCGTCTGGTCGCTGCTCGACAACTTCGAATGGAGCCACGGCTTCTCAAGGCGTTTCGGCATCGTGCACGTGGACTTCGCGACGCAGCAGCGGACGCCCAAGGCGAGCGCACGTTTCTACGCGGTGGTGGCGCGCTCCGGCGGCGCGGCGATCACCGACTGATTCCCGCTGTACCCGGGAGAGAAGGCGGCTCGAACAGCGGTCTACGAACTGGCGGAATCCTTTCGGGAATTCTGCTCCTCCAGCGGCGGTTACCCAGGATTCAACCCCTGACTCCAAGGAGTACAGCATGAATTGCATCGATAGTCTGCGGCACCCAGGCAGCGGGCGCTTCCTCCGGCACTTCCTCCTGATGGTATGTCTGGTCCTTCTGGCCAGTCGCACCCAGGCGCAGGTGACCAACCAGACCGACGTCAAGACCTGGCGTATCTGGGAGGGCGTCTTCAGGACCTCCCGGACCTACAGCAATCCCTCGTACGATGTCAAACTCAAGGTCACCTTCACGCCGCCCGCAGGATCGGGTCTTTCCCCCATCGTGAGCTACGGTTTCTGGGATGGGCTCGAAAGCGGCCAGAACGTCTTCAGGGTCCGCACCGCCTTCCCACCGGCGGTTTCCATACCGTCCCCTTGGATCTGGACCTGGACGTCGAGTTGCACGGGCGGCTGTGAAAGCGACTCTGTCCTCAACCAATCCACGGCAACCAACATCAGCGTCACCCCTTCGACCGGGCTTCACGCCCTCTTCAGCCATGGCTTTCTCAAGGTCAACGCCGCTGGCGTGAACACCAAACGTTACCTCGTTCACGACGACGGCACGCCGTTCTTCTGGCTCGGCGACACCGCCTGGAACGCTTCCGTGCGCGCGAAGTCGGCGATCTGGGTCCCCCCGGGCACCCCTACCCCGCCGCCCGAGGCGTGGGAGCAGTACATCGCGGACCGCAAGGCCAAGGGTTTCACCGTCGTCCAACTCGCCCTGCCCGTGGACTACATGGACCCTCCGGACGGCGATCAGCCGCGCGATGCGCAGGGCTCGTCGCAGAAACCCTTCACGCCGGACACTTGCACAATGCCCAGTCCATCCTGCCAGTGGAACCCAGCGTACTGGAAGAACTTCGAGCAGAAGGTCCGCTACGCCAACAGCCAGGGGCTCGCGGTCCTGGTCGTGGGCCTGGCCGAACGGATCGTCGAGTCCAACCCAGCCTACCCGACGATCCCCAACTTGCAGGTCCACGCCCGCAACGTGGTGGCGCGGCTCGGCGGGCACTTCGTGATCTACTCCCCCGGGTTCGACCGCTGCCCCGACGAGAGCACGGGCAGTAACGCATGTCAGATCGTCACCCCGCTCTCCTCCTGCACGACGGGCACCAACGAGATGACCTGCCGGATCAAGTTCGTGGGCCAGGAGATCAAGGCGACCTCGTCCCGGCACCTGGTGGTCAACCACTTCGCCGGCCGCATGGATGTGAGCCAGATGGATCCGTTCCAGAACGAGTCCTGGCTCGACTTCCAGCTCTTCCAGAGCGGCCCCGGCTGCCACGCGAACAGCGAGTCCGATCAGACCACTCAGATCACCGGGCGGGCGCGCACCATGCCGCTCCACCTCTGGGCTCTGTCCCCCAACAAGCCGGTCGTCAACGGCGAGGCCATCTATGACGGCGGCAAGTGCAAGGGTAAGACGTGGACCAGCAACTTCACCGCCTATCGCGC
>DASWME010000162.1:0-17471 GCA_036399915.1 Thermoanaerobaculia bacterium
GGTGCTGGGCGTCAAGGCGGCCCGCGAGCTGTTCCCCGGCGAGGAGCCGATCGGTCAGGTGGTGCGGATCGCCGGCTGGCGCATGCGGGTGATCGGAGTGCTCGCCCCCAAGGGGGTGCAGCTCGGGGCGGACGTGGACGAGACGGCCGTCGTCCCGGTGGCGACCGCCATGCGCATGTTCGACCGCCGCTCGCTCTTCCGTATCATGATCCAGGTCCGCGAGGGCGCCGACCTCGAGGCGGTCAAGGCCAAGGTCGTCCGCCTGCTCACCGGGCGCCACGGCGAGGAGGACGTGACCGTGCTGACCCAGGACGCGGTGGTCTCGACCTTCTCCCAGATCCTCGGCGCGCTGACACTGGCGCTGGGAGCGATCGCGGCCATCTCGCTGTCGGTAGCCGGCATCGGCATCATGAACGTGATGCTGGTCTCGGTCTCGGAGCGCACGCGCGAGGTGGGCCTGCTGCGGGCGGTCGGGGTGGGGCGCCGCCAGGTGCTGGCGGTCTTCCTGACGGAGTCGGCGCTGCTCTCGGCGGCCGGCGGCGTCCTCGGCCTCGCCGCCGGCTGGGTGGCGGTGCGCATCCTGGTGAAGGTCTTCCCGGCCCTGCCGGCGAGCCCGCCGGTCTGGGCCGTGACCGCCGCGCTCGTTTTGTCGCTCGGCGTGGGAGTGCTCTTCGGCTGGCTGCCCGCCCGCCGGGCGGCGCGGCTCGATCCCGTGGCGGCGCTGGCGGGGAGGTAGAGGCATGGAGCGCGTTGGTCGCCAAGACGCCTCAGCCGGATTCCCCCTCTCCCGCTTGCGGGAGAGGAGGCCAGGGGGTGAGGGTCCATGCGCGACCTGATCCGCCTCGCCCTCGGCGCCGTCCTCAGCCACCGGCTCCGCTCCGCCCTGTCGATGCTGGGCATCGGCATCGGCATCGCCTCGGTGATCCTGCTGACCTCCATCGGCGAGGGGACGCGGCGCTACATGGTCGGCATGTTCACCCAGTTCGGCACCAACATCATGGGCATCAATCCCGGCAAATCGCAGACGAGCGGCATCCCGGGCGTCTTCGGCGGCACGACGCACAAGCTGACGATCGACGACGCCCTCGCCCTCTCCCGCCTGTCCGGAGTCGAAACGGCGATGCCGGTCGCCTTCGGCAGCGCCCGGGTCGAGGGCAACGGCCGAGGGCGCAGCGTCTTCGTCTACGGCGTGACCCCCGATGCTCCGAAGGTCTGGAAGTACGGCGTCCGCCAGGGGACTTTCTGGCCGCGGGGGGATCCCAACCGCGGCTCGCAGTTCGCCGTGCTGGGGCCCAAGCTCAAGCGCGAGCTGTTCGGCGAGGCCAACGCCCTCGGCCAGTTCGTGCGCATCGCGGGCGCCCGCTTCCGGGTGATCGGCGTCATGGCTCCCAAGGGGCAGTTCCTGGGCTTCGACATCGACGACGCGGCCTACGTCCCGGTGGCGAGCGCGATGCGGGTCTTCAATCTGAGCGAGGTCAACGAGATCGACGTCGTCTACGCCCACGCCGGCCTGGCGGAGCCGGTGGAGCGGGAGGTGCGCCGGGTGCTCATCGAGCGCCACGGCGGGGAGGAGGACTTCCAGGTGACCACCCAGGCGGCCATGCTCTCGGTGTTCGACAACGTGATGAACGTGATCACGCTGTCGGTCGGCGCCATCGCCGGCATCTCGCTGCTGGTGGGGGCGATCGGCATCCTCACCATGATGTGGATCGCCGTGGGCGAGCGCACGGCCGAGATCGGTCTCGCGCGGGCGATCGGCGCCACCCGCCGCCAGATCCACCTGCTGTTCCTGCTGGAAGCCGCGGCGCTCGCCACCGCCGGCGGGACGCTCGGCGTGCTGACCGGCCTGGGGCTCGCCGGCCTGCTCCGCCTGGCGGTGCCGGGCCTGCCCGTGCACACTCCGCTGCTCTTCGTGGTGATGGCGGTGGCGGTGAGCGTCGGCACCGGGCTCCTCTCCGGTCTGCTCCCCGCGCGGCGGGCGGCGGCGCTGGATCCTATCGAGGCGCTGCGGGCAGAGTGACTACAGAAGATGGCTTACCTGCACCTACATTTATGAGGCCTGATCAGTCCTCCCTGACGGATCTTTCTTTCTCGAAAGGAGCACCTCCGTGATCGCAACGATGGGTTCCAATCGTCCTCTGGTCGCCACGCTCCTCCTGCTGACCCTGCTGGTCGTGTCGCTCGCGCTGACGGTGCCCCGGCCGGTTTTCGCGTGCGAGCCCTATCTGCGGTGCGGCAGCGAGTTCTACTACTACAGCGATCCGGCCTATACCATCTTGGTGGGCTATAAGGCGTGGGATTGCCAATGCAGGTACTCGACCTGGGGGACGACCCAGGGCTACGTGCAGTGGTATCCCAATCCCTGCTGCGGGTGATCCTGCTCCGCCTCGCGGATCGGGAGGCCCTCACCTCCCGGTCCGCGGCCGGACCGAATCGCTCCCTTCCTCCCATTTCGTCACGGTGTAGCGTTGGAGCTGCACCTCCGGTGCCCAGAAGCCGCGCCGCAGGCCCGCCTTCCGCTTCAGGTGCTCCAGGAACTCGCGCGGCTCGGGGAGCTGCTCCCAGACCTGGGGCAGGAAGGTGCTGCGGTACTCCTCGTACTCCAGGATGATGCCGTCGACGCCGGGACGCATCAGCCGCAGCGCCTCCTCCTCGCAGGTGCAGGGCATGGGCTCGGGAGACGAGAGAAGGGAGACCTCGACCGAGATCTCGGCAAACTCCCAGCGTTCGAGCGGAGAGAAGCGCGTGTCGTGGAAGGCTGAGGATCGGGCGTTCCTCCAGACGTCCTCGAGCAGGGACCGGTAGGCGCGGACCGAGCCCACGCATCCTCGTAGACTTCCCTGCCGACGGAGGGTCACGAAGGTGGCCCCCGGCTCGCGCAGCCAGGGCTCGTCGTAGAGGCCAGGAGCGCGGAGACCGAGGGCCTCGGCCACGCTCTCGCGGGCGATCCTGAGGAGGAGCCGTCCCCGCTCTCCGGTCCAGGGGCTCCCGCCCTCCTCAAGTCCGCTCATGGAAGGCGAAGGCTCCATAGCCCACCACGCGCGAGGGATCTCCGGCGGTATCCCCCGAGTTGCGCAGATCCAGCAGCTCGGCAACGAGGCCGCGCCGGCGCGCCGCCTCCAGCAGGCCGTTGATGGGCACGGCGCCGCAGGCCTGGCGGGAGTGGAGCGGACCCTCCAGAGCGAGGATTTCGTCGGCGGTCTCGCGGTCCACCTGCCTGGCCGACTCGTAGGGGAGGTAGTGCGACAGGTCGGAGCTGATGACCACCAGGGTCTCCGGCCCTCCCCAGAGCCGCTCCAGCACCTCGGCGACCTCTTCGCCGCTCGCCTCGCCCGCCACCAGCGGCACGACCTCGAACTCGCCGAGCAGGGACTGGAGGAAGGGCAGTTCGACCTCCAGCGAATGCTCGCGGGCGTGGGCCTCGGGGACGATCCGGACCTGCGGCATGCGGAGCGCGGCCTGGGCGCCCTGCGGATCGACCGTCACCTCCCCCAGCGGCGTCGCGAACCGCTGGTGGCCGGGGAGGGCCAGCCCGCGGATGGGCACGTAGTGCGCCGGCCCCACCAGGACGACCCGACGGATCGCCTCCGCGGCGGCGGCGAGGGTGCGGAACGCGCTGCCGGCGATGGCACCGGAGTAGACGTATCCGGCGTGTGGCGCGATGACCGCCTTGGGCGCGGGCCCGCCGTCCGCCGGAGCATCGCGCAGAAAGCCTGCCACCATGGAGCTCAGCTCGCGGGGATCGCCGGGATAGAACAGGCCGGCCACGGCGGCGGGGCGGACGGACGCCATACCAAGGCCAATGTAGCAGAATCTCGCGCCGCCCGGGCCGGGAGCTCAGGCCCCTTTGAGCACCTGCCGGCACCGCTTCTGCGCCCGCTCGCGGTCGGGCAGCGGGAGTCCCTCGAAAACCAGCAGGGTCCGCTCGCGTCCGCTCGCGAGGAGGGCGAGGACCTCGCGGAACTGGTGCTCGGCGCGGTCGCGGTGGCCGAGGCGCAGCAGGCAGTCGGCGAGCAGCGCGCGCACCTGGAAGAGGGTGGGATCGAGGTACAGCGCGGCGCGGTAGGAGTTGACCGCCTCCTCGGTGCGCCCGCAGAGGTCGTGCACGAAGCCCTCGAGGGCGTGAGCCGCCGGCTCGGAAGGGTCGGCGGCCAGGGCGTGCCCGATGGCCTGGCCGGCCTCGCCGACGCGGTTGGCGGCGAGGTGACGGGCGGCCGACATCAGCAGCTCCTGGACCCCGCAGGGCTGGACCGGCGGCGCTTCCTCCGGGACTGGCGCCGGAGCGGACGGCGGGACAGGCTTCGGCGCGGGCGGCGCCACGCGGGCGGGCGCGGATCGCTTCTTCGGCGGCAGCGCCTCCGAGGCGGGCCGGGCCTCGCGGTGCCGGTAGGCGAAGCAGGGGCCCAGGTCCACCGGCTCCAGCTCGTCCTGGATCTGCCACAGGGTCTCCGAGGCGCCCAGGAAGAGGAAGCCCTGGGGGGCCAGGAAGCGCGCGACCTGGGAGACCACCCAGCGCTGGAGCGGCCGGCGGAAGTAGATGAGGACGTTGCGCAGCAGCACCAGGTCGCACTCGGCGAAGGGGAGCGAGAACGGCGCGTGGGCCAGGTTGAGCGGCTGGTACTGGAGGCGCGAGCGCAGCCCGGCGTCGAGCTCGAAGAGCTTCCCCCGCCGGGTGAACCAGCGCTCCAGCAGGTGCGGCGGCACCTGGGCGACCGCGCGCTCGCCGTAGAGCCCGAGGCGGGCGCCCGCCAGGGCCTCCTCGTCCACGTCCGTAGCCACGATGGTCCACTCCCATCCCGCGAGCGACGGCTCCTCGGCCAGCAGCATGGCCAGGGTGGCCGGCTCCTCCCCCCGGGCGCAGGCCGCCGACCAGATCCGCAGGTGGCGTGCCCCGGCGCGGGCCCGCATCAGCGCCGGCAGGACCTGCTGCCTCATGGCCTCGAACTGCTGCGGCGCGCGGAAGAAGTAGGACTCCTTGATGGTGACCAGGGGGATCAGGCTGGCCCACTCGCCCTCGATCTCGCGCGCCGCCAGCGCCCGCACGTACTCGGCGACCCCGGGGAAACCCCGGGCGTGCGCCCGCCGCTGCGCCATCTCCTCCAGGAAGCCGGCCCGCGCGGGCGGAATGGCGTTTCCCGTCGCCTCGCGGATGAGGGTGACGAGCTGCTGCACCGGAGAGGCCGCGGCGTGGCTCATGGGCGGATGCGGTTGCGGCCGCCGGTCTTGGCCTCGTAGAGTCGGCGGTCCGCCAGGGAGACCATCAGGTCGCCGCTCTGGGCGTCCCCCAGCTCGTCGCGGGAGGCGATGCCGAAGGAGGCGGTGATCCGCACTTCGCCGCCTCCCGGGACCCGCACGGAGGAGCTCTCCAGCCCCTGGCGAAGCCGTTCCGCGGCCATGCGCGCCGCGTCCAGGTCCACCTGCGGCAGGACGGCGAGGAACTCCTCGCCGCCGTAGCGCCCCAGCAGGTCGGTGTTGCGCAGACAGCGCCGCAGCACCGCCGCGCCCTCGTGCAGCACGGCGTCGCCGGCCAGGTGGCCGTAGGTGTCGTTGACCTCCTTGAAGTGGTCGAAGTCGCAGAGCACCACGCTCAGGGGGTACCGGTAGCGGCGCGCCCGCTCCAGCTCCTCGGTGAGCCGGGCGTAGATCGTGCGGTGATTGAGCTGCCGGGTGAGGCCGTCCAGCGTGGACAGCTCCTGCAGCCGCTGGGAGAGGCGGGCGTTGTCGAGCACCAGCGCGAGGTGGCCGATCAGGGCCCCCACCAGAGAGCCGTTGGATGAGACGGGGTCGTGAGGGTCGCGAGGCAGGAAGGTGAGGATCCCCTCGGCCTCGCGCACCGCCAGGGGCATCCAGACGGCCCGCTCCAGGTCGACCGCGACATCCCCGTACTCGCCGCTGACGCGGGTCTCCACCGGGGTGTCCGGCGCGAGATGCAAGCTGCGGGCGAGCAGGTCGCTCAGCAGGTCCACGTCGGCGGAGCGGAGGGGATCCTGAAGGAGGATCTCGGCCATGGCCGACTCGGCTTCCGCCACGGCCACGGCCAGGAACTGGGCGTCGACCACCTGGCTGAGGGTCTCGAGGGCCCCGCGGGCGGCCGCATGGAAACCGTTGGCCGCCATGCCCCGCTCGAGGAGCGTGTTGACGACCGTGGCCTGGAGCAGGGAGGTGTCGAGGTGGCGCGCCACCCGGGCCAGCACCTCGACGGGACCGATGGCCTGGAGGTCCGCGGCGTTGGCGCGGTGGGCCGGGAGCGGCGCCGCGGCGGCTTCCTCGACCAGGCGGGCGACGGTCTCGACGAGCTGCCGGGGGTGGAAGTCTTTGGTGAGGTAGGCGTCCGCGCCGGTGCGCAGGCTCCAGTAGCGGGACGCCGCCTCGCCATGGCTGGTCAGGATCAGCACCGGGATGTGGGCGCTCGCCGGGTCCGCCTTGAGCAGCCGCAGCAGGGGGAAGCCGTCCATGGTGGGCATCTCGAGGTCGGTCACCACCACGGCGGGCTGCTCGCGCAACGCCGCCATGGCCCCCTCTGCGCCGTCGCGCGCCTCCAGCACCTGGAAGCCGGCGCTGCGCAGCGAGCGGGCGAGGATGGCCCGCGTCACCTCGCTGTCGTCCACCACCAGGACCCGGCGGTTCACCGCTCCCCCTTCTGCCAGAGGCGCGCCAGGGTGCGGGCGAGCGCCCGCGGCGGCAGGGCCACGTCGGCCGCGCCCCGCTCCAGGGCCACACGCGGCATGCCGAAGACGACCGAGCTGGCCTCGTCCTGCACCAGGGTGACGCCGCCCGCCCGGCGCAGCGCCAGCAGACCCTCGACGCCGTCGGCGCCCATGCCGGTCATCAGCACGCCCGCCACCTCGCGCGGGCAGTGGGCGGCGCAGGCGAGGAACATCTCGTCCACCGACGGCCGGTGACCGCGGCGCGGCGGGGTGTCGGAGTCGAGGCGCAGCACCCCTTCACCTTCCATCTTCAGGTGGGAGCCGCCCGGGGCCAGGCGCACCGCGCCGCGGCGGAGCACCTCGCCGTCCTGGGCCAGCCGCACGTCGAAGGGGAACTCCTTGTTGAGCCAGTCGGCGAGGCCCAGCTCGAACCCGGAGGCGATGTGCTGCACGACGAGGAAGCCGACCGGCGCGTCGGCGGGGACCTCCTCCAGGAACTCGCGGATGGCGGCGGGCCCGCCGGTCGAGGCGCCGAGGGCCACCCAGCGCAGCTCCCCCGGAGTGCCCAACAGGGCCTCGGGCCGGACGGCGCGCGGGCGCGGCGAGCGCCGAGCGGCCTGGGCCCCGGCCACCGTGCGCACCGTCTCCGGCAGGCTCTCGGCGAGCTGCTGCCAGCTCGGCGTGTCCTCGGGCTTGGGAAGGACCTCCAGGGCCCCGCGCCGCATGGCCTCGAAGGCGGTCTGCATCTGGTTGCGGTTGGCCCGCGAGGAGAGCACCACGATCGGCGTCGGGCGCACCGCCATGATCCGCTCCGTGGCCGCATAGCCGTCCAGCACCGGCATCTGCAGGTCCATCACCACCACGTGCGGCTGCAGGTCGAGCACCGCCTGCACGGCCTGGGCGCCGTCCGCGGCCTCGCCCACGACCTTGAGGTCGCGTGTGCGCGCGAAGAAACGCCGCAGCACCGCCCGCACCGAGGCGGAGTCGTCCACCAGCAGGACGCGGATCACCGCCCGCTCCCGCTCAGGCGGCGGACGAGGTCCACCAGCTCGCCGGCGTCCAGGCTCTGCTTGGTGAGATAGGCGTCGGCCCCCACCTTGAGACCGCGCAGGCGGTCCTCGGGGCGGTCGCGGGTGGAGACCACGATGATGGGGAGCTGCGCGAAGTGCTCCATGCCGCGGAGCTGGGCGGCCAGCTCGAAGCCGTCCATGCGCGGCATCTCGATGTCGGTCACCACGCAGTCGAAGCTCGCCTCGCCGAGCAGGGACAGGGCTTCCTCGGCGTCCCCCGCCGCGGCGACCTCGAAGCCGGCGTCCTCCAGCAGCCGCCGCTCCATCTCGCGGGTGACCAGCGAGTCGTCCACCAGCAGCACCCGCACTTTGCGGACCGCGACCTGCGGCCGGGCGGCCGGCAGGGCGCGCAGGTACTCGCGCTGGGAGAGCATGGCGGGCGAGAGCACGCCCACCGGTTCGCCGGAGGCGAGCAGGGCCACGCCCTCGAGCAGCCGGTCCGTGGCGACCCGCCGGGTGATGGGCCGCACCAGCACCTCCTGCTCGCCCTCGGCGTCGTCCACGGCCAGCGCCAGCGGCTGGCCCGAGACCACGCCTTCGAGGAGGAGCTGGCTGTCGGCGGCGGGCTGGCCGTAGATGCGGGCGAGCGGCACGAAGGGGACGAGCCGGCCGGCGAGCGCGGCCAGCGTGCGGCCGTCCCGCTCGATGACCGACCCCGGATCGAGGCGCGTGGCCCGGCGCACCACGGAAGAGGGAAGGGCGACCTTGAGCTGGCCTACCCGCAGCAGCATCACCGACTCGCCGCGGCGGGCCACCGGCACCTCCACGGTGAAGGTGGTGCCGCGCCGGGGCTCGGTCTCCACGAACACCTCGCCGCCCACGCGGGCCACGGCGTTGGCCACCACGTCGAGCCCGACGCCGCGGCCGGAGATCTCCGACACCTGCTCGCGGGTCGAGAAGCCGGGGGCGAAGAGCAGCCGCAGGGCTTCCTTCTCGCCCATGGCAGCGGCGCTCCCCCGGTCCACGAGGCCGATGTCGACCGCCTGCTGGATCACCCGCTGCACGTCGATGCCGCCACCGTCGTCCGCGATGACCAGGCGCACCTTCGGCCCGTCGGCCAGGGCCCGGATGCGGATGCGGCCGGCCCGCGGCTTGCCCCGCGCCTCGCGCACCTCGGGCGGCTCGACGCCGTGGTCCACGGCGTTGCGGATCAGGTGGACCAGGGCTTCCTCCAGCTCGCGGGCGATCCGCCGGTCGAGCCGCGTCTCCTCCCCTTCCAGCTCCACCTCGACCTCGCGGTGGAGCGAGCGCGCCAGCTCGCGGGCATAGCGGGCGAAGGAGAGCAGGAAGCCGCGCATCGGCTGGAGCTGGAGCGCGAGCATCTTCTCGAGCTGCTCCTCGGCCGAGCGGATCAGCCGGCGCTGCCCCCCCTCGAGCTCCACCGCCACCCGCCGCATCATGGTGGCGAGCACGGCCAGCACCTGCTTCGGCTGCGTCTCGTGCAGGCCGTCCTCCGCGAGGCGCGCGAGGTCGTAGATGCGGTCGACGACCTGCCGGCTGGCGATGGCCATGATCCGCACCTGCGTGGCCCGCTCGGCCACGGCGTCCAGGGCAATCGCGTCCACCCGCACGTCGCCACCGGCCGTCGCGCCCTTCGGTGCCGGCGCAGGGGCGGAGCCCGTCCCTGGCGTGGATGGAGCCGCAGGCTCCTCCGCGGCGGGAGCCGCTTCGGCAGGGGCGGCGGCGGGCAGTGCGGCGGCCTGGCCGTCGCCCGCCGCCGCGCGGAGCCGCTCCACCAGCTCGGCGTCGGCGGCCGGCTCCTCGCCCCGGGAGACCGACTCCACCAGGGCCGTCAGCTCGTCCACCGTGCGGGTCAGCAGCGGGATCATGCCGGGCCGGGCGGCGTGCAGCACCTCCTCGGCGGCATGGCACAGCTCGGCGAGAGCGCCGATCCGCATCATGCGGCCGGCCCCCTTCAGGGTGTGGAGCTCGCGCTTGGCTTCCACCACCGACTGCGGGTCGCCTTCCAGCCGGGGAACGTTGGTGGCGAGCCGCTCCAGCCGGTCGCGGGCTTCCTCGACGAAGAGGGGGACGAGATCGGCGAACTCCGCGTCCAAGGCCGCCCCGGGATCAGATCTTGGTCCAACTGTCCACGTTGACGTCGAGCCCGAGCACCCCTTCCAGCTCGCCCTTCTCGTAGATGGGCGTAGCGGCGGTGAAGATGGGCTGGCCCGAGAGCAACGAGTCGAAGAGCGGCGTCAGGATGGTGTGCCCCTCGCGGACCGCCGCCTTGTACCACGGCCGCTCGGCGAACCCCTCGCCCGTGCGCACGGCGGCCGGCACCTCGCGGTTGCTGACGATCTGGCGGTTGACCGTGAGGGCCGTCTGGTTGTTGCGGCCGTCGAAGAAGTAGAGGCACTCGACGTAGGACTGCCGCTGCACCAGGTCGTCGAGCAGCCGCTCGATGGCTTCCCAGTTGCCGAGCCGGCGCCGCACCTCCCGGGACCAGACCTCGGCCATGTGCTTGAGCGAGTGCGGCGAGTCGAGGTGGAACGACTGGGCGAGCATCTGGATGACCAGACCCAGCCGGTTCAGCCGGTCGGCGGTCTCGGTGAACTGCTTCAGGCTGTCGGCCATCCGCTGCACCACCTGGCTGACCTCCTTCAAGGTGAGCACCACCTCGTCCGAGGCGGCGTTCTGCTGCTGGGTGGCGAGGGAGATCTCGCGCGCCACGCGGGCGGTGTCGCTCGAGGCGCCGCGCAGGTCCTCGATGGCCGCGGCGGCGGCCCGGGCGCGCTCCAGCACCCGGCCGGCTTCCGTGCTCCCCTCCTCGGTGGCGACGACGGTGGCGCGGATCGAGCCGGCGAACTCGTCGAGCAGGTTGCGCACCGACTCGACCGACTCCTGGGAGCGCTGGGCGAGGCGCCGCACCTCCTCGGCCACCACCGAGAAGCGCCGCCCGTGGTCGCCGGCGGCGGCGGCCTCGATGGCGGCGTTCAGGGAAAGGATGTGGGTCTCCTGGGCGATCTCGGTGATGAGGTCGAGCACGCGGTAGATCTCCTTCGAGCGCGTGCCCAGGATCTCGGCGCGGCTGGCGATGCCGCTGATCCGCTTCTTCACCTCCTCGACGCCGTCGACCGCCTCCTCCACCGCAGCCTGGCCGGCATTGCCGCTCTCCTCGGCCGCCTGCGCCAGATCGGCCTGGGAGGCGGCGTTGCCGGCGATCTGCGAGGCGGTGCGCGCCAGCTCCTCCATGGCGGCGGTGATCTCCACTACAGAGGCCGCCTGCTCCGAGGAGCCCGAAGCCAGCTCCGCGGCGATCTCGTTGACCGCGTTGGAGGCGGAGGCGACCTCGATCGAGCTGGCCTGGATCTGCTGCGCCAGCACGTCCAAGGAGTTCGTGGAGTTGGCGAGGGCCACGGCCAGCCGGCCGGGGAGCGACCTCGAGTGGTCCGAGCAGTTCACCAGGTCGCCGTCGCGCAGGCGGTCCAGGGCCTCGACCAGCATCCGCTCGATCCCCTGCCGCCGCCTCTCCGTGCCCTCCACCCGCTCGCGCAGGCTCTGCTGGGAGCGGTAGACCACGCGCACGTAGAGCGCGAAGGTCGCGACCGCCACCAGCATGTAGACGTTGAAGAGCCAGTTCTGGGCCCCCCCGGCCTCGGCCACCATCAGCAGCACGAGGCCGGCGACGACGATGCCGCCGAGGATGAGCAGCCCGGTCAGGGCATGGTTGGTCGAGTCAGTCGCGTCCTTCATCCCGTCCGTCTCCTTCGTCGAGCCGCAGGGCCGCGGGCGGACGCCGCGGGTCCACCACCACCACCGGCAGCCGCCCGTGCACCGCCAGCCCGGCCGGCGCCTCGGCCCAGAACCGCCGCAGCACGGCGGTCAACGGATGCACGCTCAGCTCCTCCACCACGCCCAGGATCTCGTCGGCCGCGAGCGCCCCGTCCCCGACCGCGATCCGGTAGCCGCCGTTGCGCGCCGCCAGCCCGTCCACGGCGGCGCTGGCGATCCCCCAGACGCCGCCGGCGCGGCGCAGCAGCAGGAAGCCACGGGCGCACGGGACGCTCACGCCTCGCGCCCCAGCGCCTCGGGGTTGAGGACGCGGACCACCTCGCTCCCGACCGGCGCCTCGCCCAGCAGGAAGCCGCCGTCGCCCGCCACCAGGGCGCCGGCCGGCACGTGCACCACCTCCAGCGCCGCGTCCGCCGAGAGGCCGATCGTCTCGCGCGCCTCCGCGGGCCCCACCCGCACCACCACGGTCACCGGATAGGCGGGGTTGGCCCCCGGCGGCGCGTTGACCAGCCGGGCCAGGTTCAGCACCGGCAGCGGCTCGCCGCCGAACTCGGCCAGCCCCTCCAGCTCCCCGGCCGCGCCCGGCAGCGGATGGACCGTCAGGGCCCGCACCACGCGGCGCACCGCGGCGAGCGGCAGGGCGCAGGCGTACTCGCCCGCCCGCACCAGCAGGTGGGTGCCCTCGCGTCGCGCGGCCTGCCCGGCCGTTTCGAGAGGCTCGGCCACGGCCCTAGATCCTCGTCCAGCCGGTCACGTTGATGTCGATCCCCAGCACGGCGGCGGGCGAGCCGTCGCCGTTGCGCAGCGGCGTGCAGACCGTGAAGCAGGCTTCCGAGTTCTGGATCGACTCGTAGGGTGGGATCAGCGTCGTCCGCCAGTGCCGCGCCACCGCCTTGAACCAGGGGCGGGAGCGCACGTCCGTCTTGCGCACCTCCTCGGCGAGCGCCCGCTGCCGCTCGTCGAGCAGGTCCTGGTTGAAGCTGAGGAGAAGCGTGCTGCCGTCGAGCCCCATGAGGTATCCCAGCTCCACGAAAGGCGCCTCGCGCACCAGGCCGTCCAGGACCCGCTCCCGCTCGGAGAGGGCGTCCACGCCCTCCAGGCGCCGCGCCCAATCCTCCACCAGGTGCTTGAGCGAGCGGGGCGAATCGAGGTGGAAGGACTGCGCGAGGAGCTGGATCTCCAGGCCCAGCGTGTTCAGCCGGTCGGCCGTGCTGGAGAGGTTCTTGAGGCCTCCCGTCATGCGCTGCACCACCAGGCTGACCTCGCGCAGGGTCATCACCACCTCGTCCGAGGCGGAGTTCTGCTGCTGCGTGGCGAGGGAGATCTGCTGCGCCACCCGCGAGGTGTCGCCCGAGGCGCGGCGCAGCTCCTCGATGGCCGCGGCCGCGGCGCGCGAGCGCTCCAGCACGCGCGAGGCTTCCTTGCTCCCCTCCTCGGTGGCGACGATGGTGGCGCGGATCGAGCCCGAGAACTCGTCGAGCAGGTTGCGCACCGACTCCACCGACTCCTGCGAGCGCTGGGCGAGGTGGCGCACCTCCTCGGCCACCACCGAGAAGCGGCGGCCGTCCGCGCCGGCCGCCGCGGCCTCGATGGCCGCGTTGAGCGAGAGGATGTGCGTCTCCTGGGCGATCTCGGTGATCAGGTCGAGCACCCGGTAGATCTCCTTCGAGCGGGTGCCTAACGCGTCGGCGCGGCTGGCGATGGCGCTGATGCGCTTCTGCACCTCCTCGACGCCGGCCACCGCCTCGTATACGGCGGCGGAGCCGGCCTCGCCGCTCGCCTCGGCCTGCGAGGCCAGCTCCGCCTGGCGGCCGGCGTTGCCGGCGATCTGCGAGGCCGTGCGCGCCAGCTCCTCCATGGCGGCGGTGATCTCCACCACCGAGGCCGCCTGCTGCGACGAGCCGGACGCCAGCTCCGAGGCGATCTCATTGACCGCGTCGGCGGCCGAGGCCACCTCGATCGAGCTGTCCTGGATCTGCTGGGCGAGCTTCGAGAGCGCCTCGCTCGCCGCATCGGAGATCTTCGCCAGCCGCTCGGGCAGGTCCCGCGTGTGCTCGAGGGAGCGCACCAGGTCCCCCGCCCCGAGCTGCTCGAAGGCCGCGATCAGCTCGGCCTCGAGCTTCGACCAGCGCTCGCGACCCTCGGGCAGCCGGCGCTCCAGCCCGCGGAAGTGCGGATAGACCCACAGCCCGTAGGCGATCACCCCGGCGGCGCCGAGACCCAGGAAGGCGTGCCGCGGCCAGCCCGGCCCTCCCGCGGCAGCGCCCAGCGCCAGCAGGATGTAGCCCACCAGCGTGAGCCCCACCACCAGGATCCAGCCGAGCAGGGCGTTGTCGGTGTGCTGACCCGCCCGCTCCAGGGACGAAGCCTCGCCGGGACTGACGGCGGCGAGGGTCAATTCTGCGTCCATCCTGCGATCTCTCCTTCGCTGGCGGCGGGCGCACCCCGCGGCCCGCGGGCGAACGCCACCCCGCGGGGAGGCGCTGAATCCCGACGCCTTCAGGCGCTTTCAGACGTAAGCGTGCCCGTAGGATAGGCAATTCGCCCGTCCACCGCAAGCCGGCGGCCACGTCCGGTTGAACCCCCCAGTTGATTACGCTATAAAATTGCCTATAATCATTTCGCTTTTCCCATAGATGTGCAAGAGGTCTGACCCGGGCCTGCCCGGTTTCCGGGACTGCGTCCGGCTTACGTCCGTTTCTCAGGGAGATCGTATGAAACGCAAAGGCTTCGCTCTGCTTCTCGCCCTCGCCCTCGCAGCGCCGGCCTACGCCGGCAACGGCCACAACCTGCACGGGGTCGGCGCCGTCAACAGCTCCATGGGGGGCGCCGGCGTCGCGCTGCCGAACGACGCGCTGGGCGCCCTCCTGCTCAACCCGGCCCTGCTGACCGGCCTCGACGGCAGCCGCTTCGAGTTCAGCGCCGAGTACAACACCCAGAAGAACGCCGTCGCCAGCCGCGTGGGCCCCTTCTCCGGCCGTACCGAAGACGACAGCGACCCGGCGGTCATCCCCGCCTTCGGCTGGACCCGCCACGGAGGCGGCGCACGCCTGGCCTACGGCATGGGCTTCCTGGGCCTCGCCGGGTTCGGCGCCGACTACCGGCAGGACCCGGCCAACCCGATCCTGTCGCCGCAGCCCAACGGCTTCGGGCGGGTGTACTCGAACTACCAGCTCATGAAGATCCCGTTCGTCCTCGCCTGGCAGGTCAACGACGCCTTCTCCGTCGGCGTGTCGCTCAACACCGCCCGCTCGGCCCTGACCGCCGATCCCGCCGGCTTCGCGGCGCCGGACTGCTCAGGCCCCAGGGGCCCCTGCTTCTTCCCGCGGGTGAACACCGACAGCGCCTGGGGCTTCGGCCTCGGGGTCGGGGCCCACTGGAAGCTCAGCGACGCCTTCGCCCTCGGGCTCTCCTACAACACCGAGACCGACTTCGAGGACTTCGAGTGGAATTCCGCGGTGGCGAACCCGGGCCTGCCCACCTTCGGCCGCCACCGCAAGATCACGTTCCAACTGAACGCTCCCCCGGTGCTGGTGGCGGGCCTCGCCTGGACGCCCAGCGACCGGCTGGCCATCGCCGTCGACGGCAAGCTGATCGGCTACGAGGACACCGAGGGCTTCAAGGACACCCTGGGCTTCGAGGACATCACGGTCTTCGACGCCGGTGTCCAGTGGCGGGCGACCGACCGCTTCACCCTGCGCGGCGGCTACAACGTCTCGGACAACCCGATCCCGGACGAGCGGGCCTTCGTCACCGTGCCCGTGCCCGCCATCTTCGAGGACCGCGTCACCGCCGGTTTCGGCATGCGCGTCAACGACAACCTGGAGCTCAACGCGGCCTACTACCACGTGTTCGAGAACGAGATCACCGGCCCCTTCCTGGGCCCCACCGGCCCGGTGCCCAACACCTCCGTGACCACCTCGATGGAGATGGACTCGGTGGTGCTGACGTTCTCGTTCAACCTGTAGGCGCACCGTGACCCGGGCGGGGCAAACCCGCCCGGGCCCGCCTACCAGTCCAGCTCCGCCATCAGCGCCGCGTACACCTCGATCCCGTCCCAGAGGTTCTGCAGCCGCAGGTTCTCGTTGATACCGTGCTGGTTGTTGTCGTGGTTGACCATGGGCACGCCGATCACCGGCGCCTTCACGGCCTCGGTGAAGAGGTACATCGGCACGCTGCCGCCGAGCATCGGCACCACGACGACGGGCCCGCCCACGGCCCGCGCCACGACATCCGCGACCGCCCGCGAGGCCGGCAGGCTCATGTCCGTACGGGCGGCCGGGTAGTCGAGCGACCAGGAGAGGCGCGCCACCTTGGGATGGGCCCGCCGCGTCTCGCGGTCGGGCGGCGCGTCGACGAGGAACCAGCCCTTCGAGCGGAGGAACGCTTCGACCCGCTCCTTGACCTTCTGCGGCGTCTGGTCCGGAACCAGGCGGAAGTCGATCGAGACCTGGGCCTCGGTGGGGATGGCGTTCGCGGCCGCCTCCCCTACCTCGGCCGCGCGCAGCCCGCGCACGTTCAGGGCGGGGTCCATCAGCCGGTCTTGGAGCCGGGAGCTGCTGCCCTCCGTCCGCCCCAGACCGAGCTCGCTCTGGAGCGCCTCCTCGACCGCCGGCATGGCGGCCATCGCCCGCTTCTCCGCCTCGGAGAGCGGCCGCACGTCGTCGTAGAAGCCGGGAACCAGGATGCGCCCCTCCTCGTCGCGCAGGCTCGCCACGAGATGCGCCAGCGCCACCGCCGGATTGGGCGCCCAGTTGCCGTAGTGCCCGCTGTGCAGCGGCCGCACCGGGCCGTAGACGGTGAGTTCCAGCCCGGTCACGCCGCGGGCGCCGTAGTAGACCTGCATCCGCCGCGTCGGGTGGACCGGCCCGTCGCAGAGGATCCAGGCGTCGGCGGCGAGCAGGGACGCGTGGCGCCGCAGGATCTCCGTCAGGTGCGGCGAGCCCTGCTCCTCCTCGCCCTCGAGGAACAGCTTCACGTTGGACGAGGGCTCCCGCCCGGCGGCGCGCAGGGCGTCGAGGGCCGCCAGGATGGCCACGATGGGCGACTTGTCGTCGCTCGCCGAGCGGGCGTAGAGCCGCCATTCCGGATCGAGGGGCCCCTGGACCGACGCCAGGTCCACCTCCTTCACCCCTTCGCCCAGCGGCCCGGTGCGCAGCACGGGCTTGAAGGGATCGGAGAGCCAGCCCTTCTGGTCCACTGGCTGGCCGTCGTAGTGGGCGTAGAACAGCACCGTCCGTTTGGCGCCAGGGACGCGCAGCTCGCCGTAGAGGGCGGGCGGCGTGCCCTCCCCCGCCGAGAGGCGCTGCACCGCGAAGCCGCGGCGGCGGAGCATCGCCGTC
This sequence comes from Thermoanaerobaculia bacterium, assembly GCA_036399915.1. Classification (GTDB taxonomy): domain Bacteria; phylum Acidobacteriota; class Thermoanaerobaculia; order Multivoradales; family UBA5704; genus DATARR01. The sequence goes on from DASWME010000162.1 coordinate 16,795, forward strand.
AGATGGTCGGCGTTGCGCTCGATGTCGGCCACCCTGGTGGCGACGTTGGGCAGGGCGAGCAGGTCCCACAGCTCGCGCACGATCTCCTTCTCGTGGCCGGCGCGCCAGGCCCGCACCCGGTCGCGCATGCCGGGCTCCGCGGCCCCGGCGCCGGCCGCGAAGGCGAGCAGCGCAGCAAGACAGAACCCGGTCGATCTCCGTCCGGTCATACCGTCGATTCTATTTCGTGGATCGGGAGATGGGGATGGTCGGGGCGAGAGGATTTGAACCTCCGGCCTCACGGTCCCGAACCGTGCGCTCTACCAAGCTGAGCTACGCCCCGGCGTATCTGCGGTCGAATGGCATCCGAGGGATCAACCGCGAGGAGGTGGAGGATACCCTCTCGGGGAACGACGGTCAAGGGTAAGCTCCCTCGCCTCGCCGCAGCGTCCCTCCCGGGCGGAAATACCGCACCTCAGGGTTACGGGGCGCTTCTCGCCCGTGAAGGAGCAGTCGATGCGCGTAGTCAAGTTCGGCGGCACGTCGGTCGGCAACGCGGAGCGGATGCGCGGCGTGGCGGCGATCGTGGAGCAGCAGGCGCGGGAGGGACCGCTGCTCGTGGTGGTCTCGGCGGTGGGCGGCGTCACCGACACGCTCCTGCGCGGCGCCTCGGAAGCCGCGGCCGGCCGCTCGGCGGT
>DASWME010000163.1:0-10125 GCA_036399915.1 Thermoanaerobaculia bacterium
CGGGGGCTTGCCCGCCGATCGGCGTCAGTTCGCCACGCCCGCCAGGATCTCCCGCAGCCGCCGGAGATCGACCGGCTTGACCAGGTGGTGGTCGAACCCCGCCTCCTTCGAGCGGCGCTTGTCGTCCTCCTGGCCATACCCCGAGGTGGCGATCAGTGCCACGCCCGCCAGGGCGGGGTCCTCGCGCAGGCGCTGGGCCACCTGGTAGCCGTCGAGGCCCGGCAGGCCGATATCGAGGAGGATCGCGTCCGGCCGGCGAGCGGCGGCGGCGTCCAGGGCCGCCGGGCCGGAGTGGGCGATCTCCACCTGGTGCCCCGCCATTTCGAGCAGCGCGCCCAGCATCTCGGCCGTGTCGTCATTGTCCTCGACGATCAGCACCCGCAGGCACCGGGCGGGGATTTCGGCGGCGGCGGGCTCCGGGCTGGCCGCCAAGCCGGCCACGGCCACGGAGAGGGTCACCACGAACTCGCTCCCCCTGCCGACGCCCTCGCTGTAGGCCTTGAGGGTGCCGCCGTGCAGCTCCACGAGCTTGCGCGCCAGCGTCAGGCCGATGCCCAGGCCGTCGTGGGCGCGGTCGAGCGCGCGGTTGCCCTGGGTGAACAGGTCGAAGACCCGGGGGAGGACGTCGGGCGGCATGCCCACCCCCGTGTCCCGCACGCGCACGGCGACCTCCTGGCCCTGCCGCTCGGCCGTGATCCAGATGCGTCCGCCGTCCGGCGTGAACTTGGCGGCGTTGTGCAGCAGGTTGGCCAGCACCTGCTCCAGCCGGGCGGCGTCCACCTCCAGCCAGACTTCCTCCGGGGGCAGGCTCAGCGACAGCTCATGCCCGCGGGCCAGGAAGATGGGCCGGACGGTCTCGATCGCGTGCTCGACGACCTGGCGCAGGGGGACCCGCTCCGGCCGCAGCTCGACCTTGCCGGTGGTGATGCGGCTGATGTCCAGCAGGTCGTCCACCAGCCGCGTCAGCCGGCGCACCTGGCGGTCCACGATGCTCCGGGCGTGCCGCTGGACGGACGGGTCCTTGGGGTCCTGATTCAGGATGTGCAGCGCGTAGGAGATGGGAGCCAGGGGGTTGCGCAGCTCGTGAGCGAGCGTGGCCAGGAACTCGTCCTTCTCCTGGTCCGCCCGCGCCAGGGCCTCGGCCCGGTTGTGCAGCTCCTCCTCGAGCTGCTTGCGCCGCGTCTGGTCGCGCATGACCTTGGCGAACCCGCGCAGGACCCCCTGTTCGTCCCGCAGGGTCGTGGTGATGCCGCTGGCGAAGAAGTAGGTGCCGTCCTTGCGCACGTGCCAGCGGTCGTCGCTCGCCCGGCCCGTCGCGAGGGCCGTCTTCAGCTCCAGCTCGGGGACGCCGGCGCTGGCTTCCTCCGGCATGAAGAAGACGGCGGCGGGGCGGCCGAGGATCTCCTCCGCCTTGTAGCGCAGGAGGTGCTCCGCCCCGGTGTTCCAGCTCGCCACCCGCCCCTCCGGATCGATGGCGAAGATGGCGTAGTCCCGCACCGCTTCGACGAGCAGGCGGTAGCCTTCGCCGGATTCGAGCAGGGCCTGGAGGTCGGGGGCGCCGTCTACTATAGAGAGAGGTGTGGGCTCCTGGGGATTGTCCGTTTCGGCGTTCCTGGCCATGGGGTCCTCGCCGCTCCACGGCACGGGGAAAGCAAGGGGCGTGCCCTTGGGTGGAGCCTCCCTTCTTCCTGCTGCCGGATTCCGATCTCCAGGATATCTTGAATCGGCACCTGCGCGCCGCCTGGGCCCTCACGATGCCTTCTGCATCCCTCCACCGCCGTTTCCCCGCAAGGCGCTGAAGAGGAAGGACAGCTCGTCGGCGGCCTCCTCGATCTTCTTCGAGACCGGCTTGCCGCTGCCGTGGCCGGCGCGGGTCTCGATGCGGATCAGCGTCGGGTTCGGCCCCGTGTTGGCCCGCTGGAGGGCGGCCGCGAACTTGAAGCTGTGGGCCGGCACCACGCGGTCGTCGTGGTCGGCGGTGGTGATCAGCGTCGGCGGGTAGGCCGTGCCCGGCTTCAGGTTGTGATACGGCGAGTAGGCGTAGATCGCCTTGAACTCCTGCGGGTCGTCCGGCGAGCCGTAGTCGGAGGTCCACCCCCAGCCGATGGTGAACTTGTGGAAGCGCAGCATGTCGAGCACGCCCACGCCCACGATCACGGCGCCGAACAGCTCGGGGCGCTGCACCATGGAGGCGGCGGTGAGCAGTCCGCCGTTGCTGTAGCCGGCGATCGCCAGCTTCTGGCGGGAGGTGTAGCCGCTGGCGACGAGCCACTCGGCGGCGGCGATGAAGTCGTCGAAGACGTTCTGCTTCTTCAGCTTGCTGCCGGCCTCGTGCCACTCCTCCCCGTACTCGCCGCCGCCCCGCAGGTTGGCCACGGCGTAGATCCCCCCGCGCTCCATCCACACGACGTTGGAGACCGAGAAGGCGGGCGTCACCGGGATGTTGAACCCGCCGTAGCCGTAGAGGAGGGTCGGGTTCGAGCCGTCGAGCTTCAGCCCCTTCCTGTAGGTGAGGAACATGGGGACGCGGGTGCCGTCCTTGCTCGCATAGAAGACCTGCCGGGTCTCGTACTGGCTGGCGTCGAAGCCCTGGATGCGCGGCTCGCGGAAGACGGTGCTCCTGCCGGTCTCGAGGTCGTAGCGGTAGATCGTCCCCGGCGCGGTGAAGCTGGTGAAGCTGTAGAAGGTCTCGCGGTCCTTGCGCTTGCCCGTGAAGCCGTCCACCGAGCCGAGCCCGGGCAGAGCCAGCTCGCCCAGGGGCTTGCCGCCGAGGCCGAACCGGCGCACCTGGGAGTGGGCGTCCTTCAGGTAGAGCGCGACGAAGGTGTCGTTCAGGCAGGAGACGCCCTGGAGCGTCTCCGGACCTTGAGGGATCAGCTCGCGCCAGCGCTCGCGGGCCGGCTCGCGGACGTCGATGGCGACGACGCGGCCGCGCGGCGCGGCGAGGTCGGTCATGAACCAGAAGACCGGGCCGTCGTTGCCGATGAAGTGGTAGGCCGCGTCGAAGCCGCCGAGCAGCTCGACGGCCTTGGAGCCGGGCGCCTTCAGGTCTTTATAGAAGATGCCGTTCTCGGTCTCCGTCCCCTTCCAGGCGTGGATGACCAGGTAGCGGCCGTCCTCGGTGACCTCGGGGGCGAACCCCATCTCCTTGACGTCGGGCCGCTGGTAGACCAGCTCGTCCTCCGCCTGCGGCGTGCCGAGCCGGTGGTAGTAGAGCTTCTGATAGAAGTTGGCTTCCTCGAGCTGATGCCCTTCCTTCGGCTCGTCGTAGCGGCTGTAGAAGAAGCCCTTGTGGTCGTGCGTCCAGGCGGCGTCGGAGAACTTCACCCAGCGCAGGTGGTCCGGCAGGTCGCGGCCGGTCTCGACCTCGCGCACCTTCCACTCCTGCCAGTCCGAGCCGCCGGAGGAGAGGCCGTAGGCGAGGAGCTTGCCGTCCTCGCTGACGCTCATGCCCGAGAGGGCGATGGTGCCGTCCGGGGAGAGGGCGTTGGGATCGAGGACGACCCTGGGCTCGCCGTTCAGGCTCTCGATCCGGTAGAGGACGTTCTGGTTCTGCAGGCCGTCGTTGCGGGTGAAGAAGTAGCGCTTGCCGTACCGGGTGGGCACGCCGTAGCGCTCGTAGTCCCACAGCTCGGTCAGGCGCTTGCGGATCGCCTCCCGCTCGGGGATGGCGGCGAGGTAGGCCAACGTGACCTTGTTCTGCGCCGTCACCCAGCCCCGGGTCTGCTCCGAGTCGAGGTCTTCGAGCCAGCGGTAGGGATCGGGGACCTTGACGCCGTGATAGTCGTCCACCTGATCGACGCGGGGCGTATCAGGGTAGACGATCCGCTTTGCCGTTGGGCTCTCGACCGACGTTTGCATGGGCGCCTCAGCAGTCCTCGCAAGAACCGGTGCCGCCGCTAGGGCGAGCAGGGCAAGAACGATCCGCCTGGACATAAGGATCTCCTTCTTCATGGGTGCGGCTGACCCCTTTTCAGGGGTCGAAAGTCCAACAAGTCGCACCCTGGGAAGCATTCCGGGCTCAGAGATAGCCGAGCGAGCGCAGGCTCTCCAGGTACTCTGCGCTCTCGAGCCCCCGGGGCGCGCCGCGGCGGGGCTCGCCGTAGCCGGCGACCACGATCGGGGGAGGGGCCCAGCGGCACCCCGCGGGGGGCGGCGGGAGCTCTTCGCTCTGGGGCAGGCCGAGGGCGCGCAGCAGGGCCGAGGCTACCGCCTCGGGCGCGGCCCCGGACCGCCCGGCGCCACAGCCGGACCGCCGCCAGAGGAGCACCCGGCCCTTCCCGCCCTGCCGCCGCCGGCCGGGATCGAGCACCACGGCCACCGTCCCGACCCCGGCCAGGGAACGGGCCAGCAGCCGGTCGGTCCCGGCCAGCTCCGAGCGCACCAGGTCCGCGAAGGCCACGTCGCCGCCCCGCCAGCCATCGGCGGCGATGTCGAGCCCCGGCAGGTAGAGGGCGGCGGCCCGCGGGCGCGAGGCCAGCCCACGGGCGAAGACCTCGCGGTAGAAGCGGTCGGGGCGCAGAGCGCGTTCCAGCACGGAAGCTGCCGCCCTGGGCGGGAGCGCCGCCTCGAGGCGCGGGTCGGGGCCGCCGGCCGCCACGGAGCGGGCGAGGGCCGCGATCCCCGCCCGGGCCGGCGCCGGGGCGACCGCCCCCCCGGCCCGCTCGCGCAGGAGCTGGTAGGCGCCGTGCGCCACCACCAGCCCGGGGAGGGGCTCCGCCGGATAGGTGGCCCACCAGTTCACGGCCAGGACCGGCTCGCCGCCGCGCGAGGCGAGCTCCCAGAGGGTGAACGCCCGGCGCCGGTTGGCGAGGATGGGCCGGTACTCGGCGAGCCCCAGCGGCGCCTCGACCCGGCTCCACCAGGCCCGCAGGGGACCGCTGCGGGCGAGCGGGGTCCGGACCCCAAGGGGCAGAAAGCTGTCGAGCGAGGAGACGCCGTGGTCCGGCCCCGGCACACCGGTCGCCACCGCGGTCCAGAACGAAGCGGGGGGCTCGGGGCTGCGCCGGTAGGAGAGCACCCGGCCCTCACGGGCCAGCCGCGCCATCTCCGGCAGCTCGCCCAGAGACATCAGGTACTCGGCTTCCTCGGGCAGCACGCCGTCGATCCCCACCAGCAGCACCCGCTCGCCGGGCCCGGTGGGGAGCGCCGCCGGCGTGGGGGCCGGGGCCCGCCGGGCCGAGACCACGGCCGGCAGGGTGAGCAGGGCGAGGCCCAGGAGGATGGCGAACCCCAGCCAGCGCCGGGAGAACAGCCGTCCCACCGGCGCCTCCTCGGTGAACCGGATGGCCAGGGTGAGCAGTCCCTGGTAGACCAGCTTGATGAGCAGGTAGACCACCGGCGGCGTGACGAGGACGAGGACGGCCACCTGCGAGAGCCGCCCTTCCGCCAGGACCTCCCGCCCGACCCGCAGCGCGAGCGCCAGCAGCCCCGCCCCGGCGGCCAGAGCCACGACGAGGGAGAGCGTCTCGATCCGCCGCACGTGATAGAGGCGGATCACCAGCAGGATCACCCCGCAGAGGGCGAGGAAGGCGAGGCCCGTCGCCACCGAGATCGGGGGGAACAGGTGGAGGAAGAGGGCGGCCAGGTCGAGCGGGCTCGCCGTGAGGTTGCCGTTCGCCACCGTGAGGGCCAGCGCCAGGACGAGGGCCAGGGCGAAACCGGAGAGCAGCCCCACCTTGGCGGTGAGCAGGAGGAGGGCCCGCGCCGGCTGCCGCGGGCGCAGCGCGTCCTGGAGCAGGAAGCGCTCGAATCCATGGTCGAGATAGCCGAGCCGGCGCAGCTCGGAGCGGACCCCTTCGAGGTCGTTGCCGGGGGGCGTCATCAGAGGGTAGTGTAACTCCCTACCCCGCCGCTCCCTCCCGCTCCAGATTCCAGCCCTACCGCGACCGGTGCTGGACGAAGCGGGCGATCTCGCGCAACGCGTCGGCCTTGCGCCCCAGGGGAGCGAGGGAATCGACGGCGAAGCCGAGCAGCTCGGCGGCCAGGGCCTGGGCCCCGGGCACGCCGAGGAGCTTCACGAAGGTGACCTTCTTCTCGTCCTTGCCCGTGTCCTTGCCCGTCTCCTCAGGGGTGCCCAGCACGTCGAGCAGGTCGTCGGAGATCTGGAAGGCCAGCCCCAGGTTCTTGGCGTAGCGGGCGATCACCTCGAGGTCGCGTCGGCGGGCGTCGGCGGCCATGGCCCCCAGCTCGCCGGCGGCCATGAAGAGGGCCCCCGTCTTGTGGCTGTGGATGTACTCGAGGACGTCCAAGCTCATCTCCTCGGGCCTGGCCAAGAGGTCGAGGGCCTGGCCGCCGATCAGGCCATCGCTGCCGATGGCCGCCGCCAGGTGGTGGACGACGTCCTCGGCCGTGTAGCGGCGCAGCGACAGGCGGTGGGCGGCCTCGGCCACCAGGGCGTAGGCCCGGTTGAGCAGCGCCAGCGCGGCGAGCAGGGCGACGCTCTCGCCGAAGGCCCGGTGCACCGTGGGGCGGCCGCGGCGCAGGGCCGCGTCGTCCATTTGCGGCAGGTCGTCGAGCACCAGCGAGCAGGCGTGCACCATCTCGACGGCGCAGGCGAGGTCGAGCACCGGCTCCGCGCGGGCGCCGAAGAGGTCCGCCACCGCCAGGGTGAGCACCGGCCGGAGCCGCTTGCCGGCGCCGGTCAGGGCGTAGTGCATGGCCTCGTGCACCGGCTCGGGACGCGCATCGGGGGAGGGCAGCAGCTCCGGCAAACGCCGGTTCACCCGCGCCACCCAGGCCGCGAGCGAGCCGGCGAGCGCGGAAGGGGCCGCCGGAAGGGGAGATGCGAGCCGGGGCTGGACGGCCTTCATACGCTGGCCCGCTGCGGGCCGCCGAAGCCGGAGTCCGGTCAGGCGAACGACCGGACGGCCTCGTCCTCGCTGTCGAACACGTCGAAGACGGTGATGAGCTGGGTGATGGTCAGGATGTCCGAGACCTTGGCGGGCAGGTTGCACAGCTTCAGCTTGGCGCCCCGGTTGGTGGCCGTGGTGTAGGCGCTCACCAGCTCGCCGATGCCCGAAGAGTCGATCGTCGAGATGTCGTTCATGTTGATCAGAACCTTCTTGGCCCCGCTGGCCATCACCTCCTGGATCGCGTTGCGCAGGGCCACGTCCCCCGTGCCAATGGTGATCCTGCCCTTGGGGCACAGGATGGTCACGTCGTCACGCTGCCGCACGTTCACATTCATGCAAGTTCCCTCCTCCTAGTCGTCGCTGGAGTCCGCTTTCGACCCGGTGATCCGCTTGCGCAACGTCACCATCGTCCCGCCGCCGGGCCCGGGGCCGTATTCGATCCGGTCCATGAAGCTCTTCATATAGAAGATGCCGCGGCCGTTGGGCCGGAGCAGGTTCTCCGGGGCCAGTGGATCGTCGAGCTGCGAGGGGTCGAACCCCACGCCCTCGTCCTCCACCCGGATCACCAGGTCTCCGCCCTCGACCTCCAGATCCACGTGGACCTGCTTCGACGGGTTCTGCGCGTTGCCATGCTTGATCGCATTGGCCAGCGCCTCGCGCACCGCCACGTCCACCCAGTGCCGGGCATCCTCGTCCATCCCCAGCCGTTCGAGACAGTCCCTCAGCACCACCTGGACCAGCTCGATGTTCTCGAAACGGCTTCCGATGGCGAGATGGAAGCGGTGTTCCTCGGGCATCGCCGCGATCCTCGGCGGGAGTCTACCAGATCGCGCCCACCAGGAAGGCCGCCGCCTTTCCCCCCGAGCCCTGCAGCAGCCGCAGCGCCATGGGCACGATGACCAGGAGCTGCACGCTATCGAAGAGCGCGTGCGCCGCGATGGCCGGCCATAGGTTCTGCCGCCATCTCACCAGCAAGGCGTAGATCAGCGAGAGCAGCGTGATGCCGATCAGCATGAACGGCTGGCCGTAGGAGAGATGGGCGAGGACGAAGAACGCCGTCGAGAGGGGAATGCCGATCCGCGGCTGCAGGAAGCCGCGGAAGAAGCTCTCCTCGACGACCCCCGCCGACAGGCTGATCAGCAGCCGGACCCCGATGGGCAGCCCGGCGATGAACGGCACCAGGGCCGGCGGCTGCTTGGGGAGGGCGTTCTCGCCGCCCACGGCCCAGAGCGCCGCGGCGATCCCGATCAGGGCCAGCAGCACCGCGCCCCAGGCGGCGACGCCGAGCGCCAGGCCAATCCCGATCTCCCTCGCCACGCTGGGGGCCCGGAGCCCGAGCTGAGCCAGGAACTGCTGCCACAGGGAGAGCCTTGGAGGAGGGGGAGGCGCCAACCTCGCCCCTACGTCTGATAATGGATCGGCAGGAAGGGGCTCGACGGGCGCCGGCGCTGCCGGTAGCGGAGGTTGGGCGTTGCGGCCGGCGAAGCCCAGCAGGAACCAGATCCCCAGGGTGGCCAGCATCAGGATATGGAGCAGGAAGAGCTGGGGCGTGCTGATCTTCGAGACGTCCGGCTCCAGGCTCATGCCGAGACTGGCCACTGGGGCGAAGACCCCCAGCGCGAGCAGGCCCGTCAGCACGGCCAGCGCGAGCGCCCGTCGCCAGGGTATGCGGAACCCCGGGGGCTGGAGCCCGCGGACGGCGCACAGGCGGTCGAAGACCAGGGCCCCCCCCAGCCCGAGCAGCACCGCCAGACCCGCCCTCAGGAGCGCCGCGGGATCCCCGTTCATCAGACCTTCTGCTTCGTCCGGTAGCTGCGGACCACCGTCAGCGCGCTGTTGAGCCGCTGCATGCGGCGCTGCCGCTGCTGGAGGGCCGGGATGTCGTCAAAGGGAGGCTGGTCCCCGCGCAGCTCGCGCAGGTAGCGGTCGATCTCGAACACGAGCTGGTCCAGGTCGGACCGGCTCATGGTCTTGAAGACGCGCTCGGTGACCAGGAGATAGCCCTCCGCCACGTCCCTCACCATCGCGTATGCGCTGCCTCCGGGGAATGCCATGGCGGGGGAATCATATCCTGTGGTACGCCTGCGCCACCCGTCCCCTGGAGCGGACGCCCCCCGTGATATCATGTCGCGCGCGGTTTTTCCCGGCCGTAATGACCTCAGACACTCCGCCGCAAAGTTCCGAGCGTGTACTGAAGGAGGAAATCCCCTTGAGCCGCTTTCCAGGCGTCGATCTGCTGGAGCTGGACTCGCTCCTCAACGAGGAGGAGCGGTTGGTGCGCGACACCGTTCGCGCGTTCGTGGACGACAAGGTCAAGCCAATCATCGAGGAGTGCCACCGCGAGGCCCGCACCCCTCTCGAGCTGGTGCCCGAGATGGGCGCCCTGAACCTGTTCGGAGCCAGCATCTCGGAGTACGGCCTGCCGGGGCTGGGCGGCGTGGCCTACGGCCTCATCATGCAGGAGCTGGAGCGGGGCGACTCGGGCCTGCGCAGCTTCGTCTCCGTCCAGAGCTCCCTGGTGATGTACCCCATCTACACCTTCGGCTCCCAGGAGCAGAAGGACCGCTGGATCCCCCGCCTGGCCACCGGCGAGGCCATCGGCTGCTTCGGCCTGACCGAGCCCGACTTCGGCTCCAACCCCGGCGGCATGCGCACCACCGCGAAACGGCTGGGCAACGAGTGGGTCTTGAACGGCTCCAAGCAGTGGATCACCAACGGCACGCTAGCCGACGTGGCCGTGGTCTGGGCGAAGACCGAGGACGGCATCCGCGGTTTCCTGGTCGAGAAGGGCACGCCGGGCTTCACCTCCTCGGACCAGCACGGCAAGTTCTCCCTGCGGGCTTCCACCACCTCCGAGCTGGGCTTCCACGACTGCCGTATCCCCGCCAACAACATCCTGCCCGGCACGACCGGCCTGAAGAACGCCCTGATGTGCCTCAACCAGGCGCGCTATGGCATCGCCTGGGGCGGCGTCGGCTCGGCCATGGAGACCTACCATACGGCCCTGACCTACGCGAAGGAGCGGGTGCAGTTCGGCGGCCAGCCGATCGCCTGCCACCAGCTCGTGCAGGAGAAGCTCGCCTGGATGGCCATCGAGATCAGCAAGGCGCAGCTCCTCGCCCTCCAGCTCGGCCGGCTCAAGGACGCCGGCCGGCTCAAGCACTGGCAGGTCTCCATGGGCAAGCGCAACAACGTCTGGCTCGCCCGCGAGTGCGCGCGGCTGGCCCGCGAGATCCTGGGCGCCAACGGCATCGTGGACGACTACCCGGTC
>DASWME010000164.1:0-11519 GCA_036399915.1 Thermoanaerobaculia bacterium
AAACCGAAGGAATCCAAACCGATTTCCCCTCTCCCTCTGGGAGAGGGGCCAGGGGTGAGGGCGGGCGGGCGGGGGCCGAGCAGGTCGGCCCTGAGGCCCCCCCGCGCCGTCGCCGCCGAGGTCCTGGAGACCGAGGCTGCGGCCGTTCGCGGGCTCCTGAAGCAGCTCGACGAACGCTTCGACCGCGTTGTGGACCTCCTCCGCTCCTGCGCCGGCCGCGTGGTCTGCACCGGCATGGGCAAGAGCGGCATCGTCATGAAGAAGGTCGCCGCCACCCTCTCTTCCACCGGCACGCCCGCGCTCTTCCTCCATCCCGCCGAGGCTGTGCACGGGGATCTCGGTATGATCGTGCCCGGCGACGTGGTGCTCGCCGCCTCCTACTCCGGCACCACGGAGGAGCTGCTCCGCCTCGTCGAGACCCTGAAACGGCTGGGAGTGCCGCTGGTGGTGATGACCGCCAGCGCCACGTCTCCCCTCGCGCGCCACGCGGATCTCCACCTGCCGGTGGCGATCGACCGCGAGGCCTGCCCGCTGGGGCTCGCTCCCACTGCCTCGACCACCGCCATCCTGGCCCTGGGGGACGCCCTCGCCATGGCCCTGCTCGAGGCGCGCGGCTTCACCCGCGAGGACTTCGCCCTGCTCCACCCCGCCGGCCAGCTCGGCAAGCGCCTCCTCAAGGTCAACCAGTTCATGCACGCGGGCGACGCCCTCCCCAGGGTCGAGACCGGCACGCCCATGCGCGAGGCCATCTACGAGATGTCGAAGAAGGGGCTCGGCATCACCGCCGTGGTGGACGGCGAGGGGCGCCTGGTGGGTTGCATCTCCGACGGCGACCTGCGCCGCCTGCTCCAGGCGGACGACGGCGCGATCCTCCGCCGCACCGCCGGCGAGTGCATGACCCCCAATCCCCGCACCATCCCCGGCGACGAGCTGGCCGCCGCCGCCCTCAAGGCCATGGAGGAGCGCCGCATCACCTCCCTCTTCGTCTGCGACGAGGCGGGGCGGCTCGAGGGCGTGGTCCACCTCCACGACCTCTGGGGGCTGGAGCTGTTCTAGGCCATGCTCCCCGACGACGAGTTCGCCCGCCGCGCCCGCGCCCTCGACTGGCTGCTGTTCGACGTGGACGGCGTCTTCACCGACGGCCATCTCCTCTACGGCGCCGGGGGCGAGCAGTGGAAGGTCTTCCACGTCCGCGACGGGCTCGGCCTGCGGCTGGCGCGCCGGGCCGGGCTCAAGGTGGGCATCCTCTCCGGCCGCGGCAACGCCGCGCTGGAGTTCCGCGCCCGCGAGATCGAGATCGACGCGCTCATCCAGGAACGCTCCGACAAGGCCGCCGCCTTCGCCGAGTTCCTCGGCCACCAAGGCACGGCGCCCGAGCGGGTCGCCTACATGGGGGACGACATCCTCGACCTCCCCGTGATGCGCCGCTGCGCCCTCTCTTTCGCCCCGGCGGACGCCGTCCGCGAGGTGCGGGAGAAGGCGGACCGGGTGCTCCAGGGGATCGGCGGCGGGGCCGTCGTGCGCGAGATGTGCGAGCTGATCCTGCGCGCGCGAGGGGACTGGGACCAGCTCGTGGCGCATCTCCTGACCGACTCCTAGGGCATGTCCCGCCGCCAGAAAAGCCGCCTGAAGGCCCGCCTCGAGCCGCTCCTGCTCAACCTGGGTCTGCGCCTGTTCTCGTCCACTCTCGGCCGCCTCCCCTGGCGCGCGGCCCAGCGGGCGGGGCGCGCCATCGGCTCCCTCGGCTGGGCGCTCTCCCGTCGCGACCGGCGGCGCACCCTCGACCATCTCGCCATGGCCTTCCCGGAGAGCCCCGAGCCGGAGCGTCTGCGCCTCGGCCGCGACTGCTTCCGCCACCATGGGACGACCCTCGGCGAGTGCCTCCACCTCTTCCATCGCGACTGTGGATTCATCGAGTCCGTCGTGGAGGTCCGCGGGTGGGGGGAGGTCGCGAAAGTCCGGCAGGCCGGCCGCCCCATCCTGATCCTCACCGGCCACTGCGGCAACTGGGAGCTTCTCGCCGCCCTCATCAACTGCCGCGGCCTGGGGATGGCCGTCGTGGCCCGACCGCTCGACGAGCCGGAGCAGCAGCGCATGCTGGCCGGCCTGCGCGAGCGCTTCGGCACCCCCACCATCGCCCGCGGCAGCGAGGGGGCCGCCCGCCAGCTCCTGATCACTCTGCGCCGCGGCGGCGCCCTCGGCATGCTGATCGACCAGGACACCAGGGTGGACGGCGTCTGGGTCCCCTTCTTCGGCCGTCCCGCCTTCACCCCTGTGGGCGCAGCCAAGATCGCCCAGCGCCAGCAGACGGCCGTGATCCCCACCTTCATCGAGCGCCTTCCCGACGGCCGCCACCTCGCCACCTTCCATCCGCCTCTCGACCTGCCGGACGACCCCACGGAGGCGACCGCGCTGATGACGGCGAAGATCGAAGAGCAGGTGCGCCGCCGGCCCGAGCAGTGGGTCTGGATGCACCGGCGGTGGCGGCGGCAGCCAGGCGCCTGAGGAGGGCGATGTTGCCCCAGTGCTACACTGCCCCGCCGTGCGCCGTTCCCTCCCGGCCCTTCTCCTCGGCAGCCTTTTCCTGATCGCCTCCGCCTGCCGATCCAGCCCGGAATCGGAGCCCTCTGAAGCCTGGGACCGCCTCGATCTCTGGCGCATCCAGCCACAGGTGGAGTCCACCCCGGCTGAGTGGCGCCAAGCCACGCTGCGGCAGATCTCCTTCCTGGGCGCCGAGGAGGTGCGGGACCTGCGGCTCGTGCCTGCCCGGCAACTCGTCGCCTTCCCCAGGCGGACCGCCGGACAGGTGAAGGCGCTGGAGCAGCGGGCCGGCTCGCGCGTGCGATGGACGATCCAGCCGGGCCGGGACGCCTACTTCTCCTTCGTCCCCCTGGGCACCACGAACGGCTGCGCGTGCACCTACCGGGTCGGCATCCGCGAGGCGCCGGACCAGGTCCATGAGCTCTATCGCGTCAGCGCGGAACCGGTCCGTCCCATCGCTCCCGCCGCCGTGGAGGTGGACCTCTCGCCTTACGCCGGACGCCGGATCGACCTGCTGACCCAGATTGACGGCTCGGCCGCGCACGCTCCCGATCAGCCCATCCCCAGCGTCCTCTGGGGGAGCCCCGCCGTCTACGGCCGCAAGGCGCTCCCCGCGGCGAAGCGGAACGCCGCAGGCCGGCCCAACCTCCTCCTGATCGGCTTCGACACGCTGCGCGCCGACTCTCTCGGCGCTTGGGGAAGGAGCCCCAGCCTCACCCCGTCGCTCGACCGCCTGGCCGGGCAGAGCGATGTCTGGCTCGACGCCTACAGCACCTTCAATGTCACCAATCCGAGCTTCGCCTCGATCCTGACCGGCCTCTACGGCAAGAACCACGGCGTCTACGATCTGAAGACGCCGCTCCCCCCAGGCCACACCACCCTGGCCGAGCTGCTCGCCGGAGCCGGGTACGACACGCTGGCCTTCATCTCCGCCAGTCACCTCGGCGATCACAACTCCGGGCTCGGCCAGGGATTCGCCGCGGTGAGCACCGCGACCGAACACTACGCGGCCGAGATGCCGGTCGACATGGCCATGGACTGGCTCGCGGCCCGCGCCGGCAGGCCGCGCCCATTCTTCATCTGGCTCCACCTCTTCGATCCGCACACGCCGCACACGCCGCCGCGACCGTACGCCCTCGGGTTCCGCCCCGCGAGCGCCCTCGGCCTCTCGCCGGTGCGCGCCTGGATCCCCTTCCGCCGGCCGGGGCCGCGCGGGTTCGCCGAGCCGGTGCTGGGCGGCAACCGCGACCTCTACGACGGCGAGGCGGCCTACCTCGACCGCCAGGTGGGCCGGCTGCTCGATTTCCTGGAGAGCCGCGGGATGCTGGACGACACCCTGGTCGCCGTGGTGGCGGACCATGGGGAGAACCTGGGGGAGCACGGCATCCGGTTCCGCCACGTCGGGCTCTTCGACACCACCACCCACGTGCCGCTGATGATCCGCTGGCCAGGCCGCGACCGGCAGGGGCGTCGCATCCAGGGTTTCGCGCAGACGATCGACCTCTTCCCCACTCTCGCCGCCGCCGCGGGCGTCCCGGTGCCGAAGCAGGATGGTACCGATCTGCGCGAGCTGACCGGCGAGGGCCGCCAAGGCCGCCGCGCCGTCTTCTCCGAGCACGCGGGCCGGCTCGGGGTCTCCGTGCGCACGCGGGACTACCGCTACGGGCTCAACCAGGGGAACGCGCGTTTCATCCCCGACGGCCCCTGTCTCTACGACCTCAGATCCGATCCCGGTGAGACCCGGAACCTCGCCGGCCGCGGCCTACCCGTCGAGAAGGAGCTGAACGACCTCCTCCTCCGCTGGCTCTCCAACCGCCGCCGGAGCCCCGCTCCGCAGCCGCGGGACCTTCCCGAAGAAGAGGAGCGGAAGCTGCGGGCGCTGGGGTACGGGTAAGCAGTCGTGCCCCGTTAGATCGGGGACTCCCCAGCCTCCTTCGTCGCCCTCTCAATGAGCCGTCGCGAGAGGTAATAGCCTTGGCTGCGCATTCTCTCCAGCAAGGGGCGTACGGCTGGAAGGAGTCCAATCCGTTTAGCAGCCACCAGGATTCCGGCGCTCCCCCTCACTCGTAGCCCGTACGCCTCCTCAGCGATGCGGCGGGCACGGCGCTCGTCGATCAGCACGAGTTTGGAGCCGATCCGGTGGGCAACGGCGATCACCTGCGCCTCTCCTGCCCCCAACTCTTTTGCGAGCAAGGGTTCCGGGAGAGTCCCGCCAGGGACTCTTTCCAGCCATGCAGCGGCGGAGACCTCCGTGGCGCCGATCCGTCCGATTCCGGTGCCGGTCACTTCCTGGAAGACGGCTTCGGGAACAAGAACGCGACGATAGAGCTTCTCGAGGAGGTCGAGGCGTCCCACGATCGCCAGCGCGATCAGGGGTCCGGCATTGCAGACGACCGGGCCCTCACCCATCCACGAATTCCCGGTCCAACTCCTCCGCGTCGAGATCCGCGACTGGGACACCGGACCTACCCGCCAGCAAGAGGAACTCGACCCGGGATATACCGCAGACCTCCGCCGCCCGTCCTGACGAGAGGCGTCCCAGCTCAAAGAGCTTCAGCGCGAGGTAAAACTTGGCGTCCCGAACGAATTCTTCTCGCGATTGTCCTGTGCTCAGGAGGATGCTTTCCGGCAGATCGATGTGGATGACCCCCATGGCTCGAATCTCCGCCGACTACATTAGCACCCCAGAGGGAGAATGGCGGACAGGAGCGCAGGTCAGGCTTGCCCCTACTCGAGCTCCGCCGCCATCTCCGCCGCCTTCTTCCGGCGGAACCGCTCCGCCAGGAACGCCGCTCCCACTCCGAGGAGGTAGAGACCCAGGGCCGGCACGGCGAAGATGCAGAGGTTCACGATGTCCGGCGTCGGCGTGATGATGGCGGCGACGATGAAGATGACGACCACCGCGTGGCGGAAGTAGCGCAGCAGGAACCGCGGCGTCACCACCCCGATCAGCGACAGCAGGAGGATGAAGATCGGCAGCTCGAACATCAGGCCGAGCCCGAGGATCACCGTCAGCAGGAAGCCGAAGTATTTCTCGATGGTGATCACGGCCTGGAACCTCTCGCCGAGGCCGAGCAGGAACTTCGCCGCGAACGGGAAGGCCACGGAGTAGGCGAAGGCCCCCCCCGCGAGGAAGAAGACGGTGGTGAAGAAGACGAACGGGACCGCCAGCATCCGCTCGCGGCGGTAGAGGCCCGGGGCCACGAACGCCCAGACCTGGTACAGCACGAGGGGGGACGCCAGGAAGAGCGCCGCCAGCGCCGCCACCTTGAAGTAGAGGATGAACGGATCGGTCAGCCCCAGGAAGGCGAGACGGATGCCCGGCTGGATCCGCTGGATGGGCGCGGCCAGGAACTCGAAGATCTTCTGGACGTAGATCCAGCAGGGGATGAAGGCGATGAACAGCGCGATCAGCGCCCGGAAGATGCGCTTGCGGAACTCCTCCAAGTGCTCGAGGAGGGACATCCGCGGCAGCTCTTCCGGCCGGGGAGCGGGGAGGCGCTGGCGCTCGGGCCCGGTCGGAGTCATCAGCGGCAGGAGGGTTCGACAGGAATCCGGGAGGTTGGGCTACCGGGGCTCCGTCATGGCGGGCGCCTCGCCAGGCGGCGCGGGCTCGGCGGCCTCCTGGCGTGGCTCCACCGGCTCGCCGAGCTGGCGCGGGCGGAGCGCCGGCGGCGTGGGGTTCTCATCGAGCGCCAGCTCGGTGTTGATCGTCCGCTTCAGCTCGTTCGTCGCTTTCCGGAACTCGGCCATACCCTTGCCCAGCGTGCGTCCGATCTCCGGCAGCTTCTTGGGGCCGAAGATCAGCAGCGCGAGGATGAAGATGAAGGCGATCTCGGCCAAGCCCAGTGAACCCATGGGACCTCCAGTCCCCGATCATCGGCCCTGGGAGCGGGGGAAGTCAAGCGCGGGGGATGGTACACTCATGCCCATGAGACGTTCATGGCGCATCGCAGCAATCGTACTGTTCGTCCTCGCGCTGGCGCTCGGCGGCTCGCTGGGCGACCGGCTCCTCGCCGTCACCGACGAGACCCGCGACTCGCTCCGCCTCTACACCGAGCTGGTGAACCTGGCGCACGAGCGCTACGGCGCCGATGTGAGCTACAAGGACCTCGTCTACTCTTCGGTCAACGGCATGCTCCGCGCCCTCGACCCCCACACGGCCTTCCTCAGCCCGGAGGCCTACGAGGGGATGCGGGAGAAGCAGCAGACCAGCTTCTACGGCCTCGGCATCCTGGTGGGCATGCGCAACGGGCAGCTCACGGTGATCTCCCCGCTCGAGGGCACGCCGGCGTCCCGCCTCGGCATCCAGGCGGGCGACGTCATCAGCACCATCGAGGGCGAGTCGACCGACCAGATGACCCTGGACGAGGCGGTCTCCAAGCTCAAGGGGCCCAAGGGGACCCAGGTCAAGATCACTATCGTCCGGCGGGGGCTGGAGCAGCCGCTGGCCATGTCGGTCACCCGCGCCGAGATCCCGCAGACCACCGTCCGTCAGGCCTACATGCTCAACCCCACGACGGGCTACGTCCAGCTCACCGAGTTCGCCCGCGGCTCGGGCAAAGAGATCGCCGACGCCCTGGAGAAGCTCCGCAAGGCCGGCATGAAGCAGCTCGTCTTGGACCTGCGCAACAACGGCGGCGGCCTGCTCGACCAAGCCATCGAGATCGCCGACCAGTTCCTGCCCGAGGGCTCGACGATCGTCCAGACCAAGGGGCGGACCCGCGACGCGTTTCAGTCCTACAAGTCGAGCGGCAAGTACCCGGCGCTCGACGTGCCGGTGGTCGTGCTGGTCAACGAGGGCACCGCGTCGGCGTCCGAGATCGTCTCGGGCGCCCTGCAGGACCACGACCGCGCCCTGATCGTGGGCACCCCGAGCTGGGGCAAGGGCCTCGTGCAGACCGTCTACAACCTCTCCTACGGGGCTGGCCTCGCGCTGACCACGGCCAAGTACTACACCCCCTCCGGCCGGCTGATCCAGCGCGACTACAGCTCCTACTATGACTACTACACCCACGCCGACGCCGGCTCGCCCGAGGTCAACGGCAGGCCGGTGGACGAGAAGGACGTCTTCCAGACCGACCTCGGCCGCAAGGTCTACGGCGGCGGCGGCATCACCCCGGACGTGGTCGTCAAGGACGAGGAGCTGAACCCCTTCGAGCAGTTCCTCCTCGCCCGCAACGCCTATCTCAACTTCGCCGTGGATTACGGCAGCCGCAACAAGGTCACGGCGCAGTGGAAGCCTGACGAGGCGAAGGTGCTGGCCGAGTTCGGCAAATGGCTGGTCAAGGAGAAGCTCGCCACCCAGGAGGAGGTCGACAAGAACCTCACCCAGGAGGACGTCCGCGACTACTCCCTGCTCCAGATCCGCGCCGAGCTGATGAACGCCGTCGCCGGCCAGGAAGCCCGGCACCGCACGCTCTCCCAGGGCGACGTCCAGCTCCAGGAAGCCCTGAAGCTCTTCGACCGCGCCGCCAACATGTACGCCCAGCGCCGCGAGCTGGGCCCCAAGGTCGAGCGGGGGACGCAGACGAAGGGGCTGTAGGCTCCGAATCTTTCTCGACGCAAGGGCGGGGGCCTGTCCCCGCCCTCGCCTACTCCTCCACCCCCTCCCCCGCCACGTCGATCTCCTCGAAATAGTCCGGCTTGACCAGCACCTCCCGCGGCTTGCTCCCCTGGGCGGGGCCCAGCAGGCCCTCGCGCTCCATCATGTCGATCAGGCGGGCGGCGCGGGAGAAGCCGATCCGCATGCGGCGCTGGAGGAAGCTCGCGGACGCCTGGCGCTCGGCCACCACCAGGCGGGCGGCTTCCTCGTACAGCTCGTCGTCGTTGTCGCCGCCGTCGCCCGTGGCGCCGCCCTCCCCCTCCGGCGCCCGCAGCACCTCGGGGTCCAGCTCGGGCCGGCCGAGCTTCTTGAGCCAGCGGATCAGCGCCGCCGTCTCCTGCTCAGAGATGTAGGCGCCGTGCAGGCGCATGATGCGCGAGGAACCGGGAGGCATCATCAGCATGTCCCCCTTGCCGAGGAGCTTCTCGGCCCCCACCTGGTCGAGGATGGTCCGCGAGTCGTGCCGGCTCGCCGTGGCGTAGGAGATGCGGCAGGGGAAGTTGGCCTTGATCGTGCCGGTCAGCACGTCCACCGACGGCCGCTGGGTCGCCACGATCAGGTGGATGCCCACGGCGCGGGCCATCTGCGCCAGCCGCGCGATCGAGGTCTCCACCTCTGACGACGCCACCATCATCAGGTCCGCCAGCTCGTCGATCACCACCACGTAGTAGGGGAGCGGCTTCAAGTCCGCCGGCGTGAACAGCCCCCCGGCCCCCTCCGCCGCCTCCGAGAGCGCCAGGCGCTTCTGCGTCTCGGGGTCCGAGATCGCCCGGTTGTAGTAGGCGATCGAGCGCACGTGCACCTCGGCGAGCAGCCGGTAGCGCCGCTCCATCTCCGCCACCGCCCAGCGCAGCGCGTTGGCCGCCTTCTTGGGGTCCACCACCACCTCGCACTTGAGGTGCGGGATGTCGGCGTAGACCCCCAGCTCGATCCGCTTCGGATCGATGAAGATGAACTGCACCTCGTCGCGGCTGGCCTTGTAGAGGATCGACGTGATCATGCTCTGCAGGCCCACGCTCTTGCCCGCACCCGTGGCGCCGGCCACCAGCAGGTGCGGCATGGCGGAGAGGTCAGCGTAGTAGGGCTCGCCGTGGATGTCGGTGCCGAGCGCGACCGTGAGCACCGAGGGGAACTTCTTGAACCGCTCGTCGGCGAGCAGCGAGCCTAAGCGGATGAACGCGCGCTCCTTGTTCGGCACCTCGATCCCCAGGGTCGAGCGGCCGGGCATGCGGTCGATGCGCACCGCCTCGGCCTTGAGCGCCAGGGCGAGGTCATCCTGGAGGTTGACGATCTGGCTGACCTTGACGCCCGGCGCCGGCTGGAACTCGAAGACGGTGATGACCGGGCCGGGGCTGATCGCCTCGACCGTCCCCTCGACGCCGAACTCGGCGCAGCGGTTGCGGATGATCTCGCCGAGCCGCACCAGCTCCGCCTGGTCCATGGCGCTCCGGCCGTCCCCCATCTGCAGCAGGTTGACCGGCGGCAGCGTGCCCGGAGCGATCTCGGCCACGAAGGGCAGCTCCTTCTGCGGCGCCCGCCGCGTCCGTGCCGGGGCGCCAGCGGCCGGCGGCAGCGGCTCCGGCAGGGCCGGGAAGTCCTCGTCCGCCTCCTCGGTCTCGGCGGCGTTCACCCGGCGGATGGCGAACTCGGCCTCCCCCTTCCTCTCCATGACCCGCGGCCGCAGCGGCAGGTCGATGCGCTCCGGCGGCGGCGCCCCGAGCGAGACCGCGGCAGCGGCCATTGACGGCCGGTGCGGCTCAGCCGGCGCCGGGGCCATCTTCTGCTTCTCCTCGGCCACCCGCTGCAGATGCTTGGTGATGACCCGGCGGCGGTTCTTCTCCTTCTCCCGCCGCTCGCGCCGGCGCGCGCGCGCCAAGGTCCAGTCCTGCCAGAGCTGGCGCAGGCGGCCCCGCCACACAGCCAGCAGGTCGCCCAGCGTGGACTGCACCACCAGCGCCGTGCCGCAGGCCACGGCCGCGAAGAGCACCACCAGCGTGCCCATGAGGTTGAGGCGGGGCTCGAGGAGGTCCGCCAGCAGCACGCCGAAAGCGCCGCCCGCCGCCACCGAGCCGTCGCTCCAGGAGACGCGGCCGAAGCCGATCTGGAGCAGGCCCGGGGTGGCCGCGAGCAGCAGCAGCGCGCCGAAGCCGCGCCCCACCACCCGCCGCGCTCCGCGCCGCCGCAGCCGCCGCCAGCCCGCCACCACCAGGAAGAGCGGGATCAGCAGGCACGTCAGGCCGAAGAACCCGAACGCCGCCGCCGAGATGTGGGCCCCCACGGCGCCGATCCAGTTCCGGGGGTGGACCGCCTCGTCCGCCACGCGGTGCAGCAGGCTGGGGTCCTGCGGATGATGGCTCCCCAGGCTCAAGACCAGGAAGACACCCGCCGCCAGCAGCACCAGCCCCAGGAGCTCGTTCCCCTTCTCCGGAGACAGCGTCGGCCGCTCCGGGGTCTGGCTCTTCCTGCGAACGATGGCGACGGACATGGCTCCTCTAGAATCTGGATGAAGGATTATCCCGCAACTACGCTTGAAGTCTAGCACAAAGAGGGGGTCTTCCCCACTGGGGAGGCCTTGTGGACCTCGCCCCCAGACTGCCGAGACGATCCCGGCGCCTTGGCCTCGGTCGGCGGTTCCCGCCTGCGTCGGTTGCGCTGCCGGTGGTGGAGACCGTAATCGCCTCCCCGGAGCACCGCCTCTGCGAGCGGCTGGCAGGAGCGGAGCCGCCGGTCCCTGCGGCCGCCCATAGCGGCGGCGCCAAGTGCTCAGGTTTCCATCTTCGCTCTGTTCCATTTATCAATATTTTCTCGATCATCCTGCTCGCGCGGCATGGATTGCAAAAGCCTTTCCTTTCAGTTATCCTTGAAGCACCCTGTCCAGGGGAAGCAACGCACGGGCGAGGGATTTCCCGCCACATTCGCGAGTGCACCGGGAGCTTCCAACCGGTGCATGGGGCGCCGGTAGAAGACCGGCACTCGCGAGAACGCGCGCCCACAAGGAGGCATAAGGAGTCGACTATGTCCAGTGCATCGCGTCCACGCCTCACCGGCTTCATTCTCGGGGCCGTTCTCGCGCTCGTCTGGACGGGTGCGGCCTTCGCCCAGTCGATCAACCCGAGCGCCGTCACCATCGAACAGATTGACTTCCCGGACGGACCGAACTCGGTCGTGGGTGAGATCACCATTGACTACGCGCTGGCCGGCGGCTCCGGCTACGTCAACGTCCTCGATCCCGCCGTCCCGTCGGACAGCGGCTGGCTGGTGCGGAACCTGCCGGTCTTCGATCCCTCGACCGGCTACGATGCCGGTTCGATCACGACGCGCATGGACCTGACGCAGTTCGCCGGCGCTGACGGCATCGACGTGACCAGCGCAT
>DASWME010000165.1:0-2799 GCA_036399915.1 Thermoanaerobaculia bacterium
GAACCGATAGAGCCGTAGGTGCGCTCTGCGACCATTAAGGCCTGTCATGGTGCGCTACCAGCAAACCCTGCCGTCTGCGTTCCCCCTCTCCCGTCAGGGAGAGGGGGCCAGGGGGTGAGGCCTCGAAGGAAAGGCCGGCCAGCAGAACCGGGACCGTTCCTTGCAACTCCGCCCTGCATGAGGAAAAGACTCGCTACGATCGCCATCCTCCTGCCTATCCTCCTCGCGGCCGGCTGCGGCAAGGACAGCCCGGTCGCGAAGCTCACCAGCCCGAAGCCCCTGCCTCCCCAGGTCGCGCAGCTCCTGCGCGAGACCGTGGAGGTGAAGACCCTCCCCGTCGCTTTCAAGGACCAGAAGGAGCTGCTCAAAGCGTGGAACGAGATGCGGGGCTTCTATCAGAAGCGCAACTTCCAGCCCGCGTGGTCCAACTCCCGGGGCCCCCGCTCCCAGGCTGAGGAGCTCATCCAGGCCATCCCGGCCTTGGGGGCCGACGGGCTCGACGTCCGCCGCTACCAGCCGGCGCGCCTGAAAGCGTTGTTGAAGGAGGTCCGGGAAATGAGGTCCTTCGACGATCCCCAGGCCCAGCGCCGCCTGGTGGATCTGGACGCGGAGCTGACCTACACCTACCTCAGCCTGGCGGCCCATCTGGCCAACGGCCGTCTCCAGCCCGAGAAGCTGCGCGTCGAGTGGTACACCAAGCCGCGCTACGTCGACCTCGACGCCCGCCTGGGCCAGGCCCTGGCAGCCGACGACGCGGGCGAGATCGTCAAGATCTTCCGCAGCCTCACGCCGCCCCACCCCGACTACGCGCGGCTGCGCAAGGGCCTCGCCGAGTATCGGGCGATCGCGGCCCGGGGCGGCTGGGCTCCCGTGCCGCCGGGCCCCGTGCTGAAGACCGGCGCCCGCGGGCCGCGGGTGGCGGCGCTGCGCGCCCGCCTCGCCGCGACGGGCGACCTGCCGCCGGCAGCGCCGGCCGCGGCGGCTCCGGCGCAGACCCCGGGCAACGCCCAGGCCGGCGCGAACGCCCCGGCGGCACCCGCCGACCTCTTCGACGACGCCGTCGCCTCCGCCGTCTCCCGATTCCAGCGCCGCCATGGCCTGGAGGTCACCGGCAAGGTGGACGAGGACACCCTGGCGGAGCTCAACGTGCCCATCGAGGAGCGCATCCGCCAGCTCCAGGTCAACATGGAGCGCTGGCGCTGGCTGCCGGCGACCCTCGGCGACCGCTACATCCTGGTCAACGTCCCCGAGTTCCGGCTCGACGTGATGGAGGCGGGCAGGCCGGCGGTGAGCATGCGGGTGATCGTGGGCAAGGACCAGAGCCGCACCCCGGCGTTCAGCGACAAGATGACCTACATCGAGGTGAACCCCGAGTGGAACGTCCCCGAGAGCATCGCGAAGGCGGAGATCCTGCCGAAGCTGGCCTCGGACCCCGGCTACCTCGCACGGCATAACATGGAGATGGTCTACGAAGGCGGCGTGGAGCGGATCCGCCAGCGCCCGGGAGGGGACAACCCGCTGGGGAAATTGAAGTTCATGTTCCCCAACGAGTTCGACATCTACCTGCACGACACGCCCGCCGACCACCTGTTCGACAAGGCCGAGCGCGACTTCAGCCACGGCTGCATCCGCCTGGAGAAGCCCCTCGAGCTGGCGGCCTACCTGCTGAAGGACGATCCCAAGTGGACCCCGGAGGCGATCCAGGGCGCCATCGACTCGGGCGAGCACCAGACGGTCTCGCTCCCCCGCCCCATCGCCGTCCACATCCTCTACTGGACCGCCTGGGTGGACGGGGACGGCACCGTCGAGTTCCGCAAGGACATCTACGATCACGACACGGAGCTCGAGCAGGCGCTCGCCCAGGAGCCGCCGGTCTGGTTGAACCTCCCGGCCCTGCGAGGGGAGGTGCGGGCGGCGAAGTGACCTAGTCGGCCGCGATGGGGACCTCGGGAACGGCGCGGACGTCGAGGAAGCTCTTGGCCATCGTGGCCAGGAGGATCACCACGGCGCCCGCGATCGACCAGGTCCCCGGCCGCTCGCCGTGGACCAGCCAGGCCCAGAGCGGGTTGAGCACCGGCTCGAGGAGGAGCAGCAGCGACGCCTCGAAGGCCCGCACGCGCTCCAGCCCGCGGAGGAGGAGGTAGTAGGCGAGCGCGATCTGGAACACCCCCAGATAGCCGATCAGGAGCCAGTCCGCGGGCCGGCTCGCCGCGACCGGCAGCGCCATGGGCAGGCACGCCAGCGCCGCGAACACGTTTCCCCAGAAGGCTCCCGCCGCTCCCCACGAGCTCCCGCCGGGGCCGCCCCGGCCGAGGGCCCTGAGCCCCATGATCGTCAGCGCCCAGGTGACTCCGGACGCCAGGGACAGCACGTTGCCGAGCGGCGGGTCCGGCGCCGTGGCCGAGACCGGGTCGAACCCCACGAAGAAGAGCCCGAGCCCTGCGGCCAGGGCGGCCATGAAGGCCACGTCGCGCAGGCGGATCCGCTCGTGCAGCAGCCACGGGCTGAGCAGCAGGACGTAGAGGGGCGCCGTCGACTGCAGGTAGATCGCGCTCGCCGCGGTGGTGAGCTTGTTGGCCAGCACGAACAGCACCAGGGTCGCCGCGTAGGCGAGCCCGACTCCGAGCACCCGCGGGTTCGGCCGCCGCCGGACCTCGGGGAGCAGCAGCAGGAGGGCCGCCGCCGCCACGGCCGAGCGCAAGCAGGCCACCTGCCATCCCGCCAGATGGACCGCCTGGATCGCCGCCCCGCCGGAGGAGAACAGCGCCGCCGCGGCGAGCACCTCCAGGCGCGCGGAGA
>DASWME010000166.1:0-2850 GCA_036399915.1 Thermoanaerobaculia bacterium
GCCGGCGCTCGCCCGCTTCCATTCGCTCCACCGCGACATCCTCGACGCCCTGCGCGACGATCTCGGCGCCCACGCCGCCGAGGCCGAGGCCGACCTCGGCAGCCTGGACCGCGAGCTGGAGAACCTGCTGCGCGGCTTCCGGCTGCTCCTCGAGTGCCCGCCGGCGGCCCTCGCCCTCCTCTCCTCCCTGGGCGAGCGGGCGTCCTGCGCCATGGTCTCGCGGCTCCTCGCGGCGCGGGGGGTCGAAGCGCGGCTCCTCGACGCCAAGGCGCTGGTGCGCACCTGCGGACCGGCCCTGTCGGCGACGCCCGACTGGCAGGCCATCCGCCAGGCCTTCGCGCCGCTGCGCGAGGACCCTCCTGCCGTCGCCGTGCTGCCGGGCTTCTTCGGCGGCGATGCCAATGGCCGCGTCAGCCTCCTGGGCCGGGGCGGCTCGGACTACTCCGCCGCCATCGCCGCCTGGGCCCTCGACGCCGAGCTGCTGGAGATCTGGACCGACGTCGACGGCATCTACACCGCCGATCCCCGCCTGGTCCCCCACGCCACCGTGCTGCCGGAGGTGAGCTACGAAGAGGCCATGGAGCTCTCCTTCTTCGGCGCCAAGGTGCTGCACCCCAAGACCATCCAGCCGGCGCGCGAGAAGGGGATCCCGGTGCGGGTGCGCAACAGCTTCGCGCCCGGCAACCCCGGCAGCCTGGTGCACGGCGAGGCCGCGCCCGCCGCGACCGGCGCCCGCGGCCTCACCTTCCTTCCCGGCGTCTCGCTGGTGGACGTCACCGGCTCCGGCATGGCCGGCGTGCCCGGCGTGGCCGCCCGCGTCTTCCAGGCCATGGCCGCGGCGGACATCTCCGTCATCCTCATCACCCAGGGCTCCAGCGAGTTCGCCATCTCCTTCGCCGTGGCCGGCACCGACGGCCCCCGCGCCGTCCAGGCTCTGCGCGACGTCTTCGCCGCCGAACTGGCCGCCGGCCTGCTCGACCCCATCCAGATCCGGCCCGACTGCTCCATCGTCTCCCTGGTCGGCGACAACATGCGCGACCGCCTGGGGGTGGTGGGCGGCTTCGCCGGCGCCCTGGCGAACGTCGGCGTCAACATCGTAGCCCTCGCCCAGGGCTCGACCGAGCGCAACATCTCGGCCGTGGTCGCCACGGCGGACGCCCGCCGGGCCGTGCGCCACGTCCACTCCCAGCTCTTCGAGCGCCGCTCCGAGCTGCAGCTCATCGTCTGGGGCGTGGGCAACGTCGGCTCCCGGCTGCTGCGCAAGATCCGCGAGCACCAGTCCCGCGAGCGGCGCCGCGTGGACCTGAAGCTCTGCGCCGTGGCCAACTCCAAGCGCTGCGCCTTCGACCCCGAGGGGCTCGATCCGGCGGCCTGGCCGGCCTGCCTGGAGGCGGCCACCCTCCCCTCCTGCCTCGACGCGCTCCTGGAGAGCCTCTCGCGCGCCCGCCTGGTCAACCCCGTCTTCGTCGACTGCACCTCCGACAACCAGGTGGCGTCCTCCTACGGCCGGCTCTTCGAGGCGGGCCTGCACGTCGTGACGGTGAACAAGAAGGCCAACAGCGCCCCCTACGAGGACTACCTGCGCCTGCACCAGACCAGCGAGACGCTCCGGCGCTGCTTCTTCTACGAGACCAACGTGGGGGCGGGCCTGCCCGTCATCGGCACTCTCCAGAGCCTCGTCAAGGGCGGCGACCGGGTGCTGCGCCTGGAGGCGATCCTCTCGGGCTCCCTCTCCTTCCTCCTCGGCGCCATCGAGGAGGGCATGCCCTTCTCCCAGGCCGTGCGGGCCGCCCGCGAGCGCGGCTTCACCGAGCCCGATCCCCGCGACGACCTCTCGGGGACGGACGTGGCGCGCAAGCTGCTGATCCTGGCCCGCGAGCTGGGCGCCGCCTGCGAGCTGTCGGACGTCCAGGTGGAGGGCGTGCTGCCGCCGGACTTCGATGCCGCGGGCAGCGTCGAGGAGTTCCTCGCCGGCCTGCCGCGGCTGGATCCTCTCTTCGAGGCGCGC
Organism: Thermoanaerobaculia bacterium; assembly: GCA_036399915.1. Classification (GTDB taxonomy): domain Bacteria; phylum Acidobacteriota; class Thermoanaerobaculia; order Multivoradales; family UBA5704; genus DATARR01. The sequence continues at coordinate 2,009 of DASWME010000166.1, forward strand.
CGCGCCCGCCTCGCCGAAGAGGGCAAGGTGCTGCGCCACGCCGCCGTCATCGCGGCCGAGAACGGCGGCTACCACTGCCGCGTGGGCGTGGAGGCGGTGGGGCCGGACCACCCGCTCTTCGCCGTGCGGGGGGGCGAGAACGCCTTCTCGTTCCTGACCGAGCACTACCAGCCCACGCCGCTCGTCGTCCGCGGCTACGGGGCCGGCGGCGAGGTCACCGCGGCGGGAGCACTGGCGGACCTGCTGAAGATCGGTGCATGATGCGGGCAGGATGAGAATCCGGGCCTACGCTCCCGCCAGCATCGGCAACTTCGCCGCCGGCTTCGACCTGTTGGGGGCCGCCCTCGCCCCGCTCGACGGCTCCCCGTGGGGGGACGTGGTGGAGGCCGAGCCCGCCGCGGCGCCGGGCCTCGCCGTCTCGGGCCCCCATGCCCGGGCCCTTCCCGCGGACCCCTGGCAGAACCTGGTGATGCGCACCTTCGCCCTCTTCCGGGAGGCGCTGCGAGTGAAAGGGATCGGCTGCCCCACCCTCGCCTTCCACCTGGAGAAGAACCTCCCCCGCTGCAGCGGCCTGGGATCGAGCGCCAGCTCCGTGGCCGCCACCCTCGCCGCCTGCCAGGGCCTGCTGGGCAACCCCCTCTCCCGCTCCGAGCTGTGGTCGCTGGCCGGCCGGGCCGAGGCTGTGGTCTCGGGCTCCGCGCACCTGGACAACGTCGTCCCCGCGCTCGCCGGCGGCCTGCAGCTCCTGGTGCCCGGCCGCAACGGCGTCACACCCGAGGCGCGAGCCCTGCCCTGGGCCGACGACCTCGTGCTGGTGGTGGTCTCCCCGGACTTCGAGCTCG
>DASWME010000167.1:0-20666 GCA_036399915.1 Thermoanaerobaculia bacterium
CGCTACAGCTTCGGCTACCCGGCCTGCCCGGACCTCGCCTACCAGCGCGAGCTTTTCAAGGCGCTCCAGCCCGAGGAGATCGGCGTCCACCTGACCGAAGGGGACATGATGGACCCCGAGGCGAGCGTCTCCGCCCTGGTCTTCCACCACCCGGACGCGCGGTACTTCGGGGTGTAGCGCCGGCCGCCTGCTCGTTGGCCCCGATCTTGCCTGCAAAATCGCGCAGTGCGACTTGGTGCGAGCTTTTCTCGCCAGGAGTCCCGTATGCCCCAAGGCCGCTACCGCAGTCTGCAGGATCCGGAGACGTTGCGCCTGTTCATCGAGAAGGTGCAGGAGGGGGTCTACATCACGAACGACCGTGGCGAGATCCTCGACGCCAATCCCGCCTGCCTGGAGATCCTCGGCGCTCCCTCGCTAGAGGAGCTGCGGCAGTTCCGCGCCCAGGACTTCTTGGCCGACCCCACGCAACGCGCCAAGGAGGAGGAGCTGCTGGCCCGCGACGGCATCGTCCGCGAGTTCGAGCTCGTCCTCCGCCGGCCGGACGGCGAGGAGCGGACCCTGCTCGACACCTGCCACTGCGTCCAGGACCCCGAGACGGGCGAGCTGCTCTATCACGGCATCTTGGTCGACATCACCCAGCGCAAGCAGCAGAGCCTCCTCGACCCCCTCACCGGGTGCTTCAACCGCAGATACCTGCAAGAGGTCCAGAAGCGGCTGGGGAGCTCCCACTCCTGGGGAACGATCGTCGTGGATGTGGACAATTTCAAGAAGTACAACGACGAATTCGGCCATCAGGCGGGCGACGAGGTGCTGAACAAGGTGAGCCGCTTCCTGCAGCAGAACGCCCGCGCCGAGGACGCGGTGGTGCGCATGGGCGGCGACGAGTTCCTGCTCCTGCTGTTCGGGGCCTCGGCGCGCTTCGTGGCCGAGGTGGGCCAGCGCCTGCGGACGACCGCCGCCGGGCAGGGCATCCCCGCCTTCTCCGTGGGCTGGGCCACCCGCCACGGCGCCGAGAGCCTGGAGCAGACCATCGACCACGCCGACCGCGAGTTGCTCCAGATCCGCCTCTTCGAGCGGCGCTCCCGCGAGAAGCTCGTGCGGGGGCCGCGGCCGCGGCTCCTGGAGGAGACCCTGGCGGACCAGTAGCTGAAATTCAGCCTGGAGAGTCCCCAAAACCGGGATCTTGATCCACCCTCTTCCCTTTTGCCGCCAAACCGGGTATCATCCCGGCCATGGTCTTTCTCCTTTTTTGGGGTTGAGGCGGCGTCGTTGATCCCGCAACGGCGCCGCCCCGTTTGTTTCTAGCCCCCGAGACCTGACGCTCCTCCCCGTTTCCTCCTGAGAAGCCTTCGTGGACCGGCATTGCAAGGCCTCGCCTTGGACGCCCGCGCCGCCGGCCGCGTATGATAGTCAGGTAGTCGTCGAGCCCGTTTCTCGTTCGGATCGCCGGAGTATGGTGCATGGGGAAATTCCGTACCGCCGCCCTGTTCCTGCTGCTCGCGGGTGAGCTCGCGCTGGCCCGGCCTGGCGTGGCGCAGGCGGCCGGAAATGCCGGAGACGCCCGGCCCGAAAGGGACGCCAGTGCTCCTTACCTTCGGGAGGAGGCGCCCAAGGCGTTCGCCGCGGCGGACGGGATCGTGCAGGACCTCTACGTCGAGTCCGATATCGGCCACGTCTTCACCGTGGACTTGGGGCTGGCCGCCGGCTGGCCGTACCCCGATCAGGAGACGGAAGGTCCGCCGGACGACGGAACCCCGGTGCCGCCGGGTGTGGTCCAGGTCTACCAGCCTACGGGCAACGAGGTGGAAGAGGCTGACGCGGAGGAGGCCGAGGTCTACGTGGAAACCCTGGAAGAAGCCTTCTTCGCCTTGGAGCCTGCGGGGGAGAACGAAGCCGCGGCCGGGGAGGAGGATCTGCCGGAGGAGGAGACCGCTGCCGAGGACGTTCAGGCCGTCCTGCCGCCCGGCGAGGCCGCCGCGCAGGCTGAGGCCGATCCCGCCGCTGGCAAGGAGGGCTCCGCTCCGGCCGCTGAGAAAGATCCGCAGAAGGTTTCCGAGCCGGCCGGTCCGAAACCGGCGTCTCCCCCGGCCGATCCCCACCCCAAACCCCCTCCTATCGGCTAAGATCGCCTCCTCTTCCCCGGCCCCGCCGGCAGTCAGCAGGAGGTCTTGCAAGATGGGTCTTTTGAGCGGAACCGTCGCCGTCACCCGGTTCAACGTCGTCGTGCCCCCCGAGGGGCCGGATTTCGAGCGGGCTCGCTTCTGGGAGATCGAGCCCGGCTCGGAGGTGCGGGAGCGCATGGGATTCGTCCCGTTCGAGCTGGACGCCCCGTACGAGGTCGCCCAGGGGCGCTACGCCTTCCGGGTGCGGATCGACCGCGTCCGGCCGGACGCCACGGCGGTCAAGGAGCGGCTCAGGGAGCTGATCAAGGCCGAGATGGAGGCGACGGGCAAGCCGTTCGTGGGCGCCAAGACCCGCAAGAGGCTGCGCGAGCTGGCCGAGGCGGAGAGCGCCATGCGCCAGGCGCCGCGGACGAAGATCGTCGAGTGCTGCATCGACGGCCGTGTCCTCTACGTGGCCTCGACGGCCAAGACCTGGCTCGGGACGGTGCTCACGCTCCTGCGGCAGGCCGGGGTGGAAGGGGAGTTCAAGGCCCCCTGGCTGGACGAGGCTCCCGAGGCCGACGAGATGAGCGAGGTCGTGATCCCCAAGGAGCCGGGGCAGTCGGTGCTGGGGTGCCGGTTCCTGCGGGCGCTGCTCGATGAGCCGGACGTGATGGTGGAGCCGGAGACGGGCAGCGTGCGGCTCGTCACCCGCGAGGCGAAAGTGACGCTCGCGGGCGCCGTGCTCAACGAGCTGTTCCGTTACCTCGAGGAGGGGGCGGAGATCCTCTCCGCCAAGATCCACGTCGGAGCGGTGCCGATGCGCTTCGACGCCCTCTCCTACCGGCTCAACGGCCTCAAGCTCGAGCCGGTCAGCAACGAGCACTGGACGATCGACCTCGACCAGCGGCTCGAGCAGATCGCCGCTGTTTTCGAGGCGCTCGACGGCAAGTACGCGGCGCTCAAGGAGAGGATGAACGCCCCACCAGTCCTTTCCGCGGTCGAGGCCGAAGCCCCGGCCGCGGAAGTGGCGTGAGCCCGCGTCCCGTCAGCGTGGTGGCACGCACTCGTCCGCGCCGCCGTCGCAGCCGATCCAGTACGTGCCGCCGACCAGGCCCGATTCGCACTGGCCGGTCTCGCTGGTGCACGACTGGGCAGGGTTGTTCGGGCAGGTGACGGTGCAGGGGCTGCAGGTCCGGGGTTGCATACCCAACCCGAGGATCACCGCTGATTGCGGGGACGACGGGAGCGGACATTGGGTGGCGATCCCATCGCAGACGATGTAGTCGTAGGCTCCATAGTAGAACTGGCAGTCCCCTGCCCTGCTGGTGCACGTGATGGCGGGATCGGTCTCGCAGGCGATGGTGCAATGCTTGGGCTTGGCCTGCGCGGAGAGGGCCTGGAGCTCCAGGATGAGCGTCAGGATGAAGATCGGGAAGAATTTACAGCGCATGATGACCTCCTTGCCGCTTCTCCATAAGCAATAGGCGTTCCCGTCGATCCTGGAGGGACGGTCTCTCCCGTGGGGCTCTCTGCAGAGCCGGGGGCGGCTCGTGGGGCCGCCCCTCCAGGGTTGATGGCTTCTGCTACAACCGCGACCCGAGGCTCAACCGGAAGCTGCGCGCCGGCAGGCGGTAGTACTGGGCGTCGCCCAACTCGCTCTCGGCCACCGGCGGACGGGTGTCGTCGAGGTTCTCGCCGTCGAGGCGCACTTCCCATCTCCCGAAGCGGTAGCCGATGCCGGCCGACCAGACGGTGTAGTCCGGGGCGAGGGCGGTGTTGCGCTTGTTGAGGAAGCGCTCGCCCACGTAGTTGGCGATCACCGAGCCGGTGAACCCCCGGGCGGGCGCATAGATCAGGCCCGCCGAAGCCAGGTTCTTCGCCGACAGCTCCAGCCGGTTGCCGTTGAGCTGGGTCGGCACGCCGTCGAAGTCCTGGACGAAGTCGCGGAACTTGGCGTCGTGCCAGGCGTAGGTGAGCTGCCACCGGAGGTCGGAGCGGAGCCGGCCCATGGTGTCCAGCTCGTACCCCTTGAAGCGCTCCGAGCCGGCGTTGACGAGCCGCGGCAGGCCGTTGACGGACTGGGCGACGACGAGGTTGTCGAAGTCCATCTGGAAGGCCGTGAGCTCCCACTCGAAGCGGCCGCCGGCGAGGCGGTTCTTCAAGCCCACCTCGTAGCTCTCGGCGTCCTCGGGCTTCAGGATGTCCGCCTCGGCTTCGGGACCGAAGTCGATGGCCGCCGGCTTGAAGGTGTTGCGGTAGTCGGCAAAGAGCCAGAGGCCGTTGGACTCGTCGCCCCAGGCGAGCCAGCTCACGCCGAAGGTGCCGCTGCCGCGGGTCACCGTGCGGCTCTGCCGGCCCTCCTCCTCTTCCTCGCCCGGCTCGCCTCCCGCCAGCTCCTCCTCGCCGGCTTCGCGGTCCTCGGCCGTACGGTTGAGGCGCGCGCCGATCTGGAAGTGCCAGCGGGGCGCGGGGTCCCACTCGGCCTGGGCGTAGAGGCCGGAGAAGTTGCGCTCGTCCTCCACGTCGAAGCCCATGTCGCGCGGCAGGCCGGAGCTGGAAGGCGGACTGGCGCCGTTGAGGGGGACGAAGTAGGTGAAGGTCTCCGCGTCCCCCGTGGCCTTGCCGTAGAGGTGGTCGAAGCCGGCCACCAGGCGGAAGCCCGGCCGGAGCTGCCAGGCGACGTGGCTGTCGAGGTAGACGTCGTCGATCGACAGGTCCTGCTCGAAGCCGCGGGCGTTCGGCGCCGTCGAGGAGATATCGGCGAGGAAGCCGCGGACCGTGTCGCGCTCGGAGTGGGTATAGGACAGGGTGGTGGACCAGGCGCCGCTGCCCAGGGTCCGGTCGTAGCCGGTCACGAAGTGGAGACGGTTCTCGTCGATCTTCGCATCGCGGGGGTTGTGGTTGGCGTCGAGCGGCACCAGGGGCGAGAGCGCGCTGCCCTGCCGCGGGTGGGGGCTCGCGGGGTCCTGGTTCACGATCGAGCCGTCGAAGTCGAAGCGGAAGCCGCCGGCCGAGGCGCGGTAGAGCACGTGGCCGCGGTCGAAGCCCGTCCGGTCGTCCTTGAAGCCCTGCCGCTCGCCATCGACAGTGAGCGACTGCTTGAGCCGGCCGGCGTCGGGCAGGGCGGTGGAGAAGGAGGCGCCGCCGCTGCCGTAGCTGCCGCCCCAGACGCGGCCGGAGCGCCCGGCCGCGCCGGCCTGGCGATGGATGACGTGGATGACGCCCACGAACGACGTGGCGCCGTACATCACCGGCGCCGAGCCGCGGAGGACCTCGATCCGCTCGACGTTGGTGAGGTCGACGCTGGGCAGGGCCGGGTTGAAGGCTCCGCCCCAGGGCACGCCGTCCACCACGAGCAGGAAGGCGTCGAACTCGCGGAGCCCCCAGATCTCGGGCGTCGAGCCGGCCGGGCCGGTGTCGCCCCCGGGCACGACCGAGAGGCCGGCGGCGAGCGAGAGCGCGGAAGGCAGGTCGTTGGCCCCTTGGGCCTCGATCTCCTCGCCGCTGATGACGGTGACGGACGCCGGGACGGTCTCCACGTCCTCGGGCGTGCGGGTGGCGGTCACCTGGATGGTTTCGGTGACGGTGGGGGTTTCCTCCTCGGGTGTCTCCTGAGCGGCGGCGGGGGTCGCGATACCCAGGAGAGCGGCGAAGATCGCGGGCAGGGCGAGCCCGCGGAACGTATCGAAAGCACGCATATGAAAACTCCTCCTGCACGGAGCAGGGTCTTGACGGTTCTCCAGTGGACCGTTCCGGAAGCGGGGGCGGTCCGGCTCATCGCAATGGAGAGGACCGTTGCGGCCTATTCGTTCCGTCGCTGCGTCAGCAGGAGGATGTCGAAGGAAAGCGGAAGAGCCCTTGCAGGCCCCGCCAGAGCAGCTCCGCGGATGATGGGCGGCGCTCCTCCCCTGTTGCGGGGGGCCGGCGCCGGCGGATCGACCGGGGACTCCTCCGAGGCGAGGACGGCCGCTTCGGGATGAATTTGGGGCAGGCTGAGCGCGCTCCGCAGGGCGGGACGCTCGGGGGCCACCACCTGGCGCAGCCCGCCGCCGCGGCGCGAGCCCTCGACCCAGGCGACGACTCCAGCGTGCCCTGGGAGCGCCGGCTCGCCCGGAGCCGGGGCCACGCTGGCGAGAGTGAAGAACCGCTCCATTCCCGGGGCCGCGATGATCGAGAACCGCTGGGGCAGCTCCAGGAAAGTCTCCCGCCGCTCGTCGCCGAAGCGCAGCAGCAGGCGGGCTGCGGACGTGGGGACGCCGGGCACCTGCCAGCGGACGCGGCGGAGGTCCCGGTCGAGGTGCGGCGTGATGCGGACGGGGTAGGTCGCGCCGCCGTCGAAGCTGAGGAACGCCTCCCACTCCTCGACGCCGGAAAGACGGGCAAAGGGCTCGAGCGCCTCCCATTCCAGCTCGGCCGTGGAGCCGGCGAGGAGGGTGGCGCCCGCGCGTGGCGCCACGAGCTGGATGGGATCCTCCGTCCCTCGGGCCTGGACCGGCGCGAGACCGGCCCAGGCGACGAAGCTCAAGGCGAGGAGGCGGCGGGAGCTGAGCATCGGGGAAATCCTACTACGATGCGATAGGCTCTGCGCTCGTTGAGCACGCCGGTCCTCCGTCTCCTGCTGGTCCGCCACGGCGAAGTCCCCGCGAACCGCGAGCTCCGCTACGTGGGGTTGCGCGACGAGCCGCTGGCGGACTCCGGCGTCGAGCAGGCCGAGCGCCTGGCCGCCGTCCTGACTCCGCTGCCCATACAAGCCGTCTACAGCAGCCCGCTCTGCCGCGCCCGCGAGACCGGCCGCCGGATCGCTGCCGCGCGGGAGGTCCCCCTGCGGCTGGAGCCGCGGCTGCGCGAGCAGTCGTTCGGCGAGTGGGAGGGGCTCACCCGGGCGGAGGTCCTGGGACGGGACGAGGAGCGCCTGCTGCGCTGGGAAGCCGACCTTGGCACAGCGCCGCCCGGGGGCGAATCCCTGGAAGCCGTCCAGAAGAGGGTGCTCGACCTGCTGACCGACCTCACCCGCGAGCACCGGGGCGAGTGGATCGCCCTGGTCAGCCACGTCGGCCCCATCAAGGCCCTGCTCTGCGCCGCCCTGGGCGTCCCGCTCGCGGCCGCCCGCCGCATGTTCCTCGATCCCGCAACCCTGAGCGTGGTCGACTGGGGGGACCGCCCCGTCGTCCGCCTGTTCAACGCCCACGCCCACCTCGGCTGGGAGTCGGCCCGCTGGATGGGGACCTGACGGTCTACTTGAACTCCGCCACCACCGGCACGTGGTCGGAGGGGGACTCCCCCTTGCGCTCTTCGCGGAAGATCTCGACCCCGGTGCACCGGTTGAGCATCCTCTTGGTGCCGAGGATCAGGTCGATCCGCAGGCCGTTGTTCTTCTGGAAGGCGAGCTGCCGGTAGTCCCACCAGGAGTAGAGACCCCCCTCCGGGTGGTGCTGGCGGAGCAGGTCGTACAGCCCCCAGGAGGTGATCCGGGCCAGGGCCTCATGCTCTTTGGGATGGAAGTGGATGTGGCCCCGCCAGAGGTCGGGGTAGCGCACGTCCCGCTCCTCGGGGGCGATGTTGAAGTCCCCCAGGAGGAGCAGCGAGCCGCCGGGCTTGGCCGTAGCGTCCAGGAAGGCGCGCAGGCGCGCCAGCCACTCCAGCTTGTAGACGAACTTCTCGCTCTCGGGCGACTGGCCGTTGGGCACGTAGACGTTGACGATCCGCACCCCGCCCACGGTGGCCGCGAGCAACCGCCGGGGGGCGTCGGGCTCGTCGTCCGGCAGATTCCGCACGACCTTGGTCATCGGCTCCAGGGAGAGGATCGCGACGCCGTTGTAGGTCTTCTGGCCGAAGGTCTCGACGTGATAGCCCAGGTCCTCGAAGCGGCTTCGGGGGAAGAGGTCGTCCGTGGTCTTGATCTCCTGCATGCAGAGCACGTCCGGCCGCTCGCGCGCCGTCCAGGCCGCCACCCGCTCGACGCGGGAGCGGATCGAGTTGACGTTCCAGGTGGCGATCTTCACGCTGGAGCCCCAGAATCCTTCCGGCGTGAGTTTTGCATTAACGAATAGGCTAGAATTCTCAGGTGTCTGCTGCGGGACGCCGGAACGGCTATCGAAAGGAGGTCATCCATCATGCAAATCTCCAGCAAGATCCTTCGTGCCGCTCTCATGGCCTTTGCCCTGACTCTCTCCGTCTTGGCCTTGGGGTACCCGGTCGGGGCTGCCGAATGCAACCCGGGCGACGAGCGCTGGGTCCCGACGGGAGAGTGCTGCTCGATTTATGGCAAGTACCTCAAGCAGGTGTGCTGCGCTGCTGGAACCTGGGAAAACACCACCACCACGTCCTGCTTTAGCCATTGCGCCATGTAGGCCGGCTCGCGACGGCGGCGGCTCCGATTCGTTCCGGGAGCCGCCGCTCTCCCTCTACCCTATCGTTCCGTCCTCCCCACCACCAGCTCGATCAGCGCCGCGACCGTCCGGTGGCGCTCGATCGGATGGCGCAGCGGCAGGTCGCAGTTGACCTTGTAGCGATTCCTCCTCCCCTCCTTGGAAACGGTCAGATAACCCGCCGTTTCCAGATCCGTCACGATCCGCTGTACGGCCCGCTCGGTGATACCCACCCGGGCCGCCACGTCGCGGAGCCGGACCGCCGGGTCTTGCGCGATGCAGAAGAGCACGTGGGCGTGGTTGGTGAGGAAGGTCCAGCCGGCCGTCGGCGGGGAAGGTTGGCTGTCCGTCGGCTCGCTCACGGTCGTTCCTATCGATGAAAAGAGTGTCGTGTCACTCTAGTCGCTGTTCGGGAACTTTGTCCATCCCCTAAACACTCCGGCGTTCCCGTCCGTATATGGTGTTGGAGACGGAAGGACAGCCAGACAATCTCCTCTCCAACCTCCCTCCTCCAAAACCCCGCCGAAGCGGGGTCTTTTTTTGGGGGCCCAAAGGGAACCGGCCGTCGAGAGCCGGCCGGTTCGGGATGGAGCAAACCGCTACTTCCGCGTCTCCGGACCCGGGACGCCCGGGGGCGTGGCGGCCATGGCGCCGCCGGCGCCGTGGACGGCAAGTTCGCGGCCGGTGTACAGGGCCATCACGCTGTGCTTGCGCCCATAGAGGAAGTAGATAATGAGCCCGATCGCTAGCCAGGCGAAGAGCCGCCACCAGTTGTCCGCGGGCAGCGAGAACATGAGCAGCAGGCAGGCGAGAATACCCATGATCGGCACGAAGGGCACCCAGGGGCAGCGGAACGGCCGCTCCGCGTCCGGGTACTTCCTGCGCATGATGAGGACCGCCGCGCACACGATCACGAAGGCGAGCAGGGTGCCGATGTTCGTCAGGTGGAGGAGGAAGCCGAGCGGCAGGAAGCCTGTGAGCAAGCAGACGAAGACTCCGATCAGGATCGTCGACCGCCAGGGCGTCCGGAAGCGCGGGTGGACGTCACCGAAGAAGCCCTTGGGGACCAGGCCGTCGCGGGCCATGGCCAGGAACACGCGCGGGCCGGAGAGCATCATCACCAGGAGCACCGAGGTGATGCCGGCCACACCGGCGATCGCGATGATCACCTCGGCAATGTCGAGCCCCTTTTGCTTGAAGGCGTCGCTGACGCCCGCCGCGACGTCGATCTGGTTGTACTTGACCATACCGGTCAGCACGGCGACGACGGCGATGTAGAGGACCGTGCAGAGGAGCAGCGAGGCGATGATGCCGATGGGCACGTCGCGCTGCGGGTTCTTCGCCTCCTCGGTATGGGTGGAGACCGAGTCAAAGCCGATGTAGGCGAAGAAGATGATGGCCGCGCCGGCCAGCATGCCGAGCGGTGTGCCGCCCGGATCGGCCTGACCGGCGACGTGCTTGCCGAAGAAGCTGAGACCGGTCCAGCCGTACGGCGCGAAGGGCTTCCAGTTCTCCGGGTTGATGTAGAACGCGCCAACCACGATGACGAAGAGCACGGCGGTCACTTTGATCCCGACCATCGTGGCGTTGAAGTTGGCACTCTCGGAGATCCCCTTGACGAGGACGAGCGTGACGATCGTGACGATCACGATCGCCGGCAGGTTGATGAACGAACCGGTAGAGACGAACTCGCCGGTCGCCGTGTCGTAGCGGATCGGCGCGTTCTGCAAAGCCTGCGGCAGCACGATCCCGGCTTTCGCCAGGACGCTCTGGAAGTAACCGGACCAGCCGTTGGCGACGGTTGCGCTCCCCACCGCATACTCCAGGACCAGGTCCCAGCCGATGATCCAGGCGAACAGCTCGCCGAGGGTGGCGTACGCATAGGTGTAGGCCGAGCCGGCGACCGGCACCATCGAGGCGAACTCCGCATAGCAGAGCGCGGCGAAGATGCAGGTAATACCGGCGACGACGTAGGAGAGCATCAGGGCCGGACCGGCGACGTTGTGGGCCGCCTCGCCGGTCGCGACGAAGATGCCGGCGCCGATGATCGCCCCCACGCCCAGGGCGGTGAGCTGAATGGGGCCGAGGATCCGGCGGAGCCGGTTGTCGTCCTTCATCTCCTCCAGCAGCAGCTCGAGGGGTTTTCTGGCAAAAAGACCGTTGGCCATGGATGTCTAGACCTCCAGGATCAGCGTCAGAACGAATCTTTTCTCGGCCGCCGCGGGATGTCCCCGATGGACGCCCGCCCGGCTCGTCATGCCCTCGTCTCGCCCGCCGGAGCGGGCATGGGAGAGCCCAGCTTGCGCCAGGCAATGTAGACGGGAATGCCGGTCAGCACGATGACCAGACCTGGCCAAGCCGTCGCTGTCTGGTAGACCAGCAGCACCAGCGAGATCACGGCCGCGGCCACGATGTAGAGCGCCGGCACCACGGGGTAGCCGAAGGCCTGGTAGGGCCGCTCCGCGTCCGGACGCTTGCGCCGCAGCACGAACAGGCCGGCGATGGTGAGCACGTAGAAGATCAGCACCGCGAAGATGACGTAGCTGAGCAGGTTGCCGTAGAGGTTGCCGTACTGCGGCTGGCCTGTGGCGTCGAGCAGCGGCGCGCCGTCATCGCCGTAGAGCCGGGTCCGAGGCAGCACCAGCAGCGAGGCCCAGATGCACTGAAGGATGAGTCCCCAGGCAGGCACGTGCTTCGAGTTCAAGAGGCCGGTGCGGCGGAAGAACAGCCCGTCGCGTGCCATGGCGTAGTAGACCCGGGCCCCCGCCAGCACCAGCCCGTTGTTGCAGCCGAAGGTGGAGATGATGATGGCGATGGCCATGATGATCGCCCCCACGGGGCCAAAGATCACCTGCAGGGCCGCGGTCGCCACCCGGTCGTCCGGTGCGTTCTGGATGGCGTGGAGCGGCAGGGTGCAGAGGTAGGCTACGTTCGCAAGGATGTAGAGGACGATCACCAGCGTGGTACCGGCCACCAGCGAGAGCGGGATATTCTTCCGCGGGTCCTTCACCTCGCCGGCCGTGAAGGTGATGTTGTTCCAGGCGTCGGCAGAGAAGAGCGAACCCACCTGGGCCACGCAGAAGGCGATGAACAGGCCGAAGGCCCCCATGGTGGCCGCGACCGGCGCCGCGAAAGGCAGGTCGGGCCGGATGGTGACCGCGTCGCGCGGCGTCCAGAAGTCGCTGAAGTTGGCCGAGATCGCCCCGGCGTTCCTGCCGACCAGGATGCCGAGCAGGATCAGGGCGATGAGCGACAGGGTCTTCGCCGAGGTGAAGGTGTTCTGGATGATCTTGCCGAGGTGGATGCCGCGGGTGTTGAGCCAGGTCAGGAAGATCAGCAGCAGGATGGCCACCAGTTGCTGTACCGAGAGGCTGATCGCGTACCCCTGCGAGAGATTGATGGGCGGGATGATCCAGGCTGTCGGGGAGATCCCCGGGATCAGCACCCCCAGATAGCGGGCGAAGCCCACAGCCACGGCGGCGATGGTGCCGGTCTGGATCACCAGGAAGAGGGTCCAGCCGTAGAGGAAACCCCAGAGCGGCGAAAAGGCCTCGCGCAGGTAGACGTACTGCCCGCCCGCCTTGGGCATCATGGCCGCCAGCTCGCCATAGGAGAGGGCGGCGGCCACGGTGAGCAGGCCCGTCACCACCCACACCATGAGCAGCCAGCCGGCCGAACCCACCTGCCGGGCGATCTCGGCGGGGACGATGAAGATGCCGGAGCCGATCATCGAGCCGGCCACGATCATGGTCGAGTCGAGCAGCCCGAGCTCGCGAATGAACCCCGTCGTCGCCTCCTGGGTCCGGCTGGGCGTCGCGGCGATGCTTTCCGACATAGGATCTCCCTGTAAAAGCGGCCCACATCCTACAGGAGGAGGTGCCCCATGTCACCAGAGGGCCGTAGATCCGCTCAGCGCCGGGCTTCCCCTCTCTCCCTCTGGGAAAGAGGGGCCAGGGGACTGAGGGTCTGGGTGGGCACGCCGCTCAAGGGCCGGGGCGGGCTGATCCAGTTCCCCTGGGCGTAGTCCACCCCCAGCGCCTTGAGGCGCTCGACGATCGCTGCGTTGGCCACCCCCTCGGCGACCGTCTGGATCCCCATGACGTGCCCGACCTGGTTGATCGACTCCACCATCGCCCGGTCGAGGGGATCGGTGACGACGTCCTTGATGAACTTGTTGTCGATCTTGAGGAAGGCGACCGGCAGGTCCTTGAGGTAGCTGTAGGACGACATGCCGGTGCCGAAGTCGTCCAGAGAGAAGCGGACCCCCTTGGCGGTCAGATGGGAGAGCAGCTTCTGGGCCTGGGGCAGGTTCTCGATCGCCGCCGTCTCGGTGATCTCGAAGCAGATCTTGCCCGGCGGCACTCCCGAGGCGGCCAGCTCCCCCTCGATGAAGTCGAGGAACGCCTCGTCGCTCAGGGAGACCGCCGAGAGGTTGATGGCGCAGAGCTGGAGCAGGTCGAGGAACGGGGCCGGCTGCCCCACCAGGGTGCGGATGCAGTTGTGGATCACCCAGCGATCGATGGCGCGCATCAGGCCGTAGCGCTCGGCGGCGCGGATGAAGTCGCTGGGCAGGTGGATGCGGCCGTCGTCCTCCACCATGCGCAGCAGCACCTCGAAGTAGAGCCCCGGCGGCGCCTGCGATGAGAGCGGCTGGATCTGCTGCGAGAAGAGGCGGAAGCGGTCCTGCTCCAGGGTCTGCTGGATGCGCACCACCCAGTTCATCTCGCCGTGGCGGCGGATGAAGGTGGCGTCGTCCTCCTGGTAGATCTGGATGCGGTTGCGCCCCTTCTCCTTGGCCGCGTAGCAGGCGTGGTCGGCGGCCGAGAGCAGGTGGGCCACGGTCCGGAACTCGCGAGTGATCGGCACCAGGCCGATGCTGGCGCCCACCGCGAAGGTCTTGTCCCGCCAGGTGAAGCGGAACTGCTGCAAGGCATGGTGGAACTCCGCCACCTGCCGCTCGGCCTTCTCCAGCGGACAGCGGCTCAGCAGCACCGCGAACTCGTCGCCACCCAGGCGGGCCACCAGGTCCGTGTCGCTCATTGAATCCTGGAGCAGGGCGGTGACGCGACAGAGCAGCTCGTCGCCGGCCAGGTGGCCACAGGTGTCGTTGACCAGCTTGAACTGGTCGAGGTCCAGGTAGCAGAGGGCGTGGGCGCTCGACAGGCTGCGGGCTTCCTCCAGGGCGCGCTGGAGATGGCCGTCGAAGGCCTGCCGGTTGAACAGCCCGGTCAGCTCGTCGTGGGTCGCCTGATGGGCGAGCTGCAGGGCCATCAGCCGTTTGTCGGAGACGTCCTGGAAGACGAGCACGGCGCCGATGATGCGGCCGTCGTGGGCGCGGATGGGCGAGCCCGTGCTCTCGATGGCGTAGCGCCGGCCGTCGCGCCGCTCCAGGGTGATGCGCTCGGCCAGGCGGAAGCTCCGCCCCTCCTGGAGACAGTGGCACAGCAGCTCCTCGACCTCCCGGCCGCCGGCCGGCTCGGTCAGGCGGAAGATCTCCGGCAGCGGCCGGCCGCAGGCCGCGGTCCGCTCCCAGCCGGTGAGCTTCTCGGCCACCGGGTTCAGGTACTTGACGCGACCCTCCTCGTCCGTGGCCAGCACGCCGTCCCCGATCGAGGCCAGGGTCACCTGGGCCAGCTCCTTCTCGGCAAACAGCTCGGCCATCTGCCGCTCGTAGGCCCGCGTGGTCTGCACCAGCAGGTTCCTCAAGATGGCGTTGTCGAGCTCGAGCGGGTTGTTCATGCGCCCACCTCGTGGAGAAGCACCAGGATGGCGGTTTGATTGTAGTAGGCGAGGTTGCCACGCTGGGTGGGGCCGATCTCGCCGAAAGTGAAGAAGCCGGAGAGGGAGACCCCGCCCAGGGCCCGATGGATGGTGGAGACCTCCTGGCAGGCCCTGTCGCCCAGCACCACCTCGCGGCCGACGCAGGAGTAGAGGATGGCCGCCTCCGGCAGCGGGCCGGCGGTCAGCTCGGAGGCGGTGCGCACCAGGGAGAGCCCGTTGCCCATTCCCAGCCGCACCTGGTCGCCGGTCTCCACCTCTCCCCAGAAGGTGACGGCGCCCGGGGGATCGTCGAAGAGCCGCATGCTGCGGTAGAGCCCCTGCCGCTCCGGCCTTGGGCCCTCGATGATCAGCGGAAAGCGGTTGGCCGACGTGGGCATGGGCGCGAGCTGCCCGTCCACCGTGAAGAAGCGGCGATACCACTCCGTCGCCGGCTCGCCGTCAATCTCATAAGCCACGCTTCCCTCGGCCCGGGTGATCGTGTAGACAGGGGACGCCGGAATCCAGCCGCGCACCACCTCGACCCGCATGGAGACGCCGTGGAAGGTCAGCACCAGGCAGGCCGAAGGGAGCACCCGGTCGCCCACGAACACCCGGGCGCCGGCCTTGGTCACCGGCTCGCGCTGCGAGGCGAGGCCGCCGGCCACCAGTGGCGGCATGGTCACCAGGCTGCGCCGCAGCTCGGCGAGAAACCGCTCAGCGGGGAAGCGCAGGCCGTCCACCAGCAGCAGGGTACCGTCACCGGCAGCGATGCGGCGGGCCACTGCATCCACCCGTTTCGGCGTCGGCGGCTCGCCGTGCGTGCCGGGGACCACCTCCAGCGAGAGGCGATGGTGCTGCGGATCGTCGAACCAGAAGAGCTGGATGATCCCCCGGTTTGTCAAGTCGGCGTCGCCGAACTGCGTCACCGCCTCACAACCGAAGCGCAAGGAGTCCGGCCAGGCCGAGGTCATGGCCGCCAGGATTTCGCGCAGCTCCTCCTCCGGTGGCAGGAACGCCAGAACGAAGTCGGGCGGACGCCCGGCTTCCTTCGCCGCCGCGAGCAGCAGGTCGCGAGGGTATGTATCCCCGGACAGATGGACGGTTCGGCTCCGCATAAGCAGATCGGGGGGCCGCCGGGCCGGGCGCGCGGCTCCGTTTCCTGATTAGAGCATGTGGCGATGGATTGTACGACCAGGAGGGGGACGGGGGAAGGTGGAAGGCTCTAGTCGAACCCCGCCTCCTTGTACTCGCCGTAGATCTCCCGCAGAGCGTCCGAGATCTCTCCGAGGGTGACCTCGGCGCGGACGCCGTCGAGAATGGCAGGCATGAGGTTGCGGTCCTCCCGGGCGGCGGCGGCCAGCTCGCGGACGGCGGCTGCGGCCCGCTCGCCGTTCCGGCGCTCGCGCAGGGCGCGCACGCGCTCCACCTGCTCGCGCTCGGCCGCCGGGTCGATCCGCAGCACCTCGGTCGGCGTCTCCTCCTCCGCCTGGAAGGCGTTGACCCCTACGACGACCTCCCGCTTCTCCTCGACGGCCAGTTGGTGGCGGTAGGCGGCCTCTGCGATCTCCCGTTGCTGGAATCCCTTTTCCAGAGCGGCCAGGGCGCCGCCCATCTCATCGATCCGGCGGATGTAGTCCCGCGCCCGCTGCACGATCTCCTCCGTCCACGCCTCGACCACATAGGAGCCGCCGAGCGGATCGGCCACGTCGGCGACGCCGCTCTCGTGAGCGATCAACTGCTGGGTGCGCAGGGCGAGGCGGGCCGCCTCCTCCGTGGGCAGGCCGAGGGCCTCGTCGAGCGAGTTGGTGTGGAGCGACTGCGTGCCGCCGCAGACCGCCGCCAGGGCCTGGATGGCGACGCGCACCACGTTGTTCATCGGCTGCTGGGCGGTGAGGGTCGAGCCGGCCGTCTGAGTGTGGAAGCGCAGCCAGAGCGAGCGCGGATCCTTCGGGGCGAACCGCTCCCGGACCAGCTCCGCCCAGAGGCGTCGCGCCGCCCGGAACTTCGCCACCTCCTCGAGGAAGTTGTTGTGGGCGTTGAAGAAGAAGGAGAGGCGGGGTGCGAACCCGTCGATGCCGAGCCCGCGGTCGAGGGCCGCCTGGACGTAGGCGAGGCCGTGAGCGAGGGTGAAGGCCACTTCCTGCACGGCGGTCGAGCCCGCCTCGCGCATGTGGTAGCCGGAGATCGAGATCGGGTTCCACTTCGGCACCCGGTCGGCGCAGAAGGCGATGATGTCCGTCACCAGCTTGAGCGACGGGCCGGGCGGGTAGATGTAGGTGCCGCGGGCCGCGTACTCCTTGAGGATGTCGTTCTGCACCGTGCCGCCCACCCTGTCCCAGGAGACCCCCTGCTCCTCGGCCACCACGAGATAGAGGGAGAGGAGAATGGCGGCCGTGGCGTTGATCGTCATCGAGGTCGTCACCTTGTCGAGGGGGATGCCGTCGAACAGGCGGCGCATGTCCTCGATGGAGTCGATGGCGACCCCGACGCGGCCCACCTCGCCGCGGGCGAGGGCTGAGTCCGAGTCGTAGCCGATCTGGGTCGGCAGGTCGAAGGCCACCGAGAGGCCCGTGGTCCCTTGAGAGAGCAGGTAGCGGTAGCGCCGGTTCGACTCGGCGGCCGAGGAGTAGCCGGCGTACTGGCGCATGGTCCAGTGGCGCTTGCGGTACATCTCGGGGTGCAGGCCGCGGGTGTAGGGGAACTGCCCGGGGTCGCCGATCCGCTCGCCGTAGGGGATTTCCGCCACGTCGGCCGGCCGGTAGAAGGGCCGGACGGGGATCTCGGAGGAGGTCCGCCGCTCGTCCCCAGCGGCGCTGGCGGGAGGAGCGGTCTTCGTCTCGGCGGCCATGGAGGGATTCTATATAGATAAGCAAGGGGCGCTGCCCCCGGATTGGATGGGAGCTGTCCGGAGAGAGGGACGGGCGATCCGAGCTTGGCTGCTTGCCCCTGCTAGCCTGTCTCTATCCCTTCCGGAACACCAGCGTCTGCTGGTTGCCCGGGTTGGTGAAGCGGATCTCGCCTGGCCGGATCTCCACCGTCCACCGGCCCACAGCCCCGCCGATGGCCCGCACGCACTGCCCCTTCTCCTGGGTATCACCCCTCCAGCCGCTTTCGTCCGGCCGGAGATAGAGGCTGCAAGCGGCCTGGATCTCGGCCTGGGAGAAGTTGTTGAGGTTCGGCGAGAGCACCGTGACGCTCGGATCGAAGTGGGGGGTATAGGTCACCAGGGCGTCGGGCCCTTCCGACGCCACGTGGAGGACTCCCTGCTCGGTCACGTTGCGGCCTCCGTAGCTCCCTCTCGCGCTCGTGAACAGGTCGAGCCTCTGCCCTGTGCCCCCGGTGCCGCTGATGGTGAGCCGCAGGTCCGAGCCCTGGTCCTGCAGTCGGTACGTGCCCGAGATCATCGCCGCCACGTCGGAGGCGGGGCCTGACGCCTGGGAAGCCGAGGACGACCTGTCACCGCCGGTGGACGTGCAGCCCGCCACGGCAATCAGGACGGCCAAGAGAAAGACGATGGGTAGATCGCTCCTTTTCATGTCGCATCCACCTCCCGGTGCGTAAGGCATTGCGAAGAGCGTTCCAGGCTGGACCTGATGCAGCGTAAGTGGCCGCCGGCCACCTGGGCACGCTACCCTAACGACGTACGGCCAGCGCCGGGTCTCCCAGCAGCGTGTAGAGCCGCAGCATCTGGCGGTCGCCCCCCGCTGCGGCATAGGCGGAGAGGCCGCGCAGCAGGCGGTCGCCCAGCCGGCCGCCGCCCGGCGCCGAAAGCTGCGGCAGCAGGTAGCGGCCGAGCTCGCCCGCCGGCCTGTTGTGCGACAGCCAGGTCGGTCCGAAGAGCGCCGCCGTGCCGCCGTCGCGCCGCAGCACCAGCTCCTCGCCGAGCGAGCTGACGGTCGGGTAGGCGAATTGCGAGATCAGGCAGGTCAGCGCCGTCATCACCGGGAGCCTGGGGGCGTTGCCGAGCCGCGGCACGTCGGAGGTCAGCAGCAGGCCTTCGGAGTCCAGGCGGTCGAGCCCGCCGTGGCCGACATAGTTCACGAGCGCCTGGCCCTGCCGCAGGGCGACCTGGAGCTGGGACCGGCTCGCCTGGAGCTGCTCGGAGGTGGGCGCGGCCGGCACGTAGAGGCGGGTGAGCGCGAGCCCCGGCGCGAGCACCCCGGCCAGGGCCTCGCTCGTCGCCGGGAAGTCGCCGCCCTTGTCGGCGTCGTCGGCGACGAGCAGCGCCCGCCCGGTCCACGCCCCACCCGGCGCGCTTTCATAAGCCGCTACCTTGTCCACGTAGGCGCGCATCTCCGCGACGGTGACCGCCGGGATGCGGCCGATCGCCACCGCCGGCACGCCGCTGCCGTCGAAGTCGGCATACCCGGCGTCGGCCGGCGCGAGCCCGTCCTCCGTGGTCACTAAGAGCGTCGGCAGCAGGTTCGAGAAGAGTCCCAGGAGGTTCCGGTAGTCGTAGGTTCCCTTGCCGGCGAGCGCGACGTAGCGGGGGGGCGTCGACCAGGACTGGACGGCATAGGCGAGGAAGCGCCGGATCGCCAGCGGGTCGTAGACGCCGTCGGCGAAGATGTCCATGACGTCGTCGAGGTCCACCACCATCGTGGTGAGCCCCTGGGCGGCTCGCAGGTCGGCCAGCCGCCGCGCCTCGCTGCGCAGCTCGACCGGGCTGATCACCAGATACTCGGCGCCGCGGCCCGGGTTGCGCAGGTCGGCGGTAGCGCTGGCGCGCACCACCGCGCCGCCGAGCGCCCCTCCCGTGGTCGCCACGTAGGGACCGGTTTCCGGAGCGAGGAAGTCGACGCCCCAGGTGCCGTCGGGTTGCGGTTGGGCGGAGAGCCCGCCCAGCCGCCGCGGAGCGAGCGGCTGGGCGACATCCCAGACTGCGATGTCCGCGGCGAGGAACCCGCCGAGCGAGACCGCCCGGCCCGCTTCGGCCTGGAAGGCCAGGCGGTCGGAGACCGCCCGGTAGAGATGCGGATAGGTGAGGTCGAAGGAGTCGAGCCAGAAGCCGCGCTCGGCCTCGAGCGCCACGACCTCGATCTGGTTGGCGCCGTCGCGCAGGACGTCCGCCGGCAGCGCCGCCGTGGCCGTATAGGGGCCGGCACCCCCCCAGGCGATCTCGGCGATCCAGCGGCCGTTCACCCGCAGCTCCGCCCGCTGCGCGACGGCGAAGCCGTAGAGGTGGACTGCGAGCGTGGCCGCGCCGGGGGCCGGCGCCGGCACGATGGCGGGGAACGTCGCGCGGTCGAAGCCTGGGAAGCCGGGATAGAAGCTCTTCCAGATCCAGAAGTCCTCCACCGGCAGCGGTGCCGTCACTGCCGGGATGGCGTCCGTCTCGAGATGCAGCGTGTCGGCGAAGGAGCCGGCCGCGGGGCCGGAGGACGCCTGGGCGGCAACCGTCGCGGCGAGCCGCCCCGGGCCGCGCTCCAGCCAATAGACGTTGGCGTCCGTGTACGGGCTCTGGATCGCCTCGCCGTAGAAGACCAGCCCGTCGCCGTCGGCGGCCGCCTGCCAGGCGGCGTCCTCGGCGGCGTGGCTCAGCCGCAACCGCCCGGCGCGGATCTGGGCCCCCGCCTCCTCCATGGACATGCCGAGGCCGATCGCGACGTCCCGCGTCCGCACCCGCACCATGCCGCTGCCGACCACCGCGATCTTCGCCCGGGTCCTGGCCTGGGCCGCGCCGCCCGTGACGTCGGCGGCCGCCGCTGGGCGCGGTGCGCGCCGCGCCATCGCGGCCTCGGCGATCCGCGGCGAAACGCCCTTGCCGGTGACCTCGAAGTCGCGGCTCTGCTCCTTGCCCCCGCGGCGCGGCTCCTCTTGCACCGTGACCCGGAAGGGGCCGAAGACCTCGCGCGCCCCCTGCTGATCAACTTCGACGAGCCGGTAGGTCAGCTTCCCCCCGCGGGGCGCCGTCGGGTCCACGAGGCGGTAGCGGCCGCCGGGGAGCTGCTCGACCGCCGGCACCGCGCGCTCCGCAACCCGCACGAAACGGCCGGTTGCCGGATCGCGCCGCTCGACCTCGAACGCCACCGTGCCCACCTCGGCCGCGGTCTCCCACTCGACGACCACCCGGCCGTCGTCCTCCCGCGCGGCGAACGAGGAGACCCGGGCCCACGTGGCCTGGTTGGAGGTCGTGATGCTGCACGTCGTGGTCAGCGCCGACTGGCCGACCCGCGGGCTGAACGAGGAGGAGTTCGACCAGTAGGCGGTGGTCGTGAAGTTGATCGTGGTGTTGTTGGGTGTCGACGGATCGACGAAATACTGGAAGCTCATCGTGCCGGTCTCGTTGTGGCCGATGACCCCCAGGGTGGTGCCGCCGCCGGTCGCGACGGTGTCGCGCGGCGTCCAGCGGATGGTTCCCGCAGTGCTGATGTCGATCGTGCCGCCCGTGGTCTCGGTGGGGGCATTGCCCTGCGTCTGGCCGAAGATGTAG
>DASWME010000168.1:0-74862 GCA_036399915.1 Thermoanaerobaculia bacterium
ACCTCTCCTCCTGGGAGGTGGCCTTCAACGGCGCCGAGCCAGTGCGGGCCGAGACCCTGGACCGCTTCGCCGCGGCCTTCGCCCCCTGCGGCTTCCGGCGCGAGGCATTCTACCCCTGCTATGGCCTGGCCGAGGCCACCCTGTTCGTGGCCGGCGGCGCGGCCGGCCGGGGAGCGGTAGTGGAGACCTTCCAGGCTACGGCTCTGGAGCGCGGCGCCGTGGCGCGGTCGGACGCTGGGGACGCCGGCCGGCGCCTCGTGAGCTGCGGCACGGCCTGGCTGGACCAGGAGATCACCATTGCCGATCCGGAGACCGGGCGGCGGTGCCCGCCCGGCCGGATCGGCGAGATCTGGGTGGCGGGTCCCAGTGTTGCCGAGGGCTACTGGGAGCGGCTGGAAGCCACCACTCACCACTTCGGCGCGCGTTTGGCCGGGGAAGCCGGCGGGCCGTACCTGCGCACGGGCGACCTCGGGTTTCTTGCCGGCGCCGAGCTGTACGTCACCGGCCGCCTCAAGGACCTCATCATCCTGCGCGGCCGCAACCACTACCCGCAGGACATCGAGGCCACGGCCGAGGAGAGCCACCCCGCCCTGCGACCCGGCTGCGGCGCCGCCTTCGCCGTGGATGAGGGGGGCGAGGAGCGGCTGGTCGTCGTCCAGGAAATCGACCGCCGCCGGGAGGACGAGGCCGCAGCCGCCTTGGAGGCGGTGCGCCGGGCCGTGGCCGAAGTCCACGAGGTCCAGGTGCACGAGGTCGTGCTGGTGCGCGCCGGCTCGGTCCCCAAGACCTCCAGCGGTAAGATCCAGCGCAGCGCCTGCCGCGCCGCCTGGCAGGCGGGCGAGCTGGCCGTCGTGGCCCGGAGCGCCGTGGACCCCCAGGAGGCGGAGGACGCCGCTCCCGCCGCCGGGCTCGATCGCGCCGGGTTGCTGGCGCGGCCTGCGGAGGAGCGGGGCCCACTCCTCCTATCCTGGCTGCGCAACGAGGCGGCGCGGGCCCTCGGCGTCTCCCCAACGCAAGTCGAGCCCGAGCGGCCGTTGACGACCCTCGGGATCGATTCCCTAGCCGCCGTGGAACTCAAGGCTCGGATCGAGGAGTTCCTTGAGGTGCCCGTGGGGCTGACCGCCCTACTGGAGGGCGCGGCTCTGTCCGGCCTCGCCGCCGAGATCCTGGCGCGGTTCGATGCGGGCCTGGGAGACCTATCCCTCGCCGGGGGGCCCGAGAGCGGCGACTTCCCTCTCTCGGCGGGCCAGAAATCTCTCTGGTTCATTCATCGCCTGGCGCCGGAGAGCCTTGCCTACTCGCTCGCCGGGGCGGCGCGGGTACAGGGCGACCTGGACCCCGAGGCGCTCGTCCGCGCCGTCCTGGCTCTGGCCGAGCGCCACCCGGCCCTGCGCACCACGTTCGGACAGGGGCTGGAGGGGCCCTTCCAGCGGGTTCACGCCCGGCTGGCACCCGAGATCCGTCTGGAGGACGCGACCGCCCTCAGCGCGGCCGAGGTCGCCGCCCGCGTGCGTGAGCTGGCCTGGCGCCCCTTCGACCTTGAGCGCGGGCCGCTCTTCCGGGTATCGATACTCCGCGCCGGCCCGGGGGAGGACGTCCTCGTCTTCGCGGTCCATCACATCGTCTGCGACTTCTGGTCGGCCGAGGTCATGGCGCGGGACCTCGGGGCCCTCCTGGCGCGGGAGGGCGAGGCGCTGCCGCCACTCCCCTTGCGCTACACGGACTGCGCGCGCTGGTGGGAGGAGCGGCTGGCCGGACCCACGGGCGAGCGGCTGTGGCGCTACTGGAGCGAGCGCCTGGACGACGGGCCGTCGCCCCTGGACCTCGTCCCCGACCGGCCGCGTCCCCCGGTCCAGACCTGGAACGGGGGAGCCCGCAACGCCCGTGTCGACGCCGGGACCCTGGAGCGGCTGCGCTCCCTGGCGCGCGAGCGCGGGGCGACCCTCTACGCGGTCCTCGTCGCCGCCTTCCAGGCGCTGCTCGGCCGCTACAGCCGTCAGGACGATTTCCTGATCGGCTCGCCGACTTCAGGCCGACCGGTGGAAGTCATGGCCGGCTTGGTGGGTTACTTCGTCAATCCGGTGGTGCTGCGGGCGGACCTCTCGGGCGACCCCGGGTTCGGGGACCTGGTGGAGCGGACGCGGGCCACGGTACTCGGCGCCCTCGAGCATCAGGACTTTCCCTTCCCGACGCTGGCCGAGCGCTTGGTGCCGGACCGTGACCCGAGCCGCTCGCCGCTGTTCGACGTCCTGTTCGCCTTTGAGAAGGAGCGAGGGGTGGGTTCCTCCGGGCTTGCCGGCTTCGCGCTCGGAGAGGGAGGTGTCTCCCTGGGCCTCGCCAGCCTGGAGATGGAGACTCTCGCCCTGGAGCCGCCGGGCGCCGCCTTCGACCTGTCGCTCATGGCGGCCGAGCTGGAAGGCAGGCTTGGGCTGTCGCTGCGCTACAACGCCGGCCTCTTCGACAGCGCCACGGCCGAGCGGATGCTGGATCACCTGCGGACGCTGCTCGCCGGGGCGGCGGAGTCGCCAGCGGCCCGGCTGTCCGAGCTGCCGCTGCTGGAGGCGGCGGAGCGGGAGCAGCTCCTGGTGGAGTTCAACCGGACCGGGCTGGAGCACCCGCGGACCCCGTTGCTCCACGAGCTGTTCCTGGCCCAGGCGGAGCGGACGCCAGACGCCGTGGCCCTGGTCCACGGTGAGCAGCGTCTGACCTACCGCGAGCTGGCGGAGCGGTCCCTCCGGCTGGCCGGACGCCTGCGGGCGACCGGGGTGGGGCTGGAGGTGCCGGTGGGCGTCTGCCTGCAACGCACGCCGCTCCTGGTTGCGACCCTCCTCGGGACGCTCCGGTCTGGCGGTTTCTACGTGCCTCTGGACCCCAACTATCCCGCGGAGCGCCTGAAGGTGATCCTGGAGGATTGCCGCGCGCCGGTCCTGGTAACCGAGGAGCGCTGCCTGGAAGTGTTGCCCGCGACGGGCGCGCGCCTCCTGCGGGCGGACCGCGACGAGGAGATTTCTCCTGAGCTTGCGCCGCCGGCGGCCGATCTCTCCGGCGAGGTGCGGGCCCTGCACCTGGCCTACACCATCTACACCTCGGGCTCCACGGGCCGTCCCAAGGGCGTCGCCATCACTCACCGCAACGCCGTGGCGCTGGCCTTCTGGTCGCGCGAGGTGTTCCGGCAGGAGGAGCTGGCCGGGGTCCTGGGCTCGACCTCGATCTGCTTCGACATGTCGGTCTTCGAGCTGTTCGTGACCCTGGCCTGGGGCGGGACGGTGATCCTGGCGGAGAACGCCCTGGAGCTGCGCGAGCTGCCTGCCAGGGACGAGGTGACGCTGATCAACACGGTGCCCTCGGCCATGTCCGAACTGCTGCGCCTCGGGGCCGTGCCCCCTTCGGTGCGCACGGTCAACCTGGGCGGCGAGCCGCTCCGGGGCTCGCTGGCGCGGCGGATCCACGAGCTGGGGCCTGTGCGCCTGTACAACGTCTACGGCCCTTCGGAGGACACGACCTTCTCCACTTGCGCAGACGTGGGGCCGCAGGGGGAGCCGATCATCGGCCGCCCTCTGGCCAACACCCGGGTCTACATCCTGGACCGCGACTTCCGTTTGATGCCGGTGGGGGTCGCCGGCGAGCTGTACCTGTCGGGCGAAGGCATCTCCCGAGGCTACCTGGGCCGTCCGGATATGACGGCGGAGCGCTACCTGCCCGACCTCTTCGGAGCCACGGGCGTGCGCATGTACAGGACGGGAGACCTGGCCCGCTGGCGTTCCGACGGCGAGCTGGAGTATCTGGGACGCCTGGACCACCAGGTGAAGGTGCGGGGCTTCCGCGTCGAGCTGGGGGAGATCGAAGCGGCCCTCCTCGCCCACCCCGAGGTACGCGACGCGGCCGTGATCCTGCGGGAGGCGGCGCCGGGCGATTCCCGACTGACGGCCTTCGTGGCGCCGGGCGCCGCCTCCCCTGCGGCCCTGCGGTTGCTCGTAGCGCGCCGGCTGCCGGACTACATGGTGCCATCGGCTGTGGTGGCGCTCGATATCCTGCCGCTCCTGCCCAACGGTAAGGTGGACCGCCGGGCGCTGGCCCGCCTGCCCGCTACACCGGCCCACCAGCTGGAGGGCGCGGGCGCCGCGGCGCCGCGCACCCCGGTGGAGGAGCTCCTTGCCGTCCTGTGGTGCGAGCTGCTCGGGGCCGAGCGGGTCGGCATCCACGACAATTTTTTCGCTCTTGGCGGTCACTCGCTCCTGGCCACCCAGCTCGCCTCGCGGGTGCGCGACGCGTTCGGGGTCGAGCTCCCACTGCAACGCATCTTCGAGGCGCCCACCGTAGCGGAGCTGGCGGCGGCCCTGCCGGTCCTGGATGGAGCCCCGGCGCCGCCGGTTCGCCCGGCGCCCCGGGACGGCGACCTGCCCCTCTCCTTCGCCCAAGAGCGCCTCTGGTTCCTGGACCGGTTCGAGCCGGGGAACGCCCTGTACAACATGCCGGCGGCCGTCCGCCTGCGCGGCGAGTTGGACCCGGCCGCGCTCACCGCCGCCTTCGGCGAGATCGTGCGCCGTCACGAGGTGCTGCGCAGCGGCTTCGCCGAGGCAGGGAGGCGACCGGTCCAGCGGGTCTTCCCCTGGCGGTCCTGGTCGCTGCCGGTGACCGACCTCTCCGCGCTACCCGAGGGCACGCGGGAGGCGGAGGCGCTACGCCTCGCCGGGGAGGAGGCTGCGCGGCCGTTCGACCTCGCCCGGCCGCCGCTCCTGCGTACGGCACTGCTGCGGCTGGGAACCGGGGAGCACCTCCTGCTGGTGACCTTGCACCACATTGTCGCGGACGGCTGGTCTATCGGCGTGCTGCTGCGCGAACTGGCGGCACTGTACGCTGCGGCCCGGGCGGGCACGCCGCCGCTCCTCCCCAAGCTGGCCGTACAGTACGCCGACTTCGCCGTCTGGCAGCGGGAGTGGCTGTGCGGCGAGGCGCTGGAAGCCCAACTCGGCTATTGGCGGCGGGCCCTCGCCGGCGTGCCGGAGATCCTGGACCTCCCCCTGGACCGGCTGCGGCCCGCGGTCCAGAACCACCGCGGGGCCCACCAGCCCTTCGGAGTCCCCGCCGCCCTGGCGGCGGCGTTGCGGTCCCTCGCTCGCCGGGAGGGACTCACCCCGTTCATGCTCCTCCTCGCCGCCTTCCAGGCGCTGCTGTCCCGGATCAGCCGCCAGGAGGATGTGGTCGTCGGCTCTCCCATCGCCAACCGCAACCGATTGGAGACGGAGAACCTGATCGGCTTCTTCGTCAACACTCTGGCGCTGCGGCTCGATCTGTCCGGCGACCCCACCTCACTGGAGTTGGGCCGCCGGGCGCGCGAGGCCACTCTGGGAGCCTACGCTCACCAGGACCTCCCCTTCGAGAAGCTGGTCGAGGATCTGGCCCCAGCCCGCGACACCTCGCGGACGCCGGTTTTCCAGGTGCTCTTCGCCCTGCAGAATACGGCTCTGGACGTGCCGTCCCCTGCCGGCCTGGAACTCGAAGTCCTGCCGGTGGAGAGCGGGGTCTCCAAGTTTGATCTCTCCCTGTCCCTTGCGGAGGGAGCGGGGGATCTGACGGGCTTTCTGGAGTACGCCACGGACCTGTTCGAGGCTGCCACGGTGGAGCGCCTGGGCGGATACCTGCTGATGCTGCTGGAGGGGATCACGGCCGGCCCGGAGCGGCGCCTCTCGGAGCTGCCGCTCCTGACTGGCGCGGAACTGGAGCAGATCCTCCGGCTGGAGGGAGGCGGAGCGGAGCCAGTGAGGAGCGGTGAGCTGGCCTATGAGCGGTTCGCGGCCCGGGCACAGGCCTCGCCGGACGCCGTCGCCCTGGAAGTCGCCGGAGAGCGGCTGACCTGCGGCGAGCTGGACCGGCGGTCCGACCGGCTGGCGCGGCGGCTCGCGCTGTTGGGAGTGGGCCGAGAGGGGGTGGTGGGGATCTGCCTGGAGCGCTCGGCGGATCTGGTCGCCTCGCTGCTGGCGGTGTGGAAGGCTGGAGGCGCCTGGGTGCCCCTGGATCCTTCCCACCCCGCGGAGCGGCTGGCCTGGGTGCTGGCGGATTCCGGAGCGCGGACGCTGATCTCCGAGCGGCGCTTAGCTGATCGGCTGGGGGCCGGCGACATCAGGACCGTGCTGCTGGACGAGGAGGATTGGGAGGGTCTTGAGAGGGTCCCGCAGCCGTCCGCCTCTCCCGGGGACCTGGCCTACCTGATCTACACCTCGGGCTCGACAGGCCGCCCCAAGGGGGTCGAGGTCGAACATGGGAGTCTGGCCGCGTTCCTGCGGTCGAGCGCCCGCCGGTTCGGAATTGGGGAGGCGGAGCGCTGGCCGGTGGTGGCGCCGTTCTCCTTCGATATCTTCCTGTTCGAGCTGCTGGCGCCTTTGGTGTCCGGGGGTACGGCGGTGCTGGTGCCGCTCTCGCCGGCGCTCGACGTGCCGGCGCTCGTGCGGGTGCTCGCAGGAGCGTCGCGCTTCCACGCCGTACCGGCGCTGATGCGGAATGTCGTGGAGGAGTCGCGGAACGGAGACCCGGAGTGGTTTGCCGGTCTGAAGACGCTGTTCACCGGCGGGGACGCCGTGCCGGCGGATCTGCTGCGGGACCTGCGGGCGGTCTTCCCGCGGGCGGATCTCGCCGTGCTCTACGGACCGACGGAGGCGACGTGCTTCTGCACCGTCTACCCGCTCCTGGCGGGACAGGAGGCGGTCCGGTCCCTGCTCGGCGGTCCCTTGGAAGGTGCGCGGGTGGAGCTGCGCGACCCTTCCGGGAACCGGGTCCCGCTCGGCGTGCCGGGGGAGATCTGGATCGGCGGCGCCGGCGTGGCTCGGGGCTACAAGGGCCTTGAGGAGCTGACGGCCGAGAGGTTCCCTGTGGTGGAGGGGCTGCGCTACTACCGCAGCGGTGACCTGGCGCGCCGGCTGGCGGACAGGAACCTGGAGTTCCTGGAGCGTATCGACCAGCAGGTGAAGATCCGGGGCTTCCGCATCGAACCGGGGGAGATCGAGGCGGTGCTGGCCCGGCATCCGGAGGTGCGACAGGCGGCCGTGGTGGCCCGGGAGGACGGAGGCGAGCGCCGGCTGGTGGCCTACGTGGCAGCGGCGGAGCGGGAGGGCCTGACGGCGGAGCTGCGGGAGCGGGTCCAGACGCGGCTGCCCGAGTACATGGTGCCGTCGACCTTCGTAGTGATAGAGAGGCTGCCGCTGACGATCCACGGCAAGCTGGACCGGCGGGCGTTACCGGCGCCGGAGTGGGAGCGGGCGGAGTACGTGGCGCCGCGCACGCCGACCGAGGATCTGCTGGCGGGGATCTGGAGCGAGGTGCTGGGCGTCGAACGTGTGGGGGCGACGGACGACTTCTTCGCCCTGGGAGGTCACTCGCTGCTGGCCACCCAGCTCGCTTCGCGAGTGCGTGCGACCTTCGGTGTCGAGCTACCTCTCCGTAAGCTGTTCGAGGAGCCGACCGTCGCTGGGCTGGCGCGACGGCTCCAGGATCTCGGCAAGGAAGGTCCCGAGGCGCCGCCCATCCGGCCGGTTCTGCGCGACGGCTCCCTCCTGCCGCTCTCCTTCGCCCAGGAGCGCCTCTGGTTCCTCGACCGCGTTGAGCCGGGCACGCCGCTCTACAACATCCCGGTCGCCGCGCGCTTGTCGGGTGACCTGGACCTTACTGCCCTCGCCGCTGCCGTGGGTGAGATCGTGCGTCGGCACGAGGCTCTGCGCACGGGATTTGCGGAACTCGATGGCTCGCCGATGCAGCGGGTCTCGGCCTGGAATCCGTGGGAGCTGCCGGTGACCGACCTCTTGGCGCTACCGGCAGAGGTCCGGGAGCGGGAGATTGCTCGTCTCGGTGAGCAGGAGGCGGCACGGCCATTCGACCTGTCGGCGCGCCCTGGATGCTGGATGGTGCGGACGATCCTGCTGCGGATCTCCCCGCGCGAGCACGTCCTGCTGATCACCTTCCACCACATCGCCGCGGATGGCTGGTCGATCGGGGTCTTTGTACGGGAACTCGCGCTCCTATATAAGGCGTTCGCCAGCGGCCGGCCTTCGCCCCTTCCCGAACTGCCGATCCAATACACCGACTTCGCCGTATGGCAGAGGGAGTGGCTGCGCGGCGAGATCCTGGAGAAGGAGCTCGCTTACTGGAGGCGGGCACTCGCAGGGGCGCCGGAGGTTCTGGACCTCCCCCTCGACCGGCCGCGGTCCGCGGTCCGGAGCTTCCGGGGAGCGCGGCACCGGTTCATCCTGCAGTCCAGTGTGGCGGAGAGGCTCGCGGTCATCTCCCGCAAGGAGGAGGCGACCTCCTTCATGCTCCTGCTCGCCGGTTTCCAGGCCCTGCTGTCGCACTGGAGCCGGCAAAAGGACATGGTCGTCGGCTCGCCCATCGCCAATCGCAATCGGCTGGAGGTGGAGCCGCTGATCGGCTTCTTTGCCAACACGCTCGCGCTGCGGCTCGACCTCTCGGGGAACCCCCCGTTCCGCGAGCTGGTCCGCCGGTTGCGCGAGGTGACCCTGGAGGCCTACGTCCATCAGGATCTGCCCTTTGAGAAGCTGGTCGAGGAGTTGGCGCCGGCGCGGGATACCTCCCACACGCCGGTCTTCCAGGTCTTCTTCGCCCTACAGAACGCCCCCGCTCCGGCCCGGCGGCTGCCTGGGCTCGAAGTCGAGCTGCTGGAGGTCGACGAGCGGATCGCCAAGTTCGACCTCACCCTCGCGCTCGTCCCCACCGAAGGGGGAGGGCTTGCGGGCTCCCTGGAATATGCCACGGACCTCTTCGAGCCGGCGACGGTGCAGCGCCTGAGCGGGCACCTGCTGACCTTGCTGGAGGGGATCGCGGCCGGTCCGGAGCGGCGGCTCTCCGAGCTGCCCTTGCTGACTGCCGCCGAACGGGAGCAGCTCCTCGGCATGGAGGGGAGCGAGGCGGAGCCGGTCGGGGCTGCTGAGCTGGCCCATGAGCGGTTCGCAGCCCGGGTGCAGGCTTCCCCGGACGCCGGCGCCCTGGAAGCCAGCGGAGAGCGGCTGACCTACGGCGAGTTGGACCGGCGGGCCGACCGGCTGGCGCGGCGGCTCGCGTCGCTGGGAGTGGGCCAGGAGGTCGTGGTAGGGATCTGCCTGCAGCGCTCGGCCGACCTCGTAGCGGCGATGCTGGGCGTATGGAAGGCCGGCGGCGCCTGGGTGCCCCTGGATCCCTCTCATCCCGCGGAGCGGCTGGCCTACATACTGGCAAATTCGGGGGCGCGGGCGCTGATCTCGGAGCGGCACTTGGCTGAACGGCTGGGAACCGGCGACATCAGGACCGTGCTGCTGGACGAGGAGGGCTGGAAGGGGCTCGACGGGATCTCTCTATCGTCCTCTTCCCCTGAAAACCTGGCCTACCTGATCTACACCTCGGGCTCGACGGGCCGTCCCAAGGGGGTCAAGGTCGAGCATGGGAGCCTGGCCGCGCTCCTGCGGTCGGCCGGCCGCCAGTTCGGCTTCAGCGTGGGGGAGCGCTGGCCAGTGGTGGCGCCGTCTTCCTTCGACATTTTCCTGTTCGAGCTGCTGGCGCCCCTGGTGTCCGGGGGCACGGCGGTGCTGGTGCCGCTCTCCCCGGCGCTGGACGTGCCAGCCTTGGTGGACGTTCTGGAGGGGGCGGCCCGGATGCACGCGGTGCCGGCGCTGATGCGGCGGGTAGTGGAGGAGGCACGGGGCAGAACGCCAGAGCGCTTCGTAGGTCTGAAGACCCTGTTCTCCGGCGGCGACGCGGTGCCGCTCGATCTGCTGACCGCCCTGCGGGAAACCTTCCCCTCGACGGACCTGGTGGTGCTGTACGGACCCACGGAAGCCACGGTCTTCTGTACGGCGTACGTGATCCCCGGGGGGGAGCGGCCGGAGCGGTCGCTGCTGGGCGACGCGTTCGAAGAGGCGCGGGTGGAGCTGCGGGACGCCCACGGCCAGCGGGTCCCTCTCGGCGTGCCGGGGGAGATCTGGATCGGCGGCTTCGGAGTGGCGCGGGGCTACGCCGGTCTGGAGGAGCTGACGGCGGAGCGATTCCCCGTGGTGAAGGGGCGGCGGTACTACCGCAGCGGCGACCTGGCGCGGCGGCTCCCGGACGGGAACCTGGAGTTCCTGGGCCGGGTGGACCAGCAGGTGAAGATCCGGGGCTTCCGCATCGAGCCAGGAGAGATCGAAACGGCGCTGGCCGAGCATCCGGAGGTGCGGCAGGCCGTGGTGCTGGCGAGGGAGGACGTGCCGGGCGACCGCCGGCTGGTGGCGTACGTGGTGGCGCCGCGGCGGGAGGGCTTGGTCGCTGAGTTGCGCCAACTGCTGCAGGCCCGGCTGCCGGAATACATGATTCCATCGATGTTCGTGCCACTGGAGAGCCTTCCGCTGACGGTCCACGGCAAGCTGGACCGGCAGGTACTGGCGGTGCCGGCGTGGGAATCCGCGGAGGTCTACGTGGCGCCCCGCACGCCGGACGAGGAGCTGCTGGCCGGGATCTGGGCCGACGTACTGGGGATAGAGCACGTTGGGCTCAGGGACGATTTCTTCGCGCTGGGCGGCCACTCGCTGCTGGCCACCCGGGTCGCCTCCCGGGTGCGGACCGTCTTCGGCGTCAGCCTCCCCTTGCGGCGGTTCTTCGAAGGGCTGACCGTGGAGCGGCTGGCCGCCGAGATTGCCGCGGCCCGCGCGATGGACCGGGGAGGCGAGATTCCTCCTCTCGATCCGGTTCCCCGCAGCGGCGCTCCGCTCCCTCTGTCGTTTGCGCAGCAACGGCTCTGGTTCCTGGACCAGTTCGATCCGGGCAACCCGACCTACAACATGCCGGTGGCCGTCCGGATGTCCGGTCCCCTGGACCGGAGCGCCCTGGAGCGGGCCCTCGCCGGGGTGGTCGAGCGCCACGAGGCCCTGCGCACCCGTTTCCCGGCCATCGGCGGCGAGCCGGTGCAGGTCGTCGAGCCCGAGCTGCCGCTGGCGCTGGACGCCGTCGAGGTGCAGGGGACGCCCGCGGAGCGCGAAACGGCCATGCTCCGCTTGGCGTGCGAGGAGGCGCTGCGCCCGTTCGACCTCGAGCGGGGGCCGCTGGTGCGGACGCGGCTGCTCCGGCTGGACGACCTCGACCTCGATCACGTCCTCCTCCTCACCGTGCACCACATCGTCTCGGACGGCTGGTCCCTGGGCATTCTCGTCCGGGAGGTCGCGGCCTTGTACGAGGGCTGCGCCACCGGGAAGCCCGCGGTCCTGCCCGCCCTGCCCGTCCAGTACGCCGACTTCGCCGTCTGGCAGCGGAGCTGGCTCTCGGGCGAGGTCCTGGAGCGAGAGGTGGCCTGGTGGCGCGAGCGGCTGGCGGGCGCCCCGGCCAGCCTGGAGCTCCCCACCGACCGTCCGCGGCCCGCGGTGAAGACCTCGCGCGGCGCCCTGCGCCAAGCCGAGCTATCCGGCGATCTCTCGGCGGTCCTGCGGGCGCTCAGCCGGCGGTCGGGGAGCACGCTGTTCATGACCCTGCTCGCCGGTCTCGCCACGCTCCTCCACCGCTATACCGGCCAGGACGACGTGCTCGTGGGCTCGCCCGTGGCCAACCGCAACCGAACCGAGGTCGAGCCGCTGATCGGGTTTTTCGTCAACACCCTGGTGATGCGCGCCGACCTGGCGGGAGATCCAGCCTTCTTCCGGTTCCTGGAGCGGATGCGCGAGACGGCGTTGGAGGCCTATGCTCATCAGGATCTCCCCTTCGAGAAGGTCGTCGAGGCGGTGCGGCCGGACCGCGATCTCGCCCGCTCTCCCCTGTTCCAGATCGCCTTCGCCCTCCAGAACCTGCCGGAGTCGGAGCTGCGGCTGGCCAGTCTGACCCTGTCGCCAGTGCCCATGGGCAGCGAGACCGTGAAGTTCGACTGGGACATCGCCATGGAGGAGGAGGACGGCGCGATCCGGCTGCGCTGGGTCTACAACGTCGCCCTGTTCGACAGCGCGACCATCGAGCGCGCCATCGGCCACCTCGAGACTCTCCTTGCGGGGGCTGCGACCGATCCCGGCCAGGGGATCTCCGACCTTCCCCTGCTGAGAGCAGCCGAGCGCAGCTCCCTGCTCACCGAGTGGACGGCGCCGATCGACTATCCCGCGGACGGGCTGATCCACGAACGGGTGGCAGCGCAGGCCGCGCGGAGCCCGGGCGCGGTGGCCTTCGTGCTCGCTGGGGAAACGCTCACCTACGGCCAACTCGATGCGCGTGCCAACCGGATGGCCCACCGGCTGCGCCGCCTGGGAGTGGGACCGGAGGAGGTGGTGGGGATCTGTCTCGATCGCTCGTTCGACCTCGTCGTGGGGATGCTGGCCGTCCTGAAGGCGGGAGGCGCCTACCTGCCCCTCGATCCCGACTATCCGCGGGAGCGGCTGGAGTTCATGCTGTGGGATTCGGAGGTCCGGGTGCTGCTTGCCCAGCGCGCCCTGATCGAGGACCTCCGCGGCGGCCTGGCGGACCTGCGTGCCCTGGCTGTGGACGCCGAACGCGAGGCGATCGAACGGGAGAGCGATCGGCCTCCGGAGGTGAGCGTCGACCTTGATCATCCGGCCTACGTGATCTATACCTCCGGGTCGACCGGTGTGCCCAAGGGAGTAGTGGTCTCCCATCGGGCCCTGGCCAACCGGCTGGGGTACGCCGCGGCCTTCGACCTCTGGGCCGACGACGTCTTCCTGCAGAAAACCAGCGCCAGCTTCGACGTTTCGGTGCTGGAGATCTTCGGGCCTCTCGTGATGGGAGGCCGCTCAGTGCTGGTACCCGCCGGGTGGCAGAAGGATGTCGAGGCCCTCCTGCGCCTGATCGCGGAACAGGGCGTCACGCAGGCTTCCTTCCCGCCCTCGCTGCTCTACGTGCTGCTGGAGCGGGACGACTTCACCGCGGCCTG
Organism: Thermoanaerobaculia bacterium; assembly: GCA_036399915.1. Classification (GTDB taxonomy): domain Bacteria; phylum Acidobacteriota; class Thermoanaerobaculia; order Multivoradales; family UBA5704; genus DATARR01. Next base: position 12,875 of record DASWME010000168.1, read on the forward strand.
CCGTTCGCTGCGCACCGTGATCACCGGCGGCGAAGTCGTGCCGGCCGACCTGCCGGGGCGGCTCTTCGATCGTCTGGATGCCGACCTGCTCAACCGGTACGGCCCCACCGAGGCCACCATCTCGGTGACCTCGTGGACCTGCCGGCGCGATGTCGAGGAACGGGCACTGCCCATCGGCCGTCCCATTGCCAACGCCGGCGTCTACGTGCTGGACTGCTGGATGAACCCGGTGCCCGCAGGCGTGCCCGGCGAGCTGTACCTGGGCGGCGTCTGCCTGGCCCGCGGCTACCTGCGCCGGCCGGAGCTGACCGCCGAGAGGTTCATGCCCAACCCGTTTGCCTCCGCTCGGGGAGAGCGTCTCTATCGCACCGGCGACCTCGCCCGTTTCCGGCCCGACGGCGCCTTGGAGTTCGGGGGCCGGGTGGATGGCCAGGTCAAGATCCGTGGCTTCCGGGTTGAGCTGGGCGAGGTCGAGGCGGCACTGGCCGGTCATCCGGCGGTCCGGGAGGTGGTGGTGACCGACCGGGAGCAGAGGGTCGCGGTCAAGGCGGCCGCGGCCCGCGCCCTGGTCGCCTATGTGGTCCTGGAGCCGGGGCAGTCCGTGCTCCCGGCCGAACTGCGCGAGTTCGCCCACGCGAAGCTCCCACCGCACATGGTGCCATCGGCCTTCGTCATCCTGGAGAGGCTGCCGCTCGGGCCCACCGGCAAGGTCGACCGCCGTGCCCTGCCTGCTCCCGAGGAGGCGTCCCGGGAACTGGAGGCCGCAGCCCCGCGGACGGACCTCGAGCGGAGGATCGCCGCCATCTGGCGCGAGGTCCTGGGGGTCGAACGCGTGGGGCTGCACGATAACTTCTTCGACCTCGGCGGCCATTCGCTGCTGATGGCGCGAGTCCACGACCGTCTGCGCAAGGGGGTCTCGCGGTCGCTCTCCATGGTGGAGCTGTTCCAGTTCCCCACCGTAGCTGACCTGGCCGGGCACCTCGGCCGCCGGGATGGGATGGCACCGGGAGCCGCCGCCGGGCGCGCCGCGTTGCGGGCGCGCGCCGCCGCAGGCTCGTCGCGAGTGGCCATCGTCGGCATGGCGGGTCGCTTCCCCAGGGCCGCCGATGTGGCGGAGTTCTGGCGCAACCTGCGCGCCGGCGTCGAGGCGATCTCCTTCTTCTCCAACGAGGAGCTGCGGGCCGAGGGGATCGATCCCGCGCTCCTCGCCCATCCGCGCTACGTCAAGGCCGGCGGAGCCCTCGAAGGCGGCGATCTCTTCGACGCCGGGTTCTTCGGCTACAGCCACCGCGAGGCGGAGCTGATGGACCCCCAGCACCGGGTGTTCCTGGAGTGCGCCTGGGAGGCCATGGAAAACGCGGGCTACGACCCCGCCGCATGCCCCGGGACGGTGGGCGTCTACGCCGGGGCCAGCTTCAGCTCCTACCTGCGGAACCTTGCCGCCCGCGGCGATCTCGCCTCTGCCGCGGGCAGTCCGCTGATGGGCAACGACAAGGACTTCGTCGCCACCCGCGTCTCCTACAAGCTGAATCTGCGTGGTCCGAGCTTCACCGTGCAGACGGCCTGCTCGACCTCCCTGGTGGCCGCCCATCTGGCCTGCCAGGCCCTCCTCGGGGGCGAGTGCGACATGGCCCTTGCCGGTGCGGTCTCGATCGGCGCTCCCTTGAAGTCCGGCTACGTCTACGAGGAGGGGAGCATCCATTCGCCCGACGGCCACTGCCGGGCCTTCGACGCCGCAGCCGGCGGTGCGGTGCGGGGCAACGGCGCGGGGGTCGTGGTCCTCAAACGGCTGGAGGATGCCCTGGCCGATGGCGACCGGATCCACGCCGTCATCCTCGGATCGGCCCTCAACAATGACGGCGCGGCGAAGGTGGGTTACACGGCTCCCAGCGTCGAGGGGCAGGCAGCGGTCATCGCCGAGGCCCAGGCCGTGGCCGGCGTCAGCTCGGAGACCATCGGGTATGTGGAGGCGCACGGCACCGGCACCCGGTTGGGCGATCCCATCGAGGTCGCGGCCCTCCGCCAGGTCTTTGGAACGCGACTGGAGAGCGGGCATGCGTTCTGTGCCCTGGGCTCCGTTAAGACGAACATCGGCCACCTCGATGCCGCCGCCGGGGTGGCGGGGCTGATCAAGGCCGCCCTCGCCGTCGAGACCGGCTTGATCCCCCCGAGCCTGAACTTCGAGCGGGCCAACCCGGAGCTGGCGCTCGAGGAGAGCCCCTTCTTCGTCAACAACCAGCTGCGGGAGTGGCCGATCCCCGGCTCTCCGCACCGTGCGGGGGTCAGCTCGTTCGGCATCGGCGGCACCAACGCCCACGTAGTGATTGAGGAGCCGCCGGCCGCCGGGGCGTCGGGGCCCTCTCGGCCGGTGCAGCTCCTGTTGCTCTCCGCCCGCAGCGAGGAGGCCTTGGAGGCCGCAACGCGCAACCTGGCTGACCGCCTGGAGCGTCATCCGGAGACGGACCTGGCTGACGCTGCCTACACCCTGCGAGTGGGGCGGCACACCTTCGCCCACCGACGGGTGGTGGTCTGCCGCGGTGCAGCCGATGCCCTGGCCGCACTGCGCGAGCCGAGGCGGTGGCTCACCCGGCAGGCGGCGGAGGGGAATCCTAGCGTCGCCTTCCTCTTCCCAGGCCAGGGGGCGCAGTACGTGAACATGGGCCGCGACCTGTACGAGCACGAGGCGGTCTTCCGGGAGCACGTGGACCTCTGCGTGCGCCTGCTCGCGCCACACCTGGGCCTCGATCTCCGCGCCGTGCTCCATCCCGATGCGGCGGAGGAGGACGCAGCGGCGGAGCGCCTCAACCAGACCGCCCTCGCCCAGCCGGCCCTGTTCGCCGTCGAGTCGGCCCTGGCGAAGCTCTGGATGTCCTGGGGTATCCGTCCCTCGGGGATGCTCGGCCACAGCCTGGGCGAGTACGTGGCGGCATGGCTGGCGGGCGTCTTCTCGCTGGAGGACGCCCTGGCGATCGTCGCGGCGCGCGGCGCGCTGATGCAGCGCCTGCCCTCCGGCGCCATGCTGGCCGTACCGCTGCCGGAGGCGGAGGTGGAGGCGATGCTCGACCCGGAGCTTTCCCTGGCCGCCGTCAACGCCCCCAGCCTCTGCGTGGTCTCCGGTCCCGAACCGGCCGTCGCGGCGTTGCGCGAGCGGCTGGAGGCGAGCGGCGTGCGGGACCGCCGGCTGGTGACCTCGCACGCGTTCCACTCCGCGATGATGGAGCCGGTCCTCGCCCCCTTCGCAGAGCGGTTGGGGCGTGTCCACCTCAATCCGCCCTCACTCCCCTGGATTTCCAATCTGACCGGTGACTGGATCCGGCCTGGGGAGGCGACGGACCCCGTCTACTGGGTGCGCCATCTGCGTGCGACAGTCCGGTTCGCCGCCGGCTTGGAGGTCTTGCTCGCCGATCCCGGCACGGTCCTGCTCGAAACGGGTCCGGGCGACGGGCTCACCAATCTCGCCCGGCGCCAGCCCGGAGCCGGCCTGGACCGGCCCATGATCGCCGCGATGCGCCACCCGCGCTCTGGTCAGGACGACCTGGAGGTGTTGCTCGGCGCCTTGGGCCGGCTCTGGCTCGCCGGAGCGCGGCCGGACTGGGCGGGCTTCCATGCCAGCGAGCGGCGGCGGCGCGTTGAGCTGCCGACCTATCCCTTCGAGCGCCAGCGGTACTGGGTCATGCCGGGCTCGGTGGTCCCGGTGGCCCGGCCGAGCCTGGAGAAGCGGCCGGACCCCGGCGACTGGACCTACGTGCCCGGCTGGAAGCGGGTACCGCCGCCAGCCATGACCACGGAGGCGGAGGAGCTGAGCGACGGCCTGCTGTTCCTCGACCGCTGCGGCGTGGGGGCCGAGTTGGCCTCCGGGCTCGCCGCGGAGGGAAGGCGGGTGGCAACGGTCCTCGCGGCTGACCGGTTCGCCCGGCTCGGCAACGGCGCTTACACCGTCGATCCGTCCTGTCCCGCGGATTATGTTTCGTTACTCGCAGACCTGCAGGCCCGCGGCTGGGCGCCACGTCTCATCGTCCACCTGTGGAGCGTGACCGCCGAGCCGATCTCTCCGGCGCGGGCCCAGGAAACGGGTTTCTACAGCCTCCTTTTCCTGGCGCAGGCCATCGGGCGCTGGGAAGGCCACGGGCCGCTGGACCTCCTGGTGGTTTCAAACCAGGCGCACGAGGTGACGGGCGGAGAGGAGGCGTGCCCCGACAAGGCCCTGCTCCTCGGGCCGTGCTGGGCCATCCCCCGCGAGTACCCCGACGTCTCGTGCCGGTGGATCGACATCGACGGCGAAGCCGCCGAGGCGCTGACCAGCCGGCTGCTCGGCGAGTTGAGCGCCGCCGGGGCGGACGCTCTGGTCGCCTACCGCTGCGGCCATCGCTGGGTGCGGACTTGGGAGCCGGTGCGGCTGGACCGCCGAGGCCGGCCGGCGGTCCGCCTCCGCGAAGGGGGCGTCTATCTCGTCACCGGCGGGCTCGGAGGGATCGGCTTGGCGCTCGCCGGGTTCCTGGCGCGGGAGGCGCGGGCAAAGCTGATCCTGACCGGCCGCTCGGGCCTGCTCGGGGACGACGGGGACCGGACCCGGCGGCTCCAGGAGCTGGAACGGGAGGGGGTGGAGGTGCTCGTGGTCCAGGCGGACGTCTGCAGCCGTGCGGAGATGGCTGAGGCGGTGCGGCTGGGCCGGGAGCGCTTCGGACCCATCCGCGGCGCCATCCATGCCGCGGGCGTCCCGGGCGGGGGCATGATGCAGATCCGGTCTCGGGAAGCGGCGGCTGCTGTGCTGGCGCCCAAGGTCGAGGGTACGCGGATCCTCGCCGAGGCCCTCGCCGGGGAGCCGCTGGACTTCCTGGTGCTCTGCTCCTCGCTCGCCACCTTGGCGGGCGGCTTCGGAAACGTTGATTATGTGGCCGCCAATGCCTTCCTCGACGCCTTTGCGGAGCGCCGCCGGCCGTCCGGCGGACCGGCCGTGCTATCCATCGCCTGGGATGCCTGGCAGCAGGTCGGCATGGCCGCCCGCGCGGTGGGACGGGAGGCTTTTGCCGCCTGGGGCGGTCGTCTCCAGGAGAACGGCATTCTGCCCGAGGAGGGCTGGGAGGTGATGCGCTGCGTCCTGGCCGGCGGCCTGCCACGGGTGGTGGTCTCCACTCGCGACCTGGAGAGCCTCCTGAGCCGCGCCGATTCTCCCGATCTTCCGCGCGCCGTGCAGACCCCGCCGCCCCGGGCCGTCTCGGCCCACCCCCGGCCCAACCTCGCCACGGCGTTCGTCGAGCCCTGTTCGGATCTCGAGCGGCGGATCGCCGGCCTGTGGCGAGACCTGCTCGGCGTCGAGCCGGTGGGTCTCCACGACAGCTTCTTCGAGCTGGGCGGCCATTCCCTGCTGGCCACGCAGCTCATGTCGCAGGTCCGGGATCTCTTCGGAGCTGAGGTGAGCTTCGCCAGCTTCTTCGACGATCCCTCGGTGGCCGGTCTGGCAGCCCGTATCGAAGGGCAGCGGGCGAAGCCGAGCGAGGAGGAACTGGCGCAAATGATGGCGGAGATCAAGCAGCTTTCCGCCGAGGATCTGCAGGCTCTGCTCGCCGTCGAGCGGCAGTCCCTGCTGGAAGGTGAGCCGCAATGACGGATCTGTCGAAGATCCTGACGGACCTCTCTCCGGAGCAGCGCGAACTGTTCCTTCTCCGGTTGAAGAAGAAGCAGGCCCGTGAGCCCATCTCCGGCAGGGTTGGAAGAATTCCGCCGCGCGATCCCGGGCGGGAGGACTTCCCCCTCTCCTTCAGCCAGCAGCGGCTCTGGTTCCTGGACCAGTGGGAGCCGGGCAACTCCGCTTACAACATCTTCGGCGCCGTCCGGCTGGAGGGCACGCTCGACCTGCTGGCGCTCGTCCGCACTTTTGAGGAGATCGTCCGCCGCCATGAGTCGCTGCGGACGAGCTTCTCCGCCCAAGGGGGGCAGCCACGGCAGGTGATCTCGCCGCCGCGCCCGTTCGTCCTCCCCCTCGCCGATCTCTCCGGCCTGGACCTCGTGGGGGCCCAGGCCGAGGCGCGGCTCCTCGCCGCCGGCTTCGCGAACCACCCGTTCGACCTGGCGAGAGGACCGTTTCTGCGGCTGGCCCTGCTGCGGCTCTCCCCCCGGGAGCACTGGGCCCTCCTCGCCATGCACCACATCGTCGCGGACGGCTGGTCGATGGGGGTATTCAACCGCGAGTTGGCCGCCCTCTACGCCACCTTTCGTCAGGGGGGTCCCGTGCTCCTGCCGCCGCTTCCCATCCAGTACGCGGACTACGCCCTCTGGCAGCGCGAATGGCTGCAGGGCGAGGTGCTCGGGTCGCAGCTCGCCTTCTGGAGGAAGCTCCTCGCCGGCGCTTCACCCCTGATCGAGCTGCCGCTCGATCACCCCCGTGCGGCAGGCCAGGGCTCGCCGGCGGGGCACCGCCCCGTACGGATCGCCAGGGACCTCGCCGGCCGGCTGCAGGCCCTCGCCCTCTCCGAGGGGGGCACGCTGTTCATGGTCCTGCTTGCCGGGTTCTCCACCCTGCTCTCTCGCTACAGCGGCAGCGAGGACGTGGTGGTGGGCTCGCCGGTCGCTAACCGCAACCGCTCGGAGGTCGAAGGGCTGATCGGTTTCTTCGCCAATATCCTGGCGCTGCGGGTGGACCTGTCGGGGGATCCGACCTGCCGCGAGCTGCTGCGGCGCGCCAGAGCGGTAACCTCCGAGGCCTACGACCACCAGGATCTTCCCTTCGAGCTGCTGGTGGACGAGTTGCAGCCCGAGCGGGACCCGAGCCATCCGCCGCTCGTCCAGGTGACGCTCGCGCTGCAGAACCTGCCGATGCAGGCCGTCGAGCTGGCGGGCCTGAGGCTGGCGCCGGTCCCTGTGGACAGCGCCGTCGCCAAGTTCGAGCTGGGATGGACCCTGGGCGAGACCCTGGAGGGCCTCGCCGGCGATGTCGAGTACAACCGCAACCTCTTCGAGCCGGCGACGATTGCCCGCATGACCGGGCACTTCGAGGCGCTGCTCGCCGGCATCGCGAGCCGGCCGGACCGCCGGCTTTCCGATCTGCCGCTCCTCGCCCCGGCCGAGGAGCAGCAGGTGATCGTCGACTGGAACGTGACCACGACGGCCTACCCCCGGGACCGCTCGCTCGCCGGGCTGTTCGAGGAGCAGGCGGCAGCGACTCCCGGCGTTACGGCCGTGGTCTTCGGCGAGGAAGCTCTCTCCTACGCCGCCCTGAATGCCCGGGTCAACCGCCTGGCCCACCGACTGCGCCGCCTGGGCGTCAGTTCCGAGGTGCCGGTGGGCCTCTGCGCCGAGCGCTCGCTCGACCTGGTCGTCGCCATGCTGGCCATCGTCAAGGCCGGCGGCGCGTATCTGCCGCTCGACCCTGCCTATCCGCGGGAGCGCCTGGCCGTCATGCTGGAGGACTCCGGAGCGCCGCTCGTTCTGGTCCACGAGCGGCTGCGCGACCGCATGCCAATGCCGACGCCGGAGGTCTTCCTCCTCGACGGCATGGAGGAAGCCCTGGCGGACGAGAGCGAAGCCGATCTCGCCGGCGGGGCCGGGCCGGAGCATCTCGCCTACATCATTTACACGTCCGGCTCGACGGGGCGGCCCAAGGGCGTGGCGGTGCCGCACCGCGCCGTGGTCCGCCTGGTGCGGGAGACCGACTACGCGCAGCTCGGCCCGCGGGACCGGGTGGCCCAGGCGTCGAACACCTCCTTCGACGCCGCCACGTTCGAGGTCTGGGGGGCGCTCCTCAACGGCGGGTGTCTGGTCGGGGTCTCGCGCGAGCTTGCGCTGTCGCCCGGGGAGTTCGCGGCGGCCCTGCGCGAGCGGGGGATCACCACCCTCTTCCTCACCACGGCGCTGTTCAACCAGATGGTCCGCGTCGTGCCGGACGCTTTCTCGACGCTGACCCACGTCCTGTTCGGCGGCGAGGCGGTCGACCCCTCGGCCGTGCGGCGGGCGCTGACGGAGGGTCCGCCGCAGCGGCTGCTGCACGTCTACGGTCCGACCGAGAGCACCACGTACGCCACCTGGCACCACGTCGAGAGGGTGGGGGAGGCGGACGCGACCGTGCCGATCGGTCAGCCGATCGCCAACACCGTGGCCTTCGTGCTCGACCGCTGGCAGCGGCCGGTGCCGGTCGGGGTGCCAGGGGAGCTGTGCCTCGGCGGGGACGGCCTGGCCCGCGGCTACTTCGGCCGTCCCGACCTGACCGCCGAGCGCTTCATCCCCGATCCCGCGAGCGGCCAGCCCGGCGCGCGGCTCTACCGTACGGGGGACCTGGTCCGCCGGCGGGGAGACGGAGCCATCGAGTTCCTCGGCCGCTTCGATCTCCAGGTGAAGATCCGCGGCTTCCGTATCGAGCTCGGGGAGATCGAGGCCGCGCTGCTGCGGTACCCGGCCGTGAAGGAAGCCGTGGTCCTGGCGCGTGAGGACGCGCCGGGGGACCGCCGCCTCGCGGCCTACGTCGTGCCAAAGGACGGCGCCGTTCTCGATGCCTCCGCCCTGCGGGCGTTCCTGGCGCCGGTGCTCCCCGAGTACATGATCCCGGCCGCCTGGGTCTTCCTCGACGCGCTGCCGCTGAACCCCAACGGCAAGGTGGACCGCCGGACCCTCCCCGCCCCTGACCGGAGCCGCCCGGGCACGGATGGCGGTTGGACGCCCCCGCGCAACCCCACCGAGACCCTGCTGGCGGCGATCTGGGCCGAGGTCCTGGGAGTTGAGCGGGTGGGGGTGGAGGACGATTTCTTCGAGCTGGGAGGAAACTCCCTCCTGTCGCTCCAGGTGATCGCCCGCGCCGGCCAGGCGGGGCTGCCGATCCACGTGCGTCAGCTCTTTGAGTACCCTACCATAGCCGAGCTGGCGGCGGCGCTCGGCGCAGCGCCCTGCACGGCGCGCGCGGCGCTGCCCATCGAGCCGGTGCTCCGAGACGGGCCGCTGCCGCTCTCGTTCGCGCAGCAGCGGCTGTGGTTCCTCGACCGGCTGGAGCCCGGCAGCCCAGCGTATAATATCTTCACCGGCCTGCGCCTCGCCGGGCCGTTGCGCCTGCCCGTCCTCGCGCGGGCCCTCGCGGAGGTGGTGCGCCGGCACGAGGCGTTGCGCACCGTCTTCGCCGTCGGGGATGGTGAGCCGGTGCAGATCGTCCTGCCGGTGGCCAGGCCGCCCCTGCCGCTGGCCGATCTCTCGGCTCTCCCCGCCAGGGAGCGCCGCGCCGCGGCCCGGCGGCTCGCGACCGAAGAGGCCTCCCGCCCGTTCGACCTCGCCCTGGGTCCCCTGCTGCGCGCCGTGCTGCTCCGCTTCACGCCCGAGGAGCACGTGGCCTTCCTGACGATGCACCACATCGTGAGCGACGGCTGGTCGATGGGCATCCTTGTCCGCGAGGTGACGGCGCTCTACCGGGCCCTCCTCGAAGGGGCGCCGCCGCTGCCCGAGCTGCCGGTCCAGTACGCCGACTTCGCGCAATGGCAGCGGCGGTGGCTCTCGGGCGAGATCCTCGAAAGGGAGGTCGCCTGGTGGCGCGAGCGGCTGGCGGGGGCGCCGCCGGTCTTGGAGCTGCCGGCCGACCTGCCGCGGCCACCGGTCCAGCGCTACCGGGGAGCGGCCGAGACCCGGGTGCTGCCACCCGGGCTCTTGGCGGAGCTGGACGCCCTGGCCCGGCGGGAGGACGCCACCCTCTTCATGGTCCTCCTCGCGGCCGCCCAGGCGCTCCTCTGCCGCGTCACCGGCCAGGAGGACGTGGTGGTGGGCTCGCCGGTCGCCAACCGCAACCGGGTGGAGATCGAGCCGCTGATCGGCTTCTTCGTCAACACCCTCGTGCTGCGGACCGGGCTCGCGGGCGATCCCACCTTCCGTGAGGCCCTGGCACGCGTGCGCGAGACCACCCTGGGCGCGTATGCCCATCAGGACCTCCCCTTCGAGCGGCTGGTGGAGGAGCTGCGCCCGGAACGGAGCCTGAGCCACGCCCCGATCTTCCAGGTAATGGTCGTCCTCCAGAACGCGCCGCGGCAGGACCTCTCGCTGCCGGGCCTCGCCGTAGAAACCTTCGCCGGCGACCAGACCACGGCCAAGTTCGATCTCCTGTTCCTCTTCGCCGAGTCCCCCCAGGGGCTCGTGACAGGTCTCGAATACAACACCGACCTCTTCTTTCCGGCGACCGCGAAGCGCCTGCTGGGCCATCTGGAGAGGCTCCTCGCGGTCATCGTCCGGGAGCCGGAGCGGCGGCTCGCCGAGCTGCCCCTTCTCACCGCAGGCGAGCGCCAGCAGATCTTGTGCGAGTGGAACGATACGGCCGTGGCCTGGCCTGAGGAGGCCTGCCTCCACGAGCTGATCGAGCAGCAGGCGGAGCGCTCTCCCGACGCGGCGGCCGCTGTCTTCGATGGAGAGGTCCTGAGCTACGCCGATCTCGATGCGCGAGCGAACCGCTGGGCTCGCGTCCTGCAGCGCCTGGGCGTGGGACCTGAGGTCCTGGTGGGGGTCTGCCTCGAGCGCTCGCTGGAGATGGTGGTGGGCCTGCTCGCCATCCTCAAGGCCGGGGGCGCCTACGTGCCCATCGATCCCTCCTATCCGCGGGAGCGACTCGCCTGGATGTTCGCCGACTCCCGGGTGATGGTGCTCCTGACCCAGGAGCGGCTGGCGCCCGGGCTGCCGCTGCCAGAGGAGGGTGGACCGCGGATCCTCTGCCTCGACGCACCGGACGGGCCTGCAGCGGCGGAGGCGGCCCGGCCGGTGCGATCCGGCGCCGTGCCCGGCTCGGCGGCCTATGCCATCTACACGTCGGGATCGACCGGCCGACCCAAGGGCGCGATCAACACCCACCGAGGGATCGTCAACCGGCTGCTCTGGATGCAGCGGATCTATGGGCTCGGCCTCGAGGACCGGGTGCTCCAGAAGACCCCCTTCAGCTTCGACGTCTCGGTCTGGGAGCTCTTCTGGCCCTTGCTGACCGGAGCGCGGCTGGTGATCGCCCGGCCGGGAGGCCACCAGGACTCCGCCTACCTGATCCGCGCGATTGCCGGGGAGGGGGTCACGACCCTCCACTTCGTTCCCTCGATGCTGCAGGTCTTCCTGGAGGAGCCGGCGGTCGCGCAATGCACGTCGCTGCGCCGGGTGATCGCGAGCGGCGAGGCGCTGCCTGCCGAGCTACGGGACCGCTTCTTCCAGCATCTGCCCACGGGAGTGGAGCTGCACAACCTCTACGGTCCGACCGAGGCGGCGGTGGACGTCACCTACGAGCCCTGCGCAGCGGGGAGCGCCGGCGCGGGTGTACCCATCGGCCGGCCGGTGGCCAACAAGCGCATCCACCTGCTGGACTGGGATATGCGTCCGGTGCCCGCCGGGGTCACCGGCGAGTTGCACATCGGTGGCGTGCAGCTCGCGCGCGGCTATCTGGGCCGGCCGCAGCTGACGGCCGAGCGATTCATGCCGGACCCCTGCGGCATGGAGCCGGGCGCGCGCCTTTACAAGACGGGAGACCTCGCCCGGCACCTGCCGGACGGGCGCATCGAGTACCTCGGCCGGCTCGACTTCCAGGTCAAGATCCGCGGCTTCCGCATCGAGCTGGGGGAGATCGAGGCCGCGCTCGACCGCCAGCCCGGGGTGCGCGAGAGCGTTGTGGTGGCCCGCGGCGAGGGTGGGGACCGACGGCTGGTGGCCTACGTCGTGCCCGCGCGCCGGGAGGAGCCGCCATCCCCTGCCGGGCTACGCGAGGCGCTGCGTGCCAGCCTGCCGGCACACATGGTGCCGACGGCTTTCGTGGTCCTCGGCGCCCTCCCCCTCTCTCCCAACGGCAAGGTGGACCGCAAGGCCCTGCCGGACCCTGAGGTCGGGCCCGCCGGCGAGCGGGTGGCGGCGCCGCAGACCCCCACTGAGGAGCTGCTCGCCGGGATCTGGGCCGCGGTCCTGGGCGTGCCTGCCGTGGGGCGGGACGACAAGTTCTTCGACCTCGGCGGGCATTCGCTCCTGGCCAGTCAGGTGATCTCCCGGATCCGCGACGTGTTCGGCGTCGAGCTGCCGTTGCGCACCCTTTTTGAGCGGCCCACGGTGGCGGCGCTGGCCCGGGAGGTCGAGTCGGGAGGCGCCTTGCGGGCGGTCCCGATCATGCCCGTGCCGCGGGACGGAACGCTGCCTCTCTCCTTCGCCCAGCAGCGGATCTGGTTCCTGGAGCAGCTCGAGCCCGGCTCGGCCTTCTACAGCATTCCGGCAGCCTTCCGCCTCGAAGGGTCGCTGGCCCCGGCCGTGCTCGCCGCGAGCCTGCGGGAGATCGCCCGCCGGCACGAGTCGTTGCGCACCACCTTCGGCGAGCGCGACGGCGAGCCGTTCCAGGCCATCGCGCCCGCTCCGGACCTCGACGTTCCCATCATCGATCTGTCCGGCCTGCCGGAGCCCACCCGCGAGGGCACCCTGCACCGCATTGCCACTGAGGACGCGCGGCGGCCGTTCGACTTGGCGCGCGGCCCCCTGGCCCGCGCCACCCTGCTGCGGGCGGCGGCGGCGGATCATGTCCTCCTCCTTAACCTCCATCACATCATCACGGACGGCTGGTCCACGGGCGTCCTCGCCCAGGAGCTGATCGAGCTGTACCGGGCCGTCTGCTCGGAGCGGCCGTCGCGGTTGCCGGAGCTGCCGGTGCAGTACGCCGACTTCGCCGTCTGGCAGCGGTCCTGGCTGCAGGGCGAGGTGCTGGCAGCCCAGCTCGGCTACTGGCGGCGCCAGCTCGCGGGCGTCGTCCCCCTGGAGCTGCCGCTGGATCGGCCCCGGCCCTCCGTCGAGAGCTTCCGGGGCTCCTATATCCTTTTCGATCTCTCCAGTGAGCTGACGGCGGCACTGCACGACCTTGCCCGGCGGCGGGGGGTGACCCTGTTCATGGCTCTGCTGGCGGCCTGGCAGGCCCTGCTCGGCCGGCTCACCGGACAGGAGGACGTGCCGGTCGGCACTCCGGTGGCCAACCGCAACCGCGTCGAGCTCGAGCGGCTGATCGGCTTCTTCGCCAACACGCTGGTGCTGCGCGCCGACCTCGCTGGGGATCCAGTCTTCGGCGAGCTGCTGGGGCGCGTGCGCGAGACGGCCCTGGGCGCCTATGCCCACCAGGACCTACCCTTCGAGAAGCTGGTGGAGGAGCTGCAGCCCGAGCGCTCGCTCGACCGCAACCCCCTGTTCCAGGTCATGCTGGTGCTGCAGAACCAGCCGCGGCCGGAGGCGGACCTCGGCGGCTTGGCGCTCCGCTCGCTGGCACTGCACAGCGGCACCGCCAAATTCGACCTCACACTCTTCTGGCAGGAGAGCGAGGGCCGGCTGCGAGGTCTGCTGGAGTACAACACCGACCTCTTCGATCCCGCAACGGTGCGGCGCCTGCTGGGGGTCCACGAGACCTTCCTCCGGGAGGCGGCCGCCGTACCGGATCGGCCCCTCTCCAGCCTGCCGGTGCTCTCCGGGGCCGAGCGCCACCAGGTCTTCGTGGAGTGGAACGACACCGCCGCCGGGTGGCGCGAGGACATCCTGGTCATCCAGCGGTTCGAGGCCCAGGCGCGCCGGTCGCCCGAGGTGATGGCCGTCGAGCACGGCAGCGAACGGCTGACCTACGGCGAACTGGAGCGGCGGGCGAACCGGCTGGCGTGCGCCCTGCGGCGGCGCGGCGCCGGGCCGGACGCGGTGGTGGGGCTCTGCCTCGATCGCTCGCTGGACGCCATGATCGCCCTGCTCGCCGTCCTGAAGGCCGGCGGTGCCTATGCCCCCCTGGACCCCGCCTACCCGCGGGAGCGCTTGGCCTTCATGGTGGAGGAGTCCCGCATGCGGGTGCTGGTGACCCGCGAGCCGTTGCTCGGAGTCCTGCCGGAAGGGCTCGCCAACCGCGGCGTCCAGCTCCTCCTCCTCGGTGGCAGCCATGACGCGGAGATCGATGTGGAGAGCGCCGCCGGGAGCGTCGTCCAGCCGGAAAACATGCTCTACGTGCTCTACACCTCCGGATCCACCGGCCGCCCCAAGGGAGTGGCGCTCAGCCACGGAGCGCTCGCCAACATGATCGCCTGGCAGCTCCGCGCCTCGGTGCCGGGACCGCTGCGCACCCTGCAGTTCGCCTCCCTCAGCTTCGACGTGTCGTTCCAGGAGATCTTCGCCACCTGGGGCGCGGGCGGCACCCTGGTGCTGATCTCCGAGGAGGAACGGCGCGATCCGGCCGCGCTCCTGCGGGTCCTGACCGAGGGCCGTATCGAGCGCCTGTTCCTCCCCTTCGTGGCCCTCCAGCAGCTCGCCGAGACGGCCCTCGAGCGGGGTCTGCTACCCACCTCTCTGCGAGAGATCGTCACCGCTGGCGAGCAGCTCCAGGCCACCGGCGCGCTGGCCGAGCTGTTCCGCCGCCTGCCGGGCTGCACCCTGCACAACCACTATGGGCCCACCGAGGCGCACGTGGTCACCGCGCTCCGCTTGTCGGACGATCCGGGCCTCTGGCCGCGGCTGCCGCCCATCGGCCGCCCCATCGCCAACTTGCAGGTCCTGCTCCTGGACCGCCGCGGGCTGCCGCTTCCACTCGGCACGCCGGGAGAGGTCTTCATCGGCGGCCATGGGCTCGCCCGCGGCTACCTGCATCGACCCGATCTGACGTCCGAGCGGTTCGTCCCCTCCCCGCAGCCGGGGCAGCCCGGCGAGCGCCTCTACCGCACGGGCGACCTCGCCCGCCTGCTCCCCGATGGCACGCTGGAGTTCCTCGGCCGAGCTGACAGCCAGGTCAAGATCCGCGGCTTCCGCGTCGAGCCAGGGGAAATCGAGGCGGTCCTCGCCGGCCATCCCCAGGTGCGCGCGGCGGCCGTGGTGGCCCGGGAGCGTGGCGGCGGCATCCGGCGGCTGGTGGTCTACGTCGTGGCCCTGCCCGGGGAGTCCCCCTCGCCTGCGGATCTGACCCGCTTCCTGCGCGGCGCGCTGCCGGAGTACATGGTGCCCTCGGCCCTCGTCCTGCTGCCGGAGTTCCCCCTCACCCCCAGCGGCAAGGTGGACCGGCAGTCCCTGCCGGAGCCGGAAGCCCTTGGGCCAGAGGCGCCGGAGGGCTACGAGCCGCCGCGCACCCCCGCCGAGGAGATCGTGGCCGGGGTCTGGGCCGAGGTGCTCGGCCTCCCCCGGATCGGTGCCCGGGACGACTTCTTCGACCTCGGCGGCCACTCGCTCTTGGCCACCCGGGTCGTCTCCCGGCTGCGTGCGACCCTCGGGATCGACCTCCCCGTGCGGCGCCTGTTCGAGGCGACCACGGTGGCAACCCTGGCGGCTGCGGCCGAGGCCGCCCGGCGGGCGGGAGAGGGGGAGGAAGCCCCGCCCCTTGTGCCACGGACCGGCGCCGGGGGCCCGCCGCTCTCCTTCGCCCAGGAGCGGCTCTGGTTTCTCGACCGGTTGGAGCCGGGCACCTCCGCCTACAACCTGGCGCTGCCGGTGCGCCTGCGGGGCCGGCTCGACCGGATGGCGCTCGCCGGAGCCCTAGACGAGCTGGCGCGCCGGCACGAGTCGCTGCGCACGACCTTCCCATCGCGCGACGGCCAGCCCGTGCAGCGGATCGCGCCTGCCGCCGGCGTGCCGCTGCCGTGTATCGATCTCCGGAGCCTCCCGGCGGAGCGGCGGGACACCGAGCTGGCGGCCCGGTTGGCGGAGGAGGGCGGCCGGTCTTTCGACCTTGCCGTCGGACCACTGGTGCGGGCGCTCCTCCTGCAGACGGCGGACGACGAGCACGCCTTCCTCGTCGCGCAGCATCACATCCTTACTGACGGCTGGTCGATGGGTGTGCTCATCCGCGAGCTGGGGGCCCTGTATGGAGCGTTCGTCCAGGGCCGGCCATCGCCCCTCCCCGAGCCCACCCTGCAGTACGCCGACTTCGCCATCTGGCAGCGCTCCTGGCTCCAAGGCGAGGCCCTCGCGCACCAGCTCGAGTACTGGAAGGGCCGGCTCGCCGGCGAGCTGCCGGTCCTGGACCTCCCCACCGACCGGCCCCGGCCAGCCCTGCAGAGCTTCCGCAGCGGGAGCGAATCGCTCTCCCTGTCGTCGCAGTTGAGCGCCGGTATCCGGACTCTCAACCGGCGCGAAGGGGCGACGCTCTTCATGACGCTGCTCGCCGCCTTCAAGGTGCTGGTGCACCGGCTGAGCGGCCAGGATGACATCGTGGTGGGCTCTCCCATCGCGGGACGCAACCGCGCCGAGGTCGAAGGGATGCTGGGCTTCTTCATCAATACGCTTGTGCTGCGCTCCGGCCTCGGCGGCAATCCGCCCTTTCGCGAGCTGCTGGCGGGCGTGCGGGAGGAGGCGCTCGGGGCCTACGCTCATCAGGAGCTGCCGTTCGAAAAGCTGGTGGCGGAGCTGCACCCGGACCGCGATCTCGCGCGGACCCCGCTGTTCCAGGTCTTCTTCAACGTGCTCAACCTGGGGCTGGAGCGGATCGAGCTGCCGGGCCTCGCCATCGAGGAGCTGGCTGCCGCAGCGCCGCCCTCGAAGTTCGACCTGACGCTGTACGTCAGCGAGGTCGGAGACACCATCCAGCTCCGCTTGGTCTACAACGCCATCCTCTTCGACCGGCCGCGGATGGCGGAGACCCTAGTCCAGCTCGAGGCGTTGTTGGCCGCCGTGGTGGAGTACCCGGAGGTCCGGATCGACTCGGTCTCCCTGCTGACCCCGGCGGCCCGGGCCGTGCTGCCCGATCCGGCCGCGCCTCTCGTCCGCGATCCCGGTCTGGTCCCCGTCCACGAGCTGTTCGTCCGGCGGGCGCTCGCCGCCCCGCAGCAGATCGCCGTCGCCGGCGGTGAGGAGATCTGGACCTACGGTGAGCTGGATGCGCAGGCGAACCGGCTCGCGCGGCGCCTGACCGCCTCCGGGCTCCGGGCCGGCGAGGTGGTGGCGATCGACGCGTGGCGGTCCGCCTCCCTCGCCTGGGCCGTGCTGGGGACGCTCAAGGCCGGTGGGGCTTTCCTCCTCCTCGATCCCGCGTACCCCGCGGCCCGGCTGGCTGCGTATCTCCGCCTCGCGGATCCCCGGGTCCTGGTGCGGCCGGCGGAGGCGGAGCCGCTGCCGGCAGAAATGGAGGAGACGCTGGCGGCCCTGCCGTTGCGCTGCCGGCTCGTGCCCGCGGACCTGAAAGGAGAGGACCCAAGGCCGCCGGCCATCGCGGTGGCGCCGGACGATCTCGCCTATGTGGCTTTCACCTCCGGCTCGACCGGAACTCCCAAAGGCATCCTGGGCGCCCACGGGCCGCTCTCCCACTTCCTGGGCTGGCACGCCCGCACGTTCGGCCTGCAGGCGGGCGACCGCTTCGCCCTGCTCTCGGGCCTGGCGCACGATCCGTTGCTGCGGGATCTCTTCACCCCCCTCGCGCTGGGAGCGGAACTGCGCGTGCCGGACCCCGGCACCTATGAGGATCCCGGCCGGCTCCTCGCCTGGCTCGCCCGCGAGCGGGTGAGCGTCGTCCACGTGACGCCCGCGCTGGTCCAGATGCTGGCTCAGGCGCCCAACGCCGTCCCCGGCTCTCTTCCGGCGTTGCGTCTCGCTTTCTTTGGCGGCGATCTGCTGACCGGACGGGACGTGGCCCGGCTGCGGACGCTCGCTCCCGGCGCCCGCTGCGTCAACTTCTACGGCGCCACCGAGACCCCGCAGGCCATGGGCTTCCACCCCGTGGAAGGGCCGGCGGGCGAGCCCGGCCGGCAGGCCCTGCCAGTGGGGCGCGGCATCGATGGCGTACAGCTCCTGGTCGTGAACCCCCAGGGTGGCCTCGCGGGCGTGGGCGAGCTGGGCGAGATCCGCATCCGCACGCCCTACCTCGCCCTCGGCTACCTGGGCGACGAGGCCCTCACCCGTGAGCGGTTCCCGGTCAACCCGTTCACGGAGGATCCCGGCGACCGCGTCTATCGCACCGGCGATCTCGGCCGCTACCGGCCGGACGGCGGGGTGGAGTTCGCCGGTCGCGCCGACGCCCAGGTGAAGATCCGCGGCTTCCGCATCGAGCCGGCGGAGGTGGAGGCGGCCCTGGCGCGCCATCCGGGGATCGCTGAATCGGTAGTGATCGCCCGCGAGGAGGACGGCGAGCGCCGCCTGGTGGCTTACGTCGTGCCCCGGCGCACACCGGAGGGCGAGGCGGCGCCCGATCTCTCCCCGGCGGCGCTCCGCCCGTTCTTCCGGGAGCTGCTGCCGGCCTACGCAATCCCGTCGGCGTTCGTGACGCTCGAAGCCATTCCCCTGACGCCCAACCGCAAGGTGGACCGCGCGGCCCTGCCGGCTCCCGAGGCGCCCGCCGCCCGCGAGCGGACGGCCCCACGGGACGATCTGGAGGCGCGGATGGCGGCGATCTGGGGCGAGGTGCTGGGCGTGCCGACTCCCGGCATCCACGACGACTTCTTCGACCTCGGCGGACACTCGCTCAAGGCCACCCAGCTCGTGGCGCGCCTGGGCCGGGCTTGCGGGGTCAACCTCCCCCTGCGCTCCCTGTTCCAGGCCCCCACCGTGGCCCGCCTGGCGGACGAGGTCCGGCGCCTGCTGGGCGAGGGCGGCGGCGGGGTCGACCTGCCGGCCCTGGTGCCGAGGCCGGAGGAGCGCTATCAGCCCTTCCCGCTCACCGATGTCCAGCAGGCCTACTGGGTGGGCCGTAGCGGCGCCTTCGAGCTGGGCGGGGTCGCGACCCACAGCTACCTGGAGATCGAGAGCGCCGAGTTGGACCTGCGCCGTTTCGAGCGCGCCTGGCAGCGGCTCATCAACCGGCACGACATGCTGCGGGCCGTCTTCCTCCCCGACGGCCGGCAGCAGGTGCTGGAGGCCGTGCCGCCCTACCGGGTCGAGGTGCTCGACCTGCGTGGCCGGCCCCGCGAGGTCGTGGAATCGGAGCTGGCCCGGGTGCGCGAGGAGCTGTCCCATCAGGTGCTGCAGACGGATCGCTGGCCGCTCTTCGACCTGCGGGCCACCCTGCTGGACGGCCCTGGCGGGCAAGACCGCATCCGCCTCCACATCAGCCGTGACGCACTGATCTACGACGCCTGGAGCTCGACCCTGCTGGGCCGCGAGCTGGTGCGCCTGTACCTCGATCCTGCGGCCGAGCTGCCACCCCTGGAGATCACCTTCCGTGATTACGTGATGATGGAGCTTGCCCTGCGGGAGACGGAAGCCTGGCGCCGCTCGCTGGAGTACTGGCGGGACCACCTCGCGACCCTGCCGCCGGGGCCGGAGCTGCCGCTGGCCAAGAGCCCCGCGGCCCTGGCCCAGCCCCGCTTCGAGCGGCGCCGCGCCCTGCTCGGCGCCGAACCCTGGGGCCGCTTCCAGGCCCGCGCCGCGGCCTGCGGCCTGACCGCCTCGGCGGCCGTGATGGCGGCCTTCTCCGAGATCCTTACCACTTGGAGCAAGAGCCCGCGGTTCACGCTCAACCTGACGCTGTTCAACCGCCTGCCGGTCCATCCACAGGTGGACCAGGTGATCGGCGACTTCACCTCGCTCACCCTGCTGGAGGTGGACGCCTCGACCCCGGGCGAGAGCTTCGAGACTCGGGGAAAGCGGCTGCAGGAGCGGCTGTGGACAGACCTCGACCACCGTCTGGTGGGCGGCGTCCGGGTGGTCCGCGAGCTGGCGCGGGCGCGCCGCGGCCATCTGGGCGCGGCCATGCCCGTGGTCTTCACCAGCACCCTCGCCCAGACCCAGCAGGCGGCCCGCCAGAGCGCCGGCGCCTCCACACCCGCTTTGGCCGAGGCCATCTACAGCATCACGCAGACGCCCCAGGTCTGGCTCGACCACCAGGTCTTCGAGCAGGCCGGCGCCCTGGTCCTCAACTGGGACGCCGTCGAGGAGCTGTTCCCCCCTGGCCTGCTGGACGATATGTTCAACGCCTATCAGCGGCTCGTCGGCCGGCTGGCGCAGGAGGGGGCCGAGGGCGAGGAGGCGTGGCGCCGGCCGGTGACCGCCTCGTTCCTGATGCCGCCCGCGCAGCTCGCCCAGCGCGCCGAGGTCAACGCCACGGCCGAGTCCTTCGGTCCGCGGGGCGAGGCCCTGCTCCACGAGCTGTTCCATGAGCGGGCCGCCCGCCATCCCGAGCGGGCCGCCGTCATCGCTCCGGACCGCACGCTCACCTACGGCGAGCTCGCCTGCCGCGCCACCCCCCTCGCCCGGCGCCTGCGCGAGCTGGGCGCCCGGCCCAACGAGCTGATCGCCGTAGTGATGGAGAAGGGCTGGGAACAGGTGGTGGCCGTGCTGGCCATCCTGGAAGCGGGCGCGGCCTACCTGCCGGTGGACCCCACTCTGCCCGCCGAGCGGCTCGCCTATCTGATCGAGAACGGCCGCGCCCGGATCGCTCTCGTCCAGCCGCGCCTGGAAGAGGCTCTCGCGTGGCCGGAGGGTCTCTTCCGCGTGCCTGTCGGCGCGGACGATCCACAAGAGAACGCCGGACCGCTGCCGCGCGTCCAGGGCCCGGGCGACCTCGCCTATGTGATCTTCACCTCCGGCTCCACCGGCCAGCCCAAGGGCGTGATGATCAACCACCGCGGCGCGGTCAACACCGTGCTCGACGTCAACCGCCGCTTCCGCGTGGGACCGGAGGACCGCGTGCTCGCCCTCTCGGCCTTGAACTTCGACCTCTCGGTGTGGGACATCTTCGGCCTGCTCGCGGCTGGCGGCGCCCTGGTGCTGCCCGAGCCCGAGGCGCGGCGCGACCCCTCCCGCTGGGCCGAGCTGGTGGCGCGGCACGGCGTGACCCTGTGGGACACCGTGCCGGCCCTGATGGAGATGTTCACCGAGTACGCCACCGGCCGGCCGGAGGCCCGCCCGCCGTGGCTGCGCTTGGTGATGATGTCCGGCGACTGGATACCGGTCTCGCTGCCGGACCGCATCCGCGCCTTGGTGCCCGCGGCCGAGATCTGGAGCCTGGGCGGCGCCACCGAGGCTTCCATCTGGTCGATCCTCTATCCTACCCGGGAGGTCGATCCCTCCTGGACGAGCATCCCTTACGGCAAGCCGATGGTGAACCAGACCTTCCACGTGCTCGACGCCG
Organism: Thermoanaerobaculia bacterium; assembly: GCA_036399915.1. Lineage (GTDB taxonomy): Bacteria > Acidobacteriota > Thermoanaerobaculia > Multivoradales > UBA5704 > DATARR01. The sequence goes on from DASWME010000168.1 coordinate 33,843, forward strand.
CTCTGGAGCCGCGGCCGGTCTGGGTGCCCGGCCTCCTGTACATCGGCGGCATCGGCGTGGCCCTCGGCTACTGGGGGGACGAGGAGAAGACCCGCGCCTCCTTCCTGCGTCACCCCGCGACCGGCGAGCGGCTGTACCGCACCGGCGACCTCGGCCGCTACCTGCCGGACGGCAATATCGAGTTCCTCGGTCGCGAGGACACGCAGGTCAAGGTCCAGGGCTACCGCATCGAGCTGGGGGAGATCGAGGCCGCTCTGGGCCGCCATCCGGCCGTGCGCGACGCCGTCGTCCTCGCCCTGGGCGAGCCGCGGGGCAACCGCCGCCTGGCGGCCTACGTGGTGCCGGCCGAGAGCGAGGCGCCCGCGGTCGAGGATCTCCGCGTCTTCCTGCGCGGCAAGCTGCCGGAATACATGGTGCCCACCACCTGGGTCCTCCTTGACGCCCTGCCGTTGACCGCCAACGGCAAGGTGGACCGCCAGGCCCTGCCCGCGCCGGAAGCTGCGGCCGCGGAGCGCGAAGATGCCGTCTACGTGGCGCCGCGCACGCCCGCCGAGGAGTGCCTCGCCGGTCTGTGGGCCCAGCTCCTCGGCGTCGCGCGGGTGGGCGTCCACGACAACTTCTTCGAGCTGGGCGGCGACTCGGTGCTCGCCATCCAGATCGTGGCGCGAGCCCGAGAGGCCGGCCTGGAGCTCTCCCCGGTCCACATCTTCCGTGGGCAGACCGTGGCCTGCGTGGCCGAGATGGCCCAGCAGGCCGCGCCGGCCGTGGCGCGGGCCGCGTCGGAAGCCCAGCCCGTGCCGGCCGGAGCCGACCTCGCGGCCGCGAACCTGAGCGACGACGAGCTGGCCCGTTTCCTGGCGAGCCTCGGAGGGAGCCCGTCCGAATGAACCCCGCCGATTTCGAGGCCCTTTACGAGCTCTCTCCTCTTCAGCAGGGAATGCTGTTCCATAGCAGGTACTCCGAGGAGCCGGAGGTTTACTTCACCCAGTTCAGTTGCACGCTCCAGGGGCCGCTGGACATCGAGGCCTTCGCCGCGGCCTGGCAGCGGGTGGCGGAGCGCCAGCCGGTCCTGCGCACGTCCTTCCACTGGCGGGAGCTGGACAAGCCCTTGCAGATGGTCCACCGCCGCGTCGAGCTGCCCTTCGCAGTCCTGGACTGGAACGGCCTGCCGGCGGCGGAGCGGGAGCGCCGCCTGGAGGACCTCCTGCGGCAGGACCGCCGCCGGGGCTTCGACGTGGGCCGGCCGCCCCTGATGCGTCTGACCCTCGCCCGCCTCGGTCCGGACGAGCACCAGCTCACCTGGAGCTTCCACCACCTGCTCCTCGACGGCTGGTCGCTCCCCCTCGTGCTGCGCGAGGTCTTCGCCCTCTACGAGAGCCGGCTGCGCGGTGCTGAGCTGCAGCTCCCGCCCGTGCGCCCGTACCGCGACTACATCCTCTGGCTCCAGCGCCAGGACCTCGGCCGGGCCGAGGCCTTCTGGCGCCAGACCCTGGCGGGCTTCACGGTCCCCACGCCCCTGCCCGGCGAGCGGACCGGCGCGCCCGCCGCCGGCAGGGAAGGCGAGTACGCCCGCCGCGACCTCCACCTGTCCGCCGCGACCACGGCCGCCCTGCAGGAGCTGGCGCGCCGCCATCAGCTCACCCCCGCCACCCTCGTCCAGGGGGCCTGGGCCGTGCTGCTTGCCCGGGCAGGCGGCGAGGAGGACGTGGTCTTCGGCTCCACCTCCTCGGGCCGCCCGGCCGCGCTGCCCGGCGTCGAGTCCATGGTGGGCCTGTTCATCAGCACCCTGCCGGTCCGCGCCCGCGTCGAGCCCGCAGCGTCCGCCCTGGCGTGGCTGCGGAACTTCCAGGACGAGCAGCTCCAGGCCCGCGAGTTCGAGTACGCGCCGCTCGTCCAGATCCAGGGCTGGAGCGAGGTGCCCCGCGGCCGGCCGCTCTTCGAGAGCCTGGTGGTCTACGAGAACTTCCCGCTCGAGCCTGCCGCCAGCCGGGAAGACGGCGGGCCTGCCCTGCGCGTCATAGGGGTCCGGCCGTTCCAGAAGACCAACTACCCGCTGACGCTCGTGGCCTCCCCCCAGGGGGACCGGCTGCGGCTGCGTATGGCCTTCGACGGCCGCCGGTTCGAGGCGGATGCCGCGGACCGCCTCCTCGCCAGCCTCGACGCCCTGCTGGAGGGCCTCGCCGCGGATCCTACCGTGCGGATAGAGGACCTGCCCCTCCTGAGCGCGGCCGGCCGCGCGGAGATCCTCGCCTGGAGCGGAGCCGGCGCGGACTACCCCTCGGACCTCCCCGTGCACCGGCTGTTCGAGCGCCGCGCGGCCGAGGCTCCCGACGCGCCGGCCCTGATCGCGGGCGAGCGCCGGATGACCTACGGCGAGTTGAACGAGCGGGCCGGCCGCCTCGCGCGGCGGCTGCGCCGCCTGGGCGTCGGGCCTGACTCGCTTGTGGCCCTCCGGATGGAGCGCTCGCCGGAAGCGATCGTCGCGATCCTCAGCATCCTCAAGGCCGGCGGCGCGTACGTGCCGCTCGATCCGGGCAACCCGGCGGAGCTGCTGACCTTCCAACTGGAAGACACCGGCGCGGCCGTCCTCCTCACCCAGCCGCACCTCCGCGGCCGGCTACCCGAAGGAATGGCGGACCGGCTGCCCGTCCTCTGCCTCGACGCGGACGGCGAGGCCGGCGGAGAGGAGGACGCCGGCGGGCCGGCCCCGGCCCTGGAGCCCGGCGGCGGCCATCTCGCCTACCTCATCTACACCTCCGGCTCCACCGGGCGGCCCAAGGGAGTGATGATCGAGCATCGCTCCCTGGTCCACCGGGTGCTGGCCATGGCGGAGCTGTTCGGCCTGAGGCCCGGCGACTGCCAGTCCCAGATCGTCTCGCTCTCCTTCGACGTCTCCTGCGAGGAGATCTTCGTGCCCCTCGCCGTGGGGGCCGCCCTGGCCGTGCCGCCGCCGGCCGCGGCCATGGCCGAGCTGATCGACGCCTGCGAGCGCACCGGCGTGACCAAGATGAACGTGCCGGCCTCCCTGCTCAACCAGATGGCCGACGCGGTGGCCGCCGGCGAGCGCCGGATCCCGCCCTCGCTCTCCGTCCTGGTCTCCGGCGCCGAGAGCCCGTCGCTCGCCAAGCTGGCGATCCTGGCCCACCACGGCCGGGCCGCGGGACGGCCCGTCACGTTCTTCAACGTCTACGGCCCCACCGAGGCCACCATCCTGGCCACGGCCGAGGCGATCCCTCTCGACCCGCAAACCGTCGAGCGGATCGAGAAGATCTCCATCGGCCGGCCCATCGCGGGAGCGCGCGTCTACCTCCTCGATGCCGCCCTGGAGCCCGTGCCGGTGAGGATGGCTGGCGAGATCTTCCTCGGCGGCATCGGCGTGGCCCGCGGCTATCTCCGCCGGCCGGATCTGACCGCCGAGAGGTTCGTGCCCGACCCCTTCGGCGCTCCTGGAGAGCGGCTCTACCGCACCGGCGACCTCGCCCGCCGGCTCCCGGACGGCCGCCTGGTGTTCCTCGGGCGGACCGACCACCAGGTCAAGATCCGCGGCCTGCGCGTGGAGCTGGGGGAGATCCAGGCCGCCCTCGAGCGCCATCCGGCCGTGTCCGCGAGCGTGGCCGTGGTGCGCGAGGACACCCCCGGCGACCGCCGCCTGGTGGCCTACTTCGTGCCCCAGGAGGAGGCCCGGCCCTCGGTGACCGAGCTGCGCTCGTTTCTCCTTGAGCGCCTGCCCGAGGCCCTCATCCCGTCCGCCTTCGTAGCCCTCGACACCCTGCCGCTCAACCGCAACGGCAAGGTGGACCGCAAGGCCCTGCCCCCGCCCGCGGGGGTGCGCCCCGACCTCGCCGGCGCCTACGCCGAGCCCGCGACCCCGCTGGAGCGCTTCCTCGCCGATCTCTGGCAGGAGATCCTCCACATAGACCGCGTGGGCGCGCGCGACGGCTTCTTCGAGCTGGGCGGCGACTCGCTGAAAGCGGCCGTCTTCATCAACCGGCTGGAGAAGAAGCTCGGCCGCTACGTCTACGTGACGGCCCTGTTCGACGCTCCCGACGTGGCGTCCTTCGCCCGCTACCTGGGCGAGAACCACCCCGAGGCGGTCGAGAAGATCTTCGGCCGGGAGTCGCTGCCGGCCGCCGCTCCGGCCGCCGTGGAGCGCCCGGCGCGCCGCATCGGCCCGGCGGAGACCGCGCGCCTGCGCGCCCTGATCCCGCCGCTCTCCCCGTTCCCGGAGCGGCCGGCGGCGCCCAACCCGCCGGCGGCCTTCGTGCTCTCGCCCCCACGGTCGGGCTCCACCCTGCTGCGCGTCATGCTCGCCGGCAACCCGCGCCTGTTCGCGCCGCCGGAGCTGGACCTCCTCTCCTTCAACACCCTGGCCGAGCGCAAGGCGGCCTTCTCCGGCAAGTTCTCCTTCTGGCTGGAGGGCCTGCTGCGCGCCGTCATGGAGGTCCAGGGGTGCGACGCCGGCCGGGCGCGCGGGATCGTCGAGGAGCTCGAGCGCCGGGGGACCTCCACCAAGGAGTTCTACCGCCGCTTCCAGGAGTGGATCGGCGATCGCCTGCTGGTGGACAAGACCCCCTCCTACGCCCTCGACCCGGCCATCCTGGCGCGGGCCGAGGAGGACTTCGCGGACGCCCGCTTCATCCACCTGGTTCGCCACCCACTGGGCATGATGCTCTCCTTCGAGGAGGCGAAGATCGACCAGCTCTTCTTCCGCCACGGGCACGACTTCACCCCGCGCGAGCTGGGCGAGCTGGTCTGGTGGGTGAGCCACCGAAACATCCTCGACTTCCTGGCGGGGCTGCCCGCCGGCCGCTGGCACCGGATCCACTTCGAAGACCTCGTGCGCGACCCCGAGCCGGCGCTGCGCGGCCTCTGCGGCTTCCTGGGCATCGAGCTCCATCCCGACATGCTGGAGCCCTACAAGAGCAAGGAGCGGCGGATGACGGACGGCATCCACCCGCTCGCCAAGATGCTGGGGGACGTGAAGTTCCACGAGCACTCTCGGGTAGACCCCACCGTGGCCGACCGCTGGCGCACGGCCTTCCAGGGGCACCGGCTGGGCGAGGAGACCCTCGCCCTCGCCGAGAAGCTCGGCTACGGCCGGCCCGGCGAGGAGCCGGAGCGGCCCGCCCGCCGCGGCGCGGTTGGCCTGGTGACGATCCAGCCCCGGGGGGACCAGCCGCCGTTCGTCTGCGTCCATCCCGCGGGCGGGACGGTCCTCTGCTACGCCGAGCTGGCCCGCGAGCTGGGTCCCGGCCAGCCCTTCTACGGCCTCCAGGCCCAGGGCCTGGTGGAGGGGGAAGAGCCGCTGACCCGCATGGAGGAGATCGTCGAGCGCGCCCTGGCCGCGCTGACGGCCGCCGATCCCGCAGGCCCCTATCGCCTGGGGGGCTGGTCCTTCGGCGGCTACGTGGCCTACGAGATGGCCCGGCGCCTCGCCGCGCAGGGCCGCCCGGTCGAGCTGCTCGCGCTCTTCGACACCAGCGCCGCCCGGCTGGGCCGGGCCGGGCTCTGGGACGACGCCGAGCTGCTCGCCCGCGCGTTCCAGGAGATCCTGCCCGTCTCGGCCGCGGAGCTGCGCGCCCTGCCCGCGGCGGAGGATCGCCTCCGCCGCGTCATTGAGCTGGCCCGTGCCGCCGGCCAGATCCCGCCGGACTTCGACCTCCGCCAAGCCCGCCGCTACCTGGCGGTGTTCCAGGGCAACCAGCTCGCTCTCCAGGGTTTCCGCCCGGGACCCTACCCCGGACGGATCACCCTGTTCCGGGCCGAGCAGGGGGTGGAGGCCGCGGGCGACGAGACGCTGGGCTGGTCCGGCCTCGCCGCCGCAGTCGAGGTCCACTTGGTCCCCGGCCGCCACGAGCACATGATCTTCCAGCCCGCCGTCCGCGTTCTGGCCGCGCGCCTGCGCGCCTGCCTGGACGCGGCGGTCAGCGCAGAGGCCAGAGCAGCGGCACCAGCAGCAGGATGACCAGGACCACCAGCGCGGTCAGCGGCGTCCCGGCGGTCACGAAGTCCCGGAAGCGGTACTTGCCCGGCCCGTAGACGATCAGGCACGACGGCTCGAACGGAGTGATGAAGGAGAGCGACGCCGAGAGGGTGACGAGCACCGCAAAGGCCCGCGGGTCGAGCCCCAGCCGCTGGGCCGTGCTCAACGCCACCGGCAGCACCACCAGGGCTGCCGCGGCGTTCGACATCGGCTGCGTGAGCAGCATGGTCAGCACGATGAAGGCCAGCATCACGGCTTCCGTGCCGAGCGGGTTGACCCAGTCCACGATCAGCCCGGCCACGTAGCCGGCCGCACCCGTCTTCTGCATGGCGAGGCCGAAGGAGGTCATGCCGGCGATCAGGATCAGCAGCCGCCAGTCGATGAGGTTGTAGGCTTCCTCCATGGTGACCAGCCGCGTCGCGATCACCCCCAGCGCCGCCAGCAGGAAGGCGATGGGGAGCGGCACCCAGCCCAAGGAGGAGGCGAGCACGGCGAGCAGGAAGATCCCCACGGCGTAAAGCCCCTTGCGCCGCCGCGCCGGCTGATGCTCGGTCTCCTGCAGGATCCAGAGGTCGGCGTTGTCGGCCAGCGAGCGGAACCGCTCGGGCCGGCCCTGGAGCAGCAGCACGTCGCCGGCCCGCAGCGGCAGGCCCGAGAGCCGGGTCGCCAGGGCGTGCCCGCGCCGGTAGATGGCGATCACCGTCACGCCGAAGCGGCGGCGGAAGTCCAACTCCGCGAGGTTCCGCCCGATCAGCGCCGACTGCGGCATCAGCAGCGCCTCGCCGATCCGCATCGTCTCGCCGACCAGGTCCCGGTCGCGCAGCTTGATGTCCGGCCGGATCTCGATGCCCGCCGTGTCCTTGACCTGGAGCAGCCCCTCGCGGCCGGCCTGGACGATCAGCAGGTCTCCCTCCTCCAGCGTCACGTGGGGCTCGGCGTCCAGCCGCCGGTCGCCGCGCAGCACGGCCCGCACCTGCAGTCCCATCTGGGCCAGGCGCGAGTCGCGCAGGGCCCTGCCCGCCAGCGGCGAGCCGGGGGTTACCACCACCTCCGAGAGGTACTCCCGCATGGCGTAGTCCGTTACGAGGCTGGCCTCGCGGGTTTCGGGCAGCAGCCGGTGCCCCAGGAAGACCATGTAGAGGATGCCGGCCACGCACACCGACAGGCCCACCGGCAGGAACTCGAACATGGAGAAGGGCGCCAGGCCCGCCGTCTTGATGTAGCCGCTCGCGGCCACGTTGGTGGAGGTGCCGATGAGCGTGCAGGTGCCGCCCAGCATCGAGGCGTAGGCCAGGGGGATCAGCACCTTGCTCGCGCTCACCTTGCTCCGCCGGCACACGCCGAGCACCGCCGGCATCAGCACCGCCGTGGTGGTGGTGTTGTTCATGAACGAGGAGACGAAGGTGGTCACCGGCATCACGCACAGCAGCACCTTGGCGCGGCTGCCGCCGGCGAGGCGGTGGATCGCATCACCCAGGTGGTCCATGACCCCGCCCTTCATCAGCGCCCCGGCAAGGACGAAGATCGAGGCTAGGATGACGATGATGTCGTTGGAAAATCCGGAGAAGGCCTCCTCGACGTCCAGGATCCCGGTGAGCACCAGGATGCACAGCAGCAGCAGCGTGGCCACGTCCACCGGCAGCCACTCCGCGGCGAAGACGACCACCACGGCCACGAGCAGGATGAGGACGAGAAGGATCGGCAGCGTCACGGGCGATATTGTGCACGGATTCTGCCCGAACGGCCCTCCACGCTGGACTTCCATCTGGGGACCCCGTAGTCTTCACCGCTCCGGCCGTCCGCGGCGCATCCTGAGGAGCCATGGAATTCCTGAAGCAACTGCTCGACCTCGTCCTGCACCTGGACAGGCACCTGAGCCCCATCATCCAGGAATACGGCGCCTGGACGTACCTGCTCCTGTTCGCCATCGTCTTTTGCGAGACGGGGCTGGTGGTGACGCCGTTCCTCCCCGGCGACTCCCTGCTCTTCGCGGCTGGCGCCTTCGCCGCCAACGGCTCGCTCTCCATCTGGGTCCTGATCGCCGCCCTGATCCTCGCCGCCGTGCTCGGCGACACGGTCAACTACTGGGTGGGGCACTTCCTGGGGCACCGCCTGCTCAACGCCCGGCGCGTCCGCGTCATCAAGCCCGAGCACATCGCCTACACCCACGAGTTCTACGAGAAATACGGCGGCAAGACCATCATCATCGCCCGCTTCGTGCCCATCGTGCGCACCTTCGCGCCCTTCGTGGCCGGCCTAGGGAGCATGAGCTACGGACGGTTCATGAGCTACAACGTCGTCGGCGGCGTGGCCTGGGTGCTGCTGTGCACCGTGGCCGGCTATCTCTTCGGCAACCTTCCCTTCGTGCAGAAGAACTTCTCGCTGGTGGTGCTGATGATCATCGTCCTCTCGCTCCTGCCGGGCGTCTGGGAGGTCCTGCGCGCCCGCCGCGCCGGCCGGCGGCGGACCCCGGCGCCATCGGCGGAGTAGGCGGACCTACGGGATCACCGATCCCGCCATCCTCTGCCGGGGTGAGGGCCTGCGGCAGCAGCACCCAGTACCGTCCCCGGTGCTTCATGCGACCGGCCAGGGCCTCGGCCTCGTCTCCGAAGCCCCAGAAGACATCGCCGCGCACGACGCCGCGGATGGCGCCGCCGGTGTCCTGGGCGACCATCAGGCGGCGGAGCCTGCGGTCCGCCTCTACTTCCCGCGGCGAGGGCACGCCGCTCGCCAGCCAGAGGGGAACGCCCAAGGGGAGGTAGGCGAGGTCCACGGCGAGCGAGCGGCCGGGCGTCAGCGGCACCCCCTCGGCGCCCAGCGGCCCGTCGCCCGCGATCTCCTGGAAGAAGACGTAGGAGGGGTTGCTCTCCATCAGCTCCCGGGCCTCGCCGGGGTGGGCCGCCAGCCAGGCGCGGATGGACTGCAGGGAAACCTCGCCGGCCTCAATCTCGCCGCGATCGATCAGCTCGCGGCCGATGGCCGTATAGGGGTGGCCGTTCTGGGCGGCGTAGCCGACGCGCAGCTCGCCGCCCTCGGCGAGCCGGACGCGCCCGGAGCCCTGCACGTGGAGGAAGAAGGCGTCGACGGGGTCGTCCACCCAGACGATCTCGAGCTTGCGGCCGGCGAGGGCTCCCGCCTCGATCTGCCGCCGGTCGGCGAACGGGACGAGGCTGCCGTCCTCCACCCTGCCGGCGATGCGCTTGCCTTTGAGGTCTGCGCGGAAGCGGCCGAGGTCCACCATGACCAGCTCGGGCGGCCGCGTGTAGATCGGCACCGTGTACCTGCCGTAGCGCTTGCGGCTGCCGCGGAGCAGGGGCTCGTAATAGCCGGTAAAGAGGCCGAAGGGGTTGCGGTGGTTGCGGACGGCCCAGGGCCGGAAGCGGGTCTCGAAGAACCGCCGCGCCGCGCCGCGGTTGCCGCGCGGGAGCCGGGCCGCGGCGGCGCAGGCGTCCTTCCAGTCCCCGGCCGTGCCGGCCCAGGGCTGACCGAGGCCGGCGCCGTCCGGCAGGGCGGCGAGCCGCTCGCAGGAACGCAGGAAGGCCGGCACCGCCGCCTCGGCGGCGTCCTCGCGCCATCCCCGCAGGTCCGCGAACGCGGCCGGCTCCAGGATCATGCGGTCCCCGGACGGCTGGAAGCCGAGGAGCTCCGCCAGGCCTTCCTCGCCGCCGGTCCGGCTGGCCAGCCAGAGGCGCAGGGCCAGGGCGATCAGCACCAGGGCGGCCATGACGAGGACAACGGCGGAGCGGCGGGACACGGCTCAGATCCCCATCTTCTCCATCCGCTTCGCCATCCGCGCGACGTGGCTGCCGCGCCAGTAGACGCGGCCGCAGCCGGGACAGGCACGGAACTCCTCGTGGGTGCGGGCCACCCAGGGCGGGACACGGGCGCGGGCCCGCTCGGCCGCGACCGGCTCCAGCGGGGTGTTGCAGCGCAGGCAGCGGCCGAAGAAGCGGCCGGGGTCGGGCTGGAGGCCGAGATCGTCCACCACCTGCCGGACCTGTTCATCCACATCGTCGGAGCGGATCAGCAGGTGGTTGCGGGCGAGGCGGCGTTGGGTGAGACGGCGATCGCGGGTGAGGATGGTCCGCCCCTCGGCCACGGCCTTCTCGACCAGTTCGGCGTCGTCGAGGGCGGGATCGTAGGCCACGTCCACGTCGAGGGCGCGGAGCCAGCGGGCGAGGGCTCCGAGCATGGCGTCGGCGATCAGCCGGGGCGGGGCGAGGCTCAAAACCGAAAAGCCCGGCGGCGCCGGGCTCTGGAAAAGACTGCGGGTTGGTAGCGCATACGGGATTCGAACCCGTGTTACCGGCGTGAGAGGCCGGCGTCCTGGACCCCTAGACGAATGCGCCGCATGTCCAATGAGCCTTCCATTGGACCCGCCAAGGGTAGCATAGAGGGCTCACGGCCTTCAACCCGGGATGGCGGACCTGCATTCCCTAGTCATCCGGCGTCGAGTGGTTCGCGTTGGTGGCGCTGTCGAGCTGGTTGGCGCCGAAGCCGACGCTGAACCGTCCCCGCGCCCGCATGGGATCGATCACCCAGGCCTGGGCCGCTCCGGGATCTTCCGGCGGCACGTTGCCCGCCGCGGTCACGAAGGTGTTCAGGTCGAGGTAGATCCAGCCGAAGCTGAAGGGGATCGGGAAGCTGGGGCCGCCCAGGACGGTGCTCTGGGCTTCGGCCGGGAACGGAATGAGGCCCGCCTGCGGCGGCGGCGGCGAAACCGGGGGAGCCGTCGGGACGCTCGGGTTCTCCTGCTCGTCGAAGATGACGATCCCCTCCTGGCCCAGCGGGAACCAGGGCGGCCGGACGCCGGCCACCGCCGGGCAGGTGAAGGGACCCTGGTTGACCTTCGAGTCGCGCCACACCCAGTACTCGGTGCCGCCGTCGAACGCGCCTCCAAGGATGTAGCGGGCGGCGAACTGGGTCGCCAGCGGCTCGCGGTTGTCCGCGGCCGTCCAGGCCACGTAGCGGCCGTAGAAGGTGTACTGGCCGGCGACCGAGGTCTGGGGATTGGTGGCCGAAGCCTCGACGTGGACCAGCGACTCGCCGAAGGCAAAGTTGTTCGCCGGGTCGATGGAGAAGAGGTCACCCCAGAGCACGTTCTGGTTGGTGGCGTCGCCGGTACCGCCCGGGGCGAAGTAGCCCGGATCGCCCGGGAAGCGCAGCGTGCAGTTGTTCACCGTGTCGACCGTCACGTAGCCGCGGGCGATGTTGTCGCCGAGGTTGCGGCCGGCGCAGCGGTTGCCCAGGATCGGCGAAGACTGACCCGTGAGCGAGAGCTGCAGGTGCGAGACGAAGTCCGCCGGCAGCGGCGGCGGCGGCAGCTGGCCGGTGCAGCTCGCGAAGTTGATGTCCTGCGAGAACAGGCCCTGCGGGCTGATCGTGTCGTTCGGGTCCTGACCGACGGAGGCCGTCCGCGGCAGCACGCCGTTGACGATGATGTCGCGCAGGTTGATCGTCTGCACGTCATAGCCGGTCAGGTAGATGTTGAAGTCGAGGACGGGGACCGAGAGGTCCGACCAGACCACGACGTGGGCCAGGACTGCGGTGGCCGAGGCGTTGTTGATCGAGAACAGGGTGGTCACCCCATTGGGGTTGTTGAGATCCACCTCGAAGTACGGCAGCAGCAGAGTGGCCGCCGGCGTGTCGTCGACGGTGCCGATGACGGCAGCGGCCGGGCTGGCCAGCGCCAGCAGCACGATGGAGACCAAAAGCGCGGTTCGCATCCTGAGCCTCCTCGCGGTTTCGCCCAGCGGAATCGCCGGGAGGGGTATGCAGGTTCTTTATTCCAAGATTACCACAAGACGGAGGCCGCGCGTGGCGCCGGCGCGCTCTTGTAGTACCGTAATCTGTTCGCGGGCCGGTGACGGCCCATCTGAAGAGAGGCTCATTCTTGCCCTTGAAGCTTTTCGCCGCCGATGGCAGCTCGTCCCTGTCCCCCCTCGCGGGGCGGGCCTACGCCGTGGGGCGTACCGCGGCGTGCGACCTCCCGCTGCAGGACCCTACGGTGTCCCGCCGCCACGCCGAGCTGGAGCTGGTGGACGCGGGCATCCGGGTGCGCGACCTCGGGTCGACCAATGGCACCTTCCTCAATGGCGAGCGGATCATCGACGCGGTGGCCACTCCCGGCGCCCGGGTCTCCTTCGGCAAGGTGGACTTCGACGTGCGGGAGGAGCAGGTCCCCACGGAGGCTCCCGGGGTGGACTCGCTCGACGCCACGATCCTGCGCCAGGTGCCCGTGCGGGGGGCGGCGGACATCGCGGCACAGCTCTCGGACCATCCCCTGGGGGCGTCCCTGCTGCGCATCGGCGGCGCCTCCGTAGAGGACCGCCAGGCGAGGAAGCTGGCCCTCCTCCTGGACATCGCCAAGGAGCTGTCGCAGCAGACGGAAGTGGACCTGCTGCTCGACAAGGTGGTGGGGTTGACCTTCCAGGTGATGAGCGTGGACCGGGTGGCCATCCTCATGGCCGGAACGGACGGCGAGCTGATCCCCCGGGTCTGGCGCAGCCGGGTGGATTCTCTGGGGAGCTGGCGGGTGCCCCGGTCCATCAGCCGCAAGGCCGTGGAGGAGCGGGTGGCGGTGCTCATCGAGAACGCCGCCGTGGACCAGCGCTTCGCCGGGGCCTCGGTGTTGCTCCAGAGGGTGCAGAGCGCCCTCTGCGCGCCCCTGCTCGGCAAGCAGGGAACGGTGCTCGGCCTCATCTATCTTGACAACCTGGGGGCCACTCACTCCTTCACCGGAGAGGACCTGGAGTTTCTCACCGCCTTCTCCGGCATGGCGGCGGTGGCCATCGAGAACAGCCAGTTAATCGAGCGGGTGCGGCGGGAAGCCGTGGTGCTCTCGAACTTCCAGCGCTACTTCGCCCCCGACCTCGCCCAGCAGATCGCTGGCGCAGAGCGGGCCGTCCAGCTCGGCGGCTCGAAGCGCCGGGTGGTCGTCCTCTTCTCCGACATCCGGGGGTTCACCTCGCTCTCGGAGCGGATGAGCCCGGACGAGATCGCTAGCCTGCTCACCGACTATTTCACCGAGATGGTGGAGATCGTCTTCGAGCACGGCGGCACCCTCGACAAGTTCATGGGTGACGCCGTCATGGCCCTCTGGGGGGCGCCCCTCGCCAGGGACGACGATGCCGACCAGGCCATGCGGGCGGCCATCGCCATGCAGCGGACCCTGGTGCGGCTCAACCGCGAGTGGGAGCGCAAGGGGCGGCCCCAGCTCTCGGTGGGGATCGGCATCAACCTCGGCGAGGTCTTCGCGGGCAATATCGGGAGCGACCGCCGGCTGGAGTACACGGTGATCGGTGACGCAGTCAACACGGCGTCCCGCCTGTGCTCCGAGGCGGGGCCGGCGGAGGTGCTCATCGCCGAGCCGTTCCTCGCCACCCTCTCCGAGCCGCCGCCGGTGAGCGCGCTGGAGCCCCTGGCGCTCAGGGGCAAGGCCCAGGCCGTGCCCGTCTACCGTGTCGAGTGGCGGCAGGCCCTGGACATCGAGAGCACCGGCGAGCGGGCTTCCACGCCGCCGGTCTGATCTAGAATAAAGGTCGGATTCCAAACCGGAGATCGATCGCGAGGGAGGCTTTCCTCCCCGCCCGACGTCCCGTGGCCGATCCTGCCAAGCCCCCCGACCCCTGGTCCGAGCCCACCACCGTCGGACCGGCCGCCGGTCCGGATCTCGACGAGAAGACCGTCGTCATCCCCCGGGGCGAACGGCCGCAGGCCCCCACGCCCGGCGGGGCCTTCGCTCCCGGCGAACTGCTGGCCGGCCGCTTCCGCGTCGTCCGCTTCCTGGGCCAGGGGGGGATGGGTGACGTCTACGAGGCCGAGGACGAGGAGGTCGGCGGCCGCGTCGCCCTGAAGACGGTGCGGCCCGAGATCGCCCGTCTGCCGGGAATGCTGGAGCGGTTCGCCCGCGAGATCCACCTGGCGCGCAAGGTCACCCATCCCAACGTCTGCCGGATCTTCGACATTTCCCACCATGGCGAGGTGACCTTCCTCACCATGGAGATGCTGGCTGGCGAGACCCTGGAGCGGCGCCTGCAGAGTGCCGGTCCGATGCCGGAGGAGGAGATCCTGCCCCTCGCCCGGCAGATGGCCGAGGGGCTGACCGCGGCCCACCGCGCGGGGGTGGTTCACCGCGACTTCAAGCCGGCCAACGTCATGCTGGTGCCGGACGATGGCGGCGTGCGGGCCGTGGTGACCGACTTCGGACTGGCCCGCGGGGCCGCGCCGGTGGGCGGCGGTCTCACCATCCGCGGCGACATCCTCGGCACGCCCTCCTACATGGCCCCCGAGCAGGTGGCTGGCGAGGAGGTCACGCCGGCGACGGACATCTACGCCTTCGGCATCACGCTTTACGAGATGGTGACAGGTGCCGTGCCCTTCGTGGGGGAGTCGGCCCTCTCGACGGCGGTCAAGCGCCTGCGGGAGGAGCCGCCGCCGCCGCGGCTCAGGGCGCCGGACCTCGACCCGGCCTGGGAGGGGGCTATCCTGCGCTGCCTCGCCCGCGAGCCCCGGGACCGCTTCGCGAGCGTCCGCGATGCGGCGGCGGCCCTGGAGCATGGGATGCCGGCGCTGCCGGCTCCGGAGCCGCCGAAGTGGAAGCGCTGGCTGCTTGCGACAGCCGCGCTCGCAGTGCTCCTCGGGATCGGAGCCGGCAGCTGGTGGTGGCTCCAGCAAAAGCCGCGGGCGGAGGCGGAACAGCTCCGCGGGAGAGCAGAAGCCCTCAGCAGTGACGGAAGGTACGCCGAGGCGGCCCAGGCGCTCGCGCGGGCAAGGACTCTGCTCGCCGGGACCGGCGATCGCGACGGGGAGCACCAGGCCCTCGGCAGCCAGGGGCTGGCCCTGGGCAACGACGGCCATCTGGAGCAGGGGGTGCCGCTCATCAAGCAGGCGCTCGACTACTTCGAAGCGACGAAAAACAAGCTCGGGCAGGCGAATCAGCTCATCAACCTGGGCACTCTCTATCAGAACGCTTCGGATCTGGATCAGGCCCGGAAGTACCTGGTCCGTGGGCTGGCGATGGCCGAGGCGGCCGGCGATCCGAGCCTCGAAGCCCTGGCCGCCTACGACCTGGGGACCGTGTTCTATTACCAGGGGGATCTCCAGGAAGCCCAGGAGAAGCTCCAGAGGGCGTTGGAGATCCGGCAGCGGCTGGCCGAGACCGGGGGCGTGATCGAAAGCGAGCTCTATCTGGGCGAGGTCCTTCTCGAGCGAGGCTTGGCGGAGCAGGCCGTGGAGTTTGCCCGCAAAGCCGTCGTGGCCTCCCGCAGGATTGGGAAGACCAGCAGCGAGGCGGAAGCCGGAGCGCTCCTGGCGCGCATCCGGCTGCGGCAGTCGGACCTCCGGGGGGCGCGCTCCGAGCTCGATGCCGTCGAGCGGATCGCCGAAACCAGTCAGGATCCATGGATCCGCGGCGTCGTGGCGCTGGCCGCAGGGTATGTCCTGGCTGCCGAAGGGAAGACGGAGCAGGCGGTCCGCAGGCTCGAAGCCGCCCTGAACGAGAGCACCGGCGTGGAGCCGGACCTCCGCCTGGCCTTGGGAGAGATCGAGGTGAGGCAGGGCGACCGCCAGCGAGGCCGCAAGCTGCTCCAGCAGGTGAAGACGGATGCCGAGAGCCAAGGCGTGCGTCTGATCGCCGACAAGGCCGCCCGGGCGCTCGCAAAGGGGTAGACGAGCGCGGGACGAGCCCGCCCCTACATTTCTTTATATAGCCATCTCGCACCCTGGTAACGGATCGTCCCTCCGGATCGCCTCCTCCTTTGCGCAATCCCCGGAATTGGGGGACAATTAGAGCAGTCCGGAAAGCCCGATCCAGGAAACCCGCGGCGCCCCGCCGCAGTGCGCAGTAGGGAGGTGGCAAACGGCCCGTCATTCGTTCGACCTGGTGATCGTGGGGTCCGGTCCGGCCGGACTCGCGGCGGCCGCGCAGGCGGCGGCCGGCGGTCTGCCGTACGTGGCGCTGGAGCGCAAGGAGCACCTCGCGGACACCATCCACTGCTACCAGAAGCGCAAGCACGTCATGGCCGAGCCGGGGATGATCCCCCAGCGGGGGGACCTCCCCTTCGCCGCCGGCTCGCGGGAGGCGGTCCTGGACGGCTGGTCCCGCTTCGCGGCCGAGCGGCGGCTCAACGTCCACTTCCGCCAGGAGATGACGGGGCTGGAGAAGGCCGGGGACCGCTTCCTCGTGCGCACGGCCACGGACGAGTACGAGGCGAGGAACGTCGTCCTCGCCCTCGGCACCCAGGGCAACCCTCGCAAGCTGGGCGCGCCCGGGGATGACCTCCCCCACGTCAGCACCCGGCTGGTGGACCCCGACGAGTTCCAGGACCTCGACATCCTGGTGGTGGGGGCCGGCGATGCGGCGCTGGAGGTGGCCATCTCCCTCGCCCCCCACAACCGGGTCGGCCTGGTGGTGCGCACGCCCGAGATCCTCAAGGCCAAGGAGAGCTTGGAGCGGGAAGTGCTGGGCCTCGCGGCCCGCGGCCAGATGAAGGTCCACTTCAGCACCACCGTGGCCAGGATCGAGGAGGGCTGGGCTGAGCTGAAGACGCCGGACGGCCGCGCGCGCGTGCCCGCCCAGCGGATCATCCTCAAGCTGGGCGCCACCCCGCCGCGGGGGCTGCTGGAGGGGATCGGCGTCAAGTTCGCCGGCACGGGGCGGGAGTCGAAGCCCGTGCTCTCCTACCGCTACGAGTCCAGCGTGCCGGGGCTCTACCTGATCGGCGCGGTCACCGGGCGCGACCTCATCAAGCTGGGGATCAACCAGGGCTGGGAGGTCGTCGAGCACATCCTGGGGCAGGCCGTGGAGCCGGCGGACGAGGCGGTCCTCAAGGCCCGCCTCCCGTTCTGGCCCGGCACGGTGCGCGAGCGCATCGCCGGGCTGCGGGCCGAGATCCCCCTGCTGGGCGCGGCGGACGAGGAGCTGCTGCGCGAGATGTTCCTCTCCGCCGAGGTGCGGGAACTGCGTGACGGCGAGGTCATCCTGCGCCAGAACGACTACACGGACAGCTTCCTGATCGTGGCCGGCGGGGAGGTGGAGATCTCTGCCCGGCCGGAGGGGGGCGGGGCCGAGCGGACGCTCGCCACCCTCACGGCGGGCAACTTCTTCGGCGAGATGAGCCTGATCTCCGGCCGGCGGCGCAACGCCACGGCCACGGCGCGCGGCAGGGTGCGCCTCATCGAGGTGCCGCGCAAGGCCATGCTCAAGCTGATGGCCACCGACGCCGGCGTCAAGCAGATGGTGGACCAGGCGTTCCTGATCCGCGCCTTCCAGGGCTACCTCTTCCCGGACCTGCCCGAGGACGTGCTCCGGCGGCTGGTGGGTAAGGCCACCCTGGAGCGGCTGGAAGCCGGCAAGGAGGTCTTCCGCGAGGGACAGCCGGGGGACGCCTTCTACCTGATCCGCAACGGGCAGGTGAAGATCTCGAAGGCGTCCGGCGGCAGAGAGCTGGTGCTCTCCTACCTGGTGGCGGGCAACTTCTTCGGCGAGACCGCCCTGCTGCCCGGCACGCCACGCACGGCCACCGTCACCACCATCTTCCCGGCCGAGCTGATCCGTCTGGCGCGGGAGGACTTCGAGGCCTTCCTGGCGGACCATCCCCACCTCGGGGAGGGGATCATCAAGAAGCTGGAGGAGCGGCGGGTCGCCTCTCTCATCAAGGAGGCGGCGCCCCTGACTGGCAGCGTGCTCTCCGACCTCATCCGCGAGGAGGTCGTGATGGGCACCCAGGCGCTGTTCATCGACGACCACAAGTGCGTGCGCTGCGGCAACTGCATCGCCGCCTGCGAGGGGGTGCACGAGGACGGCCAGGCGCGCCTCTCGCTGACCGGCATCAAGTTCTACAACCTGCTGGCGCCCAACTCCTGCTGGCAGTGCGAGAATCCGCTGTGCATGACCGACTGCCCGCCGGACGCCATCGCCCGCGACCCTCACGGCGAGGTCTACATCAAGAGCAACTGTATCGGCTGCGGCAACTGCGAGAAGAATTGTCCCTACGGCAACATCTTCATGGTCCACCCCCAGCCCGAGAGGACGATCTTCGACTGGGTCAAGGGGCTGCTGGGGTTCGACGCCCGGGGCGCGGCGCCCGCGGAGGACGCCGGCCGCACCGTGGCCGTCAAGTGCGACCTCTGCCGGGAGATCTCGGGCGGGCCGGCTTGCGTGCGGAGCTGCCCCACGGGCGCGGCCCTCCGGCTGGAGCCCGGGGAGTACCAGGCGCGCCTCAACGAGCTGGTGGCACGGAGCCGGGGGATCTGATGCTGCTGCGCACGTCCGCGAGCGCGCGCTGGCGCCGGCGGGCCCTGGTGGCCTTTCTGGCCCTGATCGCCTCCTACGTCTACTACTACGCCCGGGGGGCGGAGTTCCCCCACGGCGGCTCGCCCGCGGGGGTGGCCTACGGCGTGCTGGGGACGCTGTCGATCCTGATCCTCCTCTACTTCGGGGTGCGGAAGCGCTCGTACCGCAGCCGTTGGGGAACGCTGGAGAGCTGGCTCCAGTCGCACATCTACCTGGGGCTGCTCGCGGCCGCGCTCATCCTCTTCCACACCGGCTTCCGCTTCCACGACAAGGTGGCGGTCGCGGCCTTCGCCGTCCTCATCGTCGTGGTGGCGAGCGGCGTCTGGGGGGCGGTCGTCTACACCACGGTGCCGCGCCAGCTCACCGAGGTGGAAGGTGACCTGGCGCCGGAGACGATGGCCGAGCAGCTCAACCAGTTCGGCCGTACCATGGCGCGCCTGGCTGCCGGCCGGTCGGAGCCGTTCCAGAAGGTCTGCCAGGGGCTGCTGGCCGAGCTGATGCCCGCTCCGCTGGCCGGCTGGAGGCTCCTCTTCGGCGCCGGCCGCCAGAGAGGGAGAGGCGACGAGGCGGCGCCGTGGGCGGCGCAGATCTCGCGGGTGCCCGCGGCCGAGCAGGAGGACCTGCGGCAGCTTCTCGTCCTCGCCCGGCAGCGCCGGGAGCTGCACCAGCGGCTCCTCGCCCAGCAGCGCTACCGCAACCTCCTGGACGTCTGGCTCTACCTGCACGTCCCCCTGTCGATCGTCCTGGTGGTGCTGGTGGCGGCCCACCTGATTGCCGTCTTCTACTTCTCGAAGGTGCTCTAGGCCATGCCCTTCCTCGTCGAGCGGCCCGGAGATCAGCCTGCCGCCACGCGGATCGAGGGGGAGGTGCTGCGCATCGGCCGCGGCACCAGCGCCGAGCTGCGGCTGGACGACCCGGCGGTGGCCCTGGACCACGCCCGCGTCGAGCGCGTGCCCATGGGTTACCGGCTGGTGGATCTCGGCAGCGTCACCGGCACCTATGTGAACGGCAAGCCGGTGCAGAGCGCGCTCCTCTCGGACGGCGACGTGATCGGCGTGGGGGGCTCGCGCCTGCGAGTGCGCTGGAAGTCGCCGGCCGATCCCCTGGCCCTGGAGGTGCGGCCGGCCGTGGAGGGGGAGGGGACGGCGGCGGGGGCGGCAACCGTCCGAGCGCCCGAGGTGGACGCGCGGGTCTACACCCTGCGGCGGCCATTCCTGACCAAGGGTTTCCTGGCCCTCCTGCTCACCCTGGCCGCCGCGGGAGTCTTGGCCGCCCTGCCGCTGAAGAAGGTCTGGCACGCGTTCCAGCCGGGGGCCACCAGCGAGGCCCACCAGAAGAAGGGCGTCGGCTGCTTCGGCTGCCACGCCCCCTGGAAGGGCCCCACGTCCGCCTCCTGCAGCGAGTGCCACCGCCGGTCCGACCACCAGGAGCGCCAAGCCTTCACCCCGGACTGCTCCGACTGCCACTTCGAGCACCGCGGCCAGGCCCGGCTGACCGTGGTGACCGACGCGAGCTGCGTCTCCTGCCACGGGGACCTCAAGGTCAAGGATGGAGGACTACCGGCCTTCGCCCGCCGGACCACCTTCTTCCCCGAGGGGCACGCGGACTTTTCGCTGACCCTGCCCGCGGGGGCGCGGATGCCGGTCGCGGTGGCTGCAGCCCGCCGGGCGGACCCGGGCACGGTGCGGCTGGACCACGCCTTCCACCTGAAGCCCGGCCTGATCGGTCCCGAGGGGCGCGAGACCCTGGCCTGCGCGAGTTGCCACGAGCCGGGGTCGGGGCCTACCGGGATGAAGCCGGTCGAGTACGAGCAATGCTGCCAGCGCTGTCACCGGCTGACCTTCGACGACGCCCGGCCGGACGAGGAAGCCCCTCACGAGAAGCCGCGGGCCGTGCACAACGAGCTGGTGGCGATCTATCAGGTGAACGAGGGGCGGATGGGCTCCTTCCGGGAGCGGCGGCGGCGGGTGCTCCGCGATCCCCGGGCGGCGTTCGGGCTCACCGTCAGCGCCCGCGTGCGAGCCCAGGTGGAGGAGGCCGAGAACCACCTCTACCGCACCGCTTGCGCCAAGTGCCACCCGATGGACCTCGACGCCCGGCCCTACCCCACGGTGGCGCCGGCGCTCATCCAGGGTGAGTGGCTGCCGCTCTCCCCCTTTTCCCACGGGCCGCACGTCGAGATCACAGGGCTGACCTGCGAGACCTGCCACACTCGGGCGCGCGCCAGCCGCGCCACGGGGGACGTGCTCCTGCCTGGCATCGAGGTCTGCGGCGGCTGCCACGGCGGCACCGGCAAGCCGCCGGGCGAGGCCGAGCTGAAGCCGGCGCGGAGCCAGTGCATCGACTGCCACGGGTATCACCCGCCGAAGGGGGGGAGGACGGTGTGAGGCGACGGGTCTGCCTCCTTCTCTGCCTCTTCCTCGCCGTCGGCTCCGCCGAGGCGCGCCGCCGCCGGCCCCGCCAGCCGCCTCCGCCACCACCTCCGGCCGCCGGCGAGCCCGCGCCCGCTCCATCCCCGTCGGCGTCCTGCGGGGCGCTGACAGCGGACGAGGTGACGGGATTGCTTCAGACCGCGGCGGCGGCGGTCTCCTTCCCCACGCTGGCCGTGGCGGTGGTGGACCGGCCGGGCAACGTCCTCGGCGTCTACGTGCAGGGGAGCGCGAGCCTCCAGGTGCAGGACACGGCGGTGGGGCTCGCCAGGACGGGCGCCTTCTTCAGCAACGGCCAGGCGCCGCTCTCCTCGCGCACCGTCCGCTTCATCAGCGGCCTCCACTTTCCGCCGGGCATCGCCCGCACTCCCAACGCCGCCCTCTATGGCATCGAGAACACCAACCGCGGCTGCGACCTGAACGTCACCTGGAACCCCGGCAAGTCCCTCCCCCGGGCCACCTCGCTCAACGCCCAGCCGTGCAACGCCTTCGACACCTCCGGCTGCGGCACCGGGCCGGTCACCGGCAAGGTGGTGGACCTCTCGGGCCGGCCGGTGGACTCGAACCCGTCCGCGGTCAACCCCGGGGGGCTGCCTGTCTTCCGCAAGGGAGAATTGGTGGGAGGCATCGGCGTGGCGGGGATTCCCGCGGCGCAGATCGACGCCGCCGAGTTCGCCGCCTTCTCGGCCTTTTCCGGGGAGCTGGCGCCGGTCCCGTTGCCGCTTCCCGAGCCGGGCGTGGTGTTCATCGATGGCATCCGCCTGCCCTTCGTCCGTCAGGACGAGCGGCCGGCGGGGGTAGCCCCGGGGACTGCGGCCGGCCCCCCCTTCGCCGTGACGCCCACGGCAGGGCAGTGCGCGCCGGACGAGTACCTCGTGGGCCCCATGGCGGGTTCCCTCCTCACCAAGGCCGAGGTGGAGAGGATCGTCCAGCAGAGCGTCGACGCCGCCAACCGCACCCGCGCCGTGATCCGCCTGCCCATCGGCTCGCGGACCCGGATGGTGATCGCCGTGGGGGACGTGGATGGCAAGGTCCTGGCCCTCTACCGCATGCCGGACGCCACGGTCTTCTCCGTGGACGTGGCGGTCACCAAGGCCCGCAACGTGGCGTACTTCAGCGGCCCCGGGGCCGGAGACCTCCCCGAGGTGCCCCCGGGCACGGCCATCAGCAACCGCACCCTCTCCTTCGGCGGCCAGCCCCTCTACCCGGCGGGCATCGACGGCAGCGGCCCGGGGCCGTTCTTCGACCTGTTCGTGAACGACGCGCTCCACCCCTGCAGCCAGGGCTTCGCGCCCCCGGGGCCGAACCAGAGCGGCATCGTCTTCTTTCCCGGCAGCCTGCCCCTCTACAGGGGGAACACCCTGGTGGGGGGCCTCGGGATCAGCGGCGACGGCGTCGAGCAGGACGACTACGTGACCTGGCTGGGGGCGGCCGGCTTCCTGCCGCCGAAGGACCTGTGGGCGGACAACTACTTCGTGAACGGCGTGCGGCTGCCGTTCCTGAAGTTCCCGCGGAACCCGGAGCGGTGAGGCCCTTCCTCTCCCTGATCTATGTGGCGTTCCTCGCGGTGCCCCTTCGCGCCCAGGACCTCCACGTCACTCTCAACAACGGCCGCCCCCTCTTCACCCGCACGCCGGAGCTGATCGTCAACGGCACGACCGATGCGCCGGCCGGGTCCAGGGTGGCGGTCACGATCGGTGGAACCACCCAGGAGACAGTGATAGGAGAGGGGGGGAGCTGGAGCCTGGTGTGGCCCGAGCCGCTGGCGGGCGGGTCCTACACGGTGAGCGCCACGGTGACCGACTCCGCCGGCCGGTCGGCGTCCACGGAGCAGCCGCTGATCGTCCAGCTCCGGGGCCTGTTCCCCCGCGCCCCCCTGCTGCCGGTCGATCCCGACTATGGCTCGCCCGAGGAGTCGGCCGAGGGGGACTTCCAGGAGTACACGGACCGCTGGCGGATCGTGCCGCCCTCCTACGAGCTGGACGAGCAGAGCCGCGGATGGTGGGATCCCTACCACCAGAACCGCTGGAAGGGGGACCTCCCCTTCCGGGGCAACGACCTCTTCCTGGTGCTGACCGGCGTCTCCGACACCCTGGCCGAGGGTCGGCAGCTCCCCACCCCGTCCGGCGTCAGCGCCGACCGGCCGGGAAGCATCGGGTTCTTCGGCCGCGACGGCCAGGGCTTCGGCTTCCAGACGCTCTCCGTCTCGGCCGACCTGTTCAAGGGGGATACCGCCTTCAAGCCTATCGAGTGGCGGGTCAAGGCCACCCTGGTGGCGAACCTCAACGCCGTCAAGGTGGCCGAGAACGCGGTGGTCAAGCCCGACGTGCGGGACGGCACCTCCCGCACCCGCGGCTTCTTCGCCCTCCAGGAGCTGTTCGGCGAGTACAAGCTGCGGGACCTCTCGGCCAACTACGACTTCGTCTCCGTGCGGGCCGGCATCCAGCCCTTCAGCAGCGACTTCCGGGGGTTCGTGTTCACGGACACCAACCTGGGCGTGCGCCTGTTCGGCAACTACAACTCCAACCGCGACCAGTTCAACCTCGCCGTCTTCGACCGCCTGGAGAAGGACACCAACAGCGGCCTCAACACCTTCGAGCGGCGGCACCAGCAGGTCGTCGTCGCCAATGCCTACCGGCAGGACTTCCTGCGCAAGGGCTACACGGCCCAGGCGTCGCTCCACTACCTGCGCGACGAGGCCACCTTCGAGTTCGACAAGAACGGCTTCCTCGCCCGGCCGGACCCGGTGGGCTCGGCTCGGCCGCACGAGATCGAGGCGGTCTATCTGGGGATCGCCGGCTCGGGCCACTTCGGGCGGATCAACGTCGAGGACGCCCTCTACTTCGTCGCCGGCCGGGACAGCCTCAACCCCATAGCCGGTCCGGGCCGGCTGGGGAGGGACGAGCCGGACGAGGTCGATATCCGGGCCTTCATGGGGGCCCTGGAGCTGTCCATCGACCGCAACTGGTACCGCCCCAAGATCGCCTACTTCTACGCCTCGGGCGACGACGATCCGGTGGACCGCGACGCCGAGGGGTTCGACGCCATCTTCGACAACCCCGCCTTCGCCGGCGGCGGCTTCAGCTTCTGGAACCGCATGGGGATCCGGCTGGCGGGCTCGGGCGTGACCCTGGTCAACCGCGGTAGCCTGCTGCCCGACCTCAGGAGCAGCAAGGAGGAGGGGCAGCCGAACTTCGTCAACCCCGGGATCCACCTGGCGAGCGCCGCCGTGGACCTGGAGCTCACTCCGAAGCTCAAGGCCGTGCTGACCGCGAACCACCTGCGCTTCGACTCGACCGAGGTCCTGAAGCTGGTGCTGTTTCAGTCGCGCATCGACCGGGAGATCGGCTGGGACCTCTCGGCGGGCGCGCGCTGGCGGCCCTACCTCAATCAGAACCTGGTGGTGGTGGGAGGCGTCGCCGCCTTCCTGCCCGGGCAGGGCTTCGCGGACATCTACGAAGACGATTCGCCGCTCTATGCGGCGTTTGCGAACGTGATCGTGACGTATTGAGGAAACGCCGATGCCGTCACCCCCCCGTCCCGTCCTCGCCCTGCTAGGGATCGTGGGGATCGGCTTCGCCTTCGCCGCGGCCCAGCCGCCCGAGTCCCCGGCCGCCGCGGCCCTGCAGCGGCAGCGCACGGCAATCGCCAGGGCGGACGGGCTCTCCCGCGGGTGCCTTACCTGCCACGCCGGCATCGAGCCGATCCACGCCACCGAGACCGTGCAGGTCGGCTGCACGGAATGCCACGGCGGCGACGCCACGGCCGCCCGGCCCGCGGGCGCCGCCCCTGGCAGCGGACTGTACGAGGAGGCGAAGGAGCGGGCCCACGTCCAGCCCCTCTATCCAGAGCGCTGGCAGACCTCCGCCAACCCCGAGCGCACCTACACGCTCCTCCTCCAGGAGTCCCCCGAGTGGATCCGCTTCCTCAACCCGGGCGACCTGCGGGTGGCCCAGGAGACCTGCGGCCCCTGCCACCAGGAACAGGTCAATCGGGTGCTCAAGAGCCCCATGACGACTTCTTCGATCTTCTGGGCGGCGGCGGGCTACGCCAACGGCATCCTGGGACGGAAGGCCACCTTCCTCGGCGAGAGCTACAGCCGCGCCGGCCGGCCTCATAAGGTGCAGCCCGCGGCGCCCCTGACGCCGGAGCAGGTCGCCCGCGGCGGCCTGCCCCTCCTCTTCCCGCTGCCGCGCTGGGAGATCACCCAGCCGGGCGAGTACTTCCGGGCCTTCGAGCGGGGCGGCATCCTCCAGCCGTCCTTCTTCCCGGACATCGGCAACCCCAACCCGCTCGACGAGCCCGGCCGGCCCGACATCCGCCTGTCCAACCGCGGGCGGGGCACCGGCCTGCGCATCAGCCCGGCGCTGATCAACCTGCACAAGACGCGGCTGAACGACCCCCACCTCTCCTTCCTGGGGACGAACGACCATCCGGGGGACTACCGCTCCAGCGGCTGCTCCGGCTGCCACCTGGTCTACGCCAACGACCGCGACCCGGCCCACTCCGGCCCCTGGGCCGCCTTCGGCCATCTGGGCCGCGCGGCCACGGCCGACCCGACGATCCCCAAGGACGAGCCGGGCCACCCCATCCGCCACAGCTTCACCCGCTCGGTGCCCACCAGCCAGTGCATGTCCTGCCACATGCACCAGCCGAACTCCTTCGTGAACACCTATCTCGGCTACACCATGTGGGACTACGAGACCGACGGCGAGGCCCTCTGGCCCAGGGAGCAGCGCCGTCCCACCGCCGCCGAGCGGCGGGCGAGCCTCGACGCCAACCCCGAGGGTGCGGCCGCGCGCGGCCTGTGGATCGATCCGGCCTTCCTGGCCCGGGTCTCGGAGCTGAACCCCACCCTCAAGCACACGCAGTTCGCCGACTACCACGGCCACGGCTGGGTCTTCCGCGCCGTCTACAAGCAGGACAGGAAGGGCAACCTCCTCGATGCCGAGGACCGCATCGTCCCCTTCGACGACCCGGACCGCTTCCGGAAGGCGGTCCATCTCAAGGACATCCACCTGGAGAAGGGCATGCACTGCTCGGACTGCCACTTCTCCCAGGACTCCCACGGCGACGGCCTGATCCATGGCGAGTATGGCGACGCCCTGGAGATCGGCTGCGAGGACTGCCACGGCACGGCCCGGGCTAAGGCCACGCTCAGGACCTCCGGTCCGGCGGCGCCCCCGGGCGGCACCGACCTCTCCCTGGGCAACACCCCCTTCGGCCGGCGGCGCTTCGTCTGGCGGGAGGGCAGGCTCTTCCAGCGCTCCATGCTCGAGCCGGAGCGGGAGTGGGAGGTCGTCCAGGTCAAGGACTCCATCACCCCGGGCAACCCCCACTACAGCGAGCGCTCGCGCCTCGCCAAGACGATCCAGCGGGACGGCTCGACTTGGGGCTGGGTCCCGGGGGATGAGGCGTCCCTCGCCCACGCCGACTCGCGGATGACCTGTTACACCTGCCACTCCTCCTGGGCCACGGCCTGCTCCGGCTGCCACCTGCCCCAGGAGGCGAACGTGAAGTCCGAGGTCCAACACTTCGAGGGCGGCACCACCCGCAACTACGCCTCCTACAACCCGCAGGTGATCCGCACCGACGCCTACATGCTGGGCGTCAACGGCAAGGTGAAGGGCAACCGCATCGCGCCGGTGCGCTCCTCCTCGGCCCTGGTCCTCTCCTCGACCAACGCCAACCGGCAGCGCTTCTACGTGCAGCAGCCGCCCATCTCGGCTCCCGGCTTCAGCAGCCAGGCGTTCAACCCGCACGTGCCCCACACCGTGCGCGCCCGGGAGACCAGGACCTGTACCGACTGTCACCTCTCCGCCGCCGGCGACAACAACGCCTGGATGGCCCAGCTCCTCACCCAGGGGACCAACTTCGTCAATTTCGTGGGCCGCTTCGCCTGGGTGGGGGAGGGCCGCGAGGGGCTGGAGGCGGTCGCCGTCACCGAGTGGGAGGAGCCCCAGGCGGTGATCGGCAGCTACCTCCACCGCCTGGCCTACCCGGACTTCTGGCGCGCCCACCAGGCGCGGAAGCTGGAGCTCGCCGAGGCGCACCACCACCACGGCAAGGGGGAGGTGCGCTCCCTCCAGCTCCGCGGCGAGTACCTCTTCACCGCCCAGGGGCCCGCCGGCTTCGAGGTCTACGACGTGGCCAACGTGGACAACAAGGATTTCTCCGAGCGCATCGTCACCGCCCCGGTCTCGCCGCTCGGCCAGCGGACGTACGTCCGCACCCGCTTCGCCACCGCCGTGGCCCTGCCCACCACCATGCCGGTGGCGCGCAGGAGGGGCGATCCCTTGAACCTGGAGCAGCCGCTCCACCCGATCTACGACTACGCCTTCGTCTCCGACCGCGAGGAGGGGCTCGTCGTGGTGGACGTCACCACCCTCACCGACGGCAATCCGCAGAACAACTTCCTCGCGCGCGCCCTCGCCTTCAACCCCGGCGGCGCCCTCGCGGGAGCCGAGAACCTGACCGTGGCCGGCAACTGGATCTACGTGGTGACGAAGGACTCCCTGGTGGTGGTGGACGCCTCGCAGCCGCTCGCGCCGCGGATCGCCGCCACCCTCCCGGGCTTCCGCGAGCCCGCGGCGGTGGCCGTGCAGTTCCGCTACGCCTTCGTGGCCGACCGCGACGGCCTCGCCGTGGTGGACGTGACCGATCCGGCCGCGCCGCGGTTCGCCGCCCGGGTGGGAGGCTTCGCGGGGCGGAGCGTCTACGTGGCCCGCACCTATGCCTATGCGGCAGCGGGGGAGAAGGGGATCGCGATCGTCGACGTGGAGCGCCCCGAGGCGCCGAGGGTGGACCGCCTCTGGAACGCCGACGGGCGCCTGGAAGACACCCGCGACGTCAAGGTGGCGTCCACCAACGCCAGCCTCTTCGCCTACGTGGCCGACGGCGAGAACGGCCTCGCCGTGGTCCAGCTCACCTCGCCCGAAACCGTGCCGGGCTACCTCGGGTTCTCACCCCGCCCCGAGCCACGGCTGATCGCCACCCGCCGCACCCGCGGCCCGGCCGTCGCCCTCTCCAAGGGGCTCGACCGCGACCGCGCCGCCGACGAGAGCGGCAACCAAGTGAGCGTCTTCAACCGCCTGGGCGCCCGCCCCTTCAACGCCCGGGAGATGCGCCGGCTCTATCTGCGCGGCGGCAGGCTCTACACCGTACGCGACGAACCCCCCGGGCCGCCCAGCTCCGGGCCGGCGACGCGCATCGCTTCCCGGACTCTGGAGAGACGACGATGAATGGGAGACGGGACCTCCTCCGGGCCGCCGCCGGCCTCGCCGGCATCCTGGGCCTGGCCCTCGCCGCGGCCGGGACCCAGCCGCCCGAGCCGGCGCCCGCCGCGACGGAGCCCGCGGCGGGCCTCTACGTGGGGCCCTATTCGTGCGGCTCCAGCAACTGTCACGGCAGCGCCCGGCCGCGGCGGGTCTTCGACGTGCTCCAGAACGAGCTGTTCACCTGGTCCCGGGGCGGAGACCCCCACTACCAGAAGGCCTTCCGGGTGCTGCTCGACGAGCGCTCCCGCATCATCGCCAGGAACCTCCAGCTCTCCTCCCCCCCGTCCGCGAGCGCGGTATGCCTCGGCTGCCACGCCTTCAACGTGCCCCAGGAGCGGCAGGCGGAGCGGCTGGAGATCGAGGACGGCATCTCCTGCGAGGCTTGCCATGGGCCGGCCAGCGGCTGGATCGGGGGGCATTCCGCCGAGGACTGGACCCATGAGCGCTCGGTGACCGCCGGCATGACCGACCTGCGCGACCTCGCGGTGCGCTCGCGGCTCTGCCTCTCCTGCCACCTGGGCGCGCCGGGCCGGACCGTGGACCACGACCTGATCGCCGCCGGCCACCCCGTCCTCTCCTTCGAGCTGGACAACTACAGCGAGGACATGCCCGCCCACTGGATGCCCTTCCGCGACAAGAAGAGAAAGGAGGGGCTGCGCGACACCCACGGCGCCCGCGCCTGGGCCGTGGGCCAGGCTGCCGCCTTCCGCGACGGGCTCGACCAGCTCGCCCGCCGCGCCCGCTCGCCGCGCTGGCCCGAGTTCTCCGAGATGAGCTGCGACGCCTGCCATCACTCGCTCGCCGAGCAGCGCTGGCGGAACACCCGCTACTCGGACCGCCCGGGCCTGCCGCGCTGGAGCCCCGCCCGCTGGGCCGTGCTGCGCCACGTCGTGGCCGACGCCGACCCGCAAGCCCGCGACGCGCTCGACTCCGACGTGGCCCAGCTCGCCCGCCAGGTGGCCCGCATCGGCACGCCCCCCGCCGAGGTGGCTGAGACCGCCGAGCGGATGAGCCGCGCCCTGGGCGGCGCCATCCCCCGCCTCGACCGGGAGACCTGGGACGACGCCCGGCTCAAGCGCCTCCTCCTCGCCATCTCCGGCGACGCGGACGTCCTCGCCGCCGACCGCCCCGCCGCCGAGCAGGCCTTCCTGGCCCTCCACAGCCTGACGGCCCAGCTCCAGGCGCGCAGCCCGCAGCGGGTGCGCGCCGGCCTCGCCAACACCCTCGAGGCCATGCAGAACGATTTCGAGAAGACCCCCTACACCTGGAACCCCGGCCGTTTCACCAGCCAGCTCGCCCAGTTCCGGCGGCAGGCGCAAGGACTACCATGAGACGAAAACCGCTCCTCTCCCGCATCGTTCCCCTGCTCACCGCCGCCCTGCTCGCGGCGGCCCCCGCCCTCGCGGCCGAGCGCAGCACCGCCGAGGCCGAGGTGGCCTTCACCTACGGCGTCCGCGCCTTCAACCACGGCGAGATCGACGAGGCCGTCCGCCTCTTCCAGGAAGCCGTGGCGGCCGATCCGGACAACCGCGACGCCCGCGTGTGGCTCGCCGTCGCCCAGCGCCGGCAGCGCGAATCCGCCGCTGGCGCGGCCGTGGCCGCCCCCGGCTTCGCCGGCCTGCTCGCCGTGCGCGACCAGCCGCGGTTCGACCTGCGAGTGGGCGCCGCCTACGGGCAGGACTCGAACCCCGCCCAGTTGCCGGACGACGTTGTCGCCTTCGGCTCCAACTTCACGGACATTGTCGGGGAGGTGGACGACAAGGTGACCGATGTCGACCTCCGGGCCGCCGTCTACCCCTTCTACGACCAGGGCGGTTTCAGCCTGGGCTTGACCGGCCAGGCGAAGGCCGCCCGCTTTCAGGATCTTGATTTCCTGAACGAGCGGCAGTGGAGCGCGGCGGTCCAGCTCGCCTGGGGCTCCGACCCTCTGGGCTACCTCACGGGTCCCCTGGGTTACACCCGCGTGCCCTTCGGCCACAGCCGCGTCTCGCTCCTCCTCCAGGCCGGCAGGACCGACACCCGTCTGGACGGCGATCCTCTGGCGACCGCCGACGAGGCGGCCCTCTCCCTGGTCTTCCGGGAGACGGTGACCACCGAGACTCAGGCCGAGCTGGACTTTCAGCAGCGGGACCTGCTCGACGGCCTTGTGAAATCAGATTTCTGGTCCGCGGGCGCCAGCCAGTTCTTCTTCCTGGGCCGGCGCGACCGCTACCTGCGGATCGGCGCCCTCCGGGGCGAGGAGACGGACGGCCTGGACGGCGACGTGACCTCCCTCGAAGGCACGGCCGAGCTGGCCCTTCCCCTGGGAGACCGCTGGGCCCTCCAACTCGCCGCCTCCCGCCGCACGGACGAGATCGATCGGCCCACGACGAGCTTCGACGACACCACCACCCAGGCCGCGGCCACCCTCATCTTCCAGGTGGCGAGCCATCTTTACCTTACCGGCCGGGCAGGCTGGACCGAGCGCGATTCGGACCTCGTGCCGGCGAGCACGAACCCGCTCGACTTCCGCGACTACGAACGGACCGCCGCGTCCGTCGGCTTCCAATGGATCTGGTGAAAGGGGACGATCATGACACCTCGACTCTCCGCATCCTTCCTGGCCCTCCTCCTGACCGCCGGTCCCGCCCTCGCCGCCGACGTGGGCGAGGTCGTGCAGGTGCGAAACGACGTGCGCGGCACCCCGCCCGGCGGCGCTCCGAAACGCATGGCCGTGGGCGATGGCCTCGGCCTTGGCTTGCGGGTCGAGACCGGCGCTGACTCCGGCGCCAGAATGGCCTTCGATCCCCGCGGCTCGCTCACCCTGGGGGCCCGCGCCCGGGTGGTGATCGACCGCAACGTGGTGGACCAGGCGACCGGCCGCTCTGAATCGGCCCTCTCCGTCCTCGCCGGCCAGATCCGCCTGGCGCTGGGGAAGCTCTTCAGCGGCGAGGTGTCCATCGACACGCCCACGGCTGTGGTGGGCGTCAAGGGGACCGACCTGCGGGTGGACGTGGACGAGACCACTGGCACCACCCTGGTCGCTGTCACCGAGGGATTGGTGAGCGTCCGCTCCAAGGCTGGCGGCGAGGTGACCGTGCGGGCTGGCCAGCGCACCGTAGTGGCGCCGGGGCAGGCGCCCACGCCGCCGGGTCCGATCGATCCCGGCTCCTCCACCCTCTCTGCCTCGGCAGGCGGCCCGGCCTTCACGCCGCCACCCGGCCCGGCCTTCCAAGAGACGCCGCTGATCGGCACCGGTGGCCGCGTCTTCGTCCGCCCGATCGGTCCGAACGACCGGCCGGGTGGCATCGTGACGGACGGAGGAAATTGATCGTGCCGAGGTGAGGGCATGAAGACCGCCCTCCGCATCGCCCTCGTCGCCGCCCTCGCCGCCGTCCTCCCCTACCTCGGCGGCTGGCTCCGCCCGATCGAGGAGGTCGCGACCGACCTGATGATGCGGGCGCGCGGCAGGCGGCCGCCGGACCCGCGGATCGTCGTCTGCGCCCTGGACGCCGGGAGCCTCCACGAGTTCGGCCGCTGGCCCTGGCGCCGCACCCGGGTGGCGCAACTGGTCGATCGCCTGAAGGCGGACGGCGCCCGCGTCATCGCCCTCGACATGGTCTTCTCCGACCCGGCCCCCTCGGATCCAGACTACGACCTCTCCGGAGACGACCGCGCCCTCGCCGCCTCCCTCGCCAAGGCCGGCAACGTCGTCCTCGGCTATTTCTTCCGCCGCGAGCCCGGCGTCGTCAACCCGGAGAGCCTGGAGGGGGCGCAGTATGACTCTGTGATCGAACGGGAGGGGGGCCTGCCGGCGCCCCGCCGCGACGGTGTCGAGGCGAACCTTCCCCTCTTCGCCCGGGCGGCGGCCGCCCAGGGCTCCTTCAGTCACGAGCGGGAGAGCGGCGTCCTGCGCCATTACACCCTGGCGATCCGCCATGGCGACTCGTATTACCCGCCCCTCGCCCTGCGGGCCGCCGAGCGCTTCCTCGGCGGCGACGGCCTCGCCCTGGCGCCCGCCCGGGGCAACCTGGTGGAGGTCACCCTGGCGGGCCGGCGCGTCGTGGCCGACGAGCGGGGCGGCCTGTGGGTGAACTACCGCGGCCCGGCGCGCACCTTCCATACCGTCTCCGCGGGCGACGTCCTGGCGGGGCGGACGCCACCCGGCACGTTCCGGGACCGGCTGGCCTTCGTGGGCGTTACCGAGACCGCCGTGGGCGACGTGCAGGCGACCCCGTTCGGCTCCGAGATCGCGGGCGTCGAGGTGCACGCCAACGTGGCGGACAACCTCCTCAACGGCCGCTACGTCCTGGACACCGGCTCCCTCGCCGCCGTCTCCCTGCTCGCCCTGGTCCTGCTCGCCCTGGCCGTGGCCCTGCTCGTGCTCCGCACCGGGCGCCACCTCGTGGGGGCCGTCCTCGCGGCGGCCCTGGTGCTGCTCTGGCCGGCCGCCGCCTATGCGGCCTTCGTCGCAGCGGGCTGGCACCTGCAGGTGGTCTCGCCGCTGCTCGCGGGCGTGCTCGCCCTCGTCCTCGCCCTCCGCGTCCGCGTCGGCGCCGAGGAGGAGCGGGCGCGGCTCGTGCGCCAGACCTTCGAGCACTACGTCTCCCGGCCCGTGGTGGACGAGATGCTCCGCCACCCCGAGCGGGTCAAGCTGGGCGGCGAGCGGCGGGAGATGACCGTCCTCTTTTCCGACATCCGCGGCTTCACCTCCATCTCCGAGACGCTCGACTCCGGGGCCCTCGTCTCGCTCCTCAACGAGTTCTTCACCCCCATGACCCGGATCGTTCTCGACCACGGCGGCACCCTGGACAAGTACATGGGCGATGCCCTCATGGCCTTCTTCGGCGCTCCCCTCGACCAGCCGGACCACGCCGCCCGCGCCTGCCGCGCCTGCCTTGCCATGCGCGACGAGCTGGTGCGCCTGAACGAGCGCTGGCACCGCGAGGGCAAGCTCCCGCCGCACCTCTCGCTCGGGATTGGCATCGGCCTCAACAGCGGCGAGATGTCGGTGGGCAACGTCGGCTCCGAGGCGGTCTTCGGCTACACCGTGATCGGGGACAACGTCAACCTGGGCTCGCGCATCGAGGGGCTCAACAAGGACTACGGCACGCAGATCCTGGTCTCCGAGTTCACCGTGCGGGCGGCGGGCGACGGCTTCCTCTTCCGCGAGCTGGACTGGGTGCGGGTCAAGGGCAAGCAGAAGCCGGTGGGGATCTACGAGCTGCTCGCCGCGGCCCCGGCTCCGGAGGCGGACGCCGAGCGCGCCGTCCTCTACGGCCGGGGCCTCGCCGCCTACCGCGCCCGGGACTTCGAGAGAGCCGAGGCCCTCTTCGCCGGTCTCGCGGAGCGCTTCGGCGACGGCCCCGCCAAGGCCTTCCGCGAGCGCTGCCGGCACTACCGGGAAGACCCGCCGCCCCTGGATTGGGATGGCGTGGAGGTGCGGAAGACGAAGTAGGAGCGAACCGCGTAGTATTCTTTAGAGACCACTCTCCTGAAGGAGACGAGCATGGCCGAGCCGATCGTCCCACCCGCCGCTGCGCCGGACCGCCGGAAGAACCTCCACCCCAACCTCGTCGATCCGGAGACCGCGCCCCGGCCGCGCATCAAGGAGCTGGAGGTGATGGTGGCCGAGGTCATCCGCGACACTCCGGACACCTCGACCCTGGTCCTCTTCACCGGTAACGACCGGCTCGACTATCAGCCCGGGCACTTCCTCACCGTCAGGCCGCAGCAGTTCAAGGCGCTCGACCGGTTCTGCAAGTACTTCGAGGACCTCAAGGGCAGGAAGGAGCCGGCGCGGGCCTACTCGCTCTCCTCGGCCCCTCACGAGCGGCACTTGGCCGTCACGGTCAAGGAGGAGCGCTACGTCTCAGGGCTGACCAAGTATCCGCCGCTCCTCTCCCCCCTCCTGGTCTGGCGCACCCCGCCGGGCACGCGCATGGTGGTGACCGGCTTCGGCGGCCCCTACGTCCCGCCTGCGGACCTCGAGTCGCGCACCGACCACGCCGTGCACATCTGCGCCGGCTCGGGTGTCGTGCCCAACTACAGCATCCTCAAGCACTGCCTGGGCAATTGCATGAAGGTGCGGCACACCCTGATCTACGGCAACAAGACCTGGGAGGACGTCATCTTCCGCCGCCAGCTCGAGGAGCTGGCCCAGAAGCATCCAGATCAGCTCCGGATCGTCCACGCCCTCTCCCGCGAGGAGCGGCTGGCCGCGGTGGGCACGGACGTGCGGCCGGGCCGGGTCACCGAGGCACTGATCCGCGAGTTCATTCCGGACCCCACGGCCGTGGAGGTCTACGCCTGCGGCCCCGGCGTCGGCAAGTTCGAGCGTCTGGCGGCCCGGGCGAGGGGCGAAGAGCCCCAGCCGCGCTTCCTGGAGTCTGTCCTGGAAGCTCTGGAGAACATCGGCGTCCCCGACGAGCGGATCCACCGGGAGAGCTACGGATAGAGAGGAGCCGGTTTTCCCCCCGCGAGGGTCGTGTGCGCCCCCGCGAGGGCGAGCCGGCCCCGGCGAGGGCGGAACCGGCCCCCGCGGGGGGCGAACGCGCCCTGGCGAGGGCGGAACGCGCCCCGGCGAGGGCTGAGCTGCCCCCGTGTGGGCTGAACCGCCCCTGGCGAGGGCCGAACGCGCCCCCGCGGGGGCTGGACCGGCCCTGGCGAGGGCGGAGTCGCCCCTGGCGAGGGCGCGCACGGCCCCGGCGAGGGCGGGACGGAAATCCGCGAGGGCGAGAACGGCCCCCGCGAGAGCTGTTCCAGGCGTTGAAAATCCCGTCTCGGCATCGCATCCCTGAAACCTTCCTTTTCCCAGGCCGTATCTCCCATTGACAGTCAACGACTCGAGTAGTACTATCCGAGTAGTTGACAGAGGAGGCCCGATCATGGAGACATCCCACCACCTCGGAGACCTGCAGCTCGCCATCATGCGCGTCCTGTGGGGCCGCGGCGAGGCCACGGTGGCCGAGGTTCATGAGACGCTCGAGCCGGAGCGGGGGCTGGCCCTGACCACGATCGCCACCATGCTAACCAAGATGGAGAAGAAGGGCGTGGTGGATCACCGCGCCGAAGGCCGCCGGTTCATCTACCGTCCCCTGGTGAGCGAGAGCCAGGTCACCCGCTCGATGGTGGCCGACCTTACCTCGCAGCTCTTCCGGGGGGACGTCACCGCCCTGGTCAATCATCTATTATCCGAGCACGAAATCGACGCACGGGAGCTGGCCCAGCTCCGGGAGCTGATCTCGTCCCGGCAGCGTGAGGAGGAACGTTGATGCCCGCCAATGAGCTTGTCCATCATGCGGTCGCCTGGATGCTCACCTATCTGCTGCACAGCACCCTGCTGCTGGGCCTCGCCTGGCTGGCCTCGAAGCCGCTCTCGCGGTGGTCCGTGGCGGCCGAGGAGGCGGTCTGGAGGCTCGCCCTGGTGGGCGCGATCCTCACGGCGTCGCTCCAGGTCGCCACCGGCTGGGAGCCGGTCGCCGGCCGGTGGCGGCTGGCGGATACGAGCGTCGCCGCGCTGAATGAAAACGTAGGGGCGGGGCTTGTCCCCGCCCGGGCGGAGGCAAGCTTCGCCCCTACGCACATTCAGCCGGAGCGTCTCTCCCGTAGGAGCGCCCCTGCATGGGCGCCCTGGGGGAAGGGCGGCCACATAGGGCTGCCTCTACGAGGAAGCGCGGCGACGCTGACCCTCGGCGCCTGGGTCCTGGGGATGCTCGCGCTGCTCGCGGCGCACGGGGCCTCGTACCTGCGCCTGCGGCGGCGGCTGCGGCCCCGGCCGCGGGTGGTCGGTGGCACGCTGTTCTCGCAGCTCCGCCGGCTGGCGCTCGAAGCCGGCCTCGTCGAGGACGTCCGCCTCACCTGCTCGTCGCGGGTGCCCGTGCCCCTGGCCTTCCAGCGCGAGATCTGCGTACCGCCGCGCGCCCTGGCCGGCCTGAGCGACGAGCAGCAGGAGGGGATGCTCGCCCACGAGCTGGCCCACCTGGTGCGCCGGGACCCGTTCTGGCTGGTGGTCGGCCAGGCCGTCTCCTGCGTCCTCTTCTTCCAGCCCCTGAACTGGGTGGCGCGGCGTCGCCTGCGGGAGATCTCGGAGATGCTGAGCGATGAGTGGGCCGTCGCCCGCACCGGCCGGCCGCTCTCGCTGGCCGGCTGCCTGGCCGAGGTCGCAGGCTGGTCGTCCGCGGGGTCGGCGGTCCGGGCGCTGCCTGTCCCGGGCATGGCGGACCGGCCGTCGAACCTCGGACGCCGCATCCGTCGCCTGCTCGACGAGACCCGCTCGCCCGAGCGCCCCGCTCGCCGGCTCTGGCTGGGCGGTGCCATGGTGGTGCTGGTGATCGCGGTCGCCGCCGCGGCCCCGGCCGTCTCGGCCGTCCGCACGGAGTCGCGGGCCGTGGAGCCCGCGGAGCCGGCCGCCGCGGCGGCCCCCGTCGAGCCAGTCGCCCTCGCAGCCCTGACCGAGCCCGAGCCGCCGAGCGAGGAGGTGGACGTCCAGGAGGCCGAGGAGCCCGAGCACGATGTCGACGTGGATGTGAATCCCGACATCGACGCGGATTTCGACTTCGACCATGACTTCGATTTCGACAGCTCCGGATTGGACGCGGCCATCGGGCAGGCGATGGCCTCGGTGGACGTGGCCCTCGATTCAATGGACCTGGATCTGGAGGGTCTGGACGATGAGGACTACCACTCCCTCACGCCGGAAGAGCGGGAGAAGCTGGAGCGGGAGATCGAGCGGGTGAACCGCAAGATCGAGGAGACCCTGAAGCCTCGGATCGAGCAGCTCGCCCGCGAGATGAGCGAGAAGGCGGTCCGCATGCAGACCGATTCCGCGGAGATGCGGCGGCTGCAGGCCGAGATGGAGGCGCTGGCCGAGCGGATGCGCCCCTCCGCGGAGGAGATGGCGCGGCTGCACGCCCAGATCGACGAGCAGGTGGAGAAGCTGCAGGCCGACGGCGTGCTCTCCCGGGACGAGCGCCAGGAGATCGCCCGCCACGCCCGCGAGATGGCGGAGCGGATGAAGCCCACTGAAGAGCAGCGGCGGCAGATGGAGCAGCTCCGGCAGGAGATGATGAAGCAGAGCGAGGAGATGCGCCGGCGCTTCCAGGCCGAGAACCACGACGAGATGGAGAAGGCCCATCGCGAGATGCGCGAGGAGATCCAGCGGGAGATGCAGGCCGTCCGCGAAGAGCTGCGCCGCACCCGCGAGCAGCACCGCCTCCGCATGCAGGAGGATCGCCGCGAGCACGAGCGCCGGAAGGAGATCCGCAAGGAGCGCCAGAAGGAGCGGGAGGACGGCGACGAGAAGCCGCCGAAGGTCAGTGTCCGGTTCTATCCCGATTCACAGGTGATGCGGCTGTTGCTCGACCCTGTGATCGGCCTGTTCAACCCGGCAGATCCGTCGGATTGTTGATCTCGACCTCCCGCGGTCTTGCCTGGGCGGGTTTGATCCCGCCCTTTTTTTCACTTCGCCCGCACGCTCCTGAGCATCCCGAGGAAGGCGTCGCGCTCGGCCGCGAGGGTCGCGTCCGGACCCGTGGCCTTGAAGAACCAGGGGCCGCCCGGCCCCTCGACGACCGCGCCCAGCAGCCGCGAGTTGGGCTGCGGCGTTGCCGGTCCCATGCCCATCTGGCTGGGCTTCAGCGTCCCTCGCACGTCGATCCAGGTCACCCGGTAGCCGTTGGTCTCGAAGGTCTCCCGCTTGGGCTGCTCCGTGCTCTCCATCTGGCCGATCCAGCGCTCGATGTTGGCGTCCACCGTCCCGCCGCCGCCGGGGCCGAAGTAGAAGACCGCGAGATCGCCGGGCCCGCCCGGCCCCGGGATGACAGCCTGGGCCACGCGTAGGCTCGACGAGGGGGGCTGCGCCTGCCAGCCCTCG
Organism: Thermoanaerobaculia bacterium; assembly: GCA_036399915.1. Classification (GTDB taxonomy): domain Bacteria; phylum Acidobacteriota; class Thermoanaerobaculia; order Multivoradales; family UBA5704; genus DATARR01. The sequence goes on from DASWME010000168.1 coordinate 71,680, forward strand.
GGGATGTCGAAGTCGATCGTTCCCGCGCTCTGCGCGTCTGGCGCGGCGGCGGATCCTTCCCCGACCACTTGGCCGCGCGAGGAGATGGGGCCCACCGGGGCCTCGCCCGCCGGGGGGGCCGCGGCGCCGGCGTCCGCCGCGGGGGCCTCGCCGGCCGCGGGGGTCTCGGTATTGCGGCCGCGGCAGGCGCAGAGACTCAGCAGGATCAGGGAAAGGCCGAGGGCGGTGCGGGTCATCTCGTTCTCCGGAGGGATGGCGGCGCCGGGCCGCTCCCGGGGAGAGTATCACTGCCCCCGGGAGGCCCGCATGGGCTAGAATCCCCCCGCGGAAGCGCTCGGGGGCTGGTGCCTCCTGCGGTCTTCAAAACCGTTGTCCGGCGCCGGTTGCGGCGTCGGGGGTGGGTTCGATTCCCATGCGCTTCCGCCAGATTCCCCACCTGCCAGCTTGAGTAGAACAGGCAAGATGGCTATTCTAGCCAGATGAAGAAGGCTACACTGACTGAGACCAAGAACAACTTGAGCGCACTCGTTGACCAGGTGCAGCACGGGGAGACCATCCTCATCCTCGACCGGGGGCGTCCGGTGGCCCGCTTGGAATCCGTGCTGGGGGAGGGGGACGATCCCGAAGGGCGGCTTGCCCGGCTGGAGCGCCAGGGGCTTCTGCGCCGGGCCTCGGCTCCGTTGCCTCGTGAGATCCTGATGGCGAAGCCGCCGCGACCGTCCGGAGAAGCAAGCGTCCTCGAAGCCCTCCTCGCCGAGCGCAGGGACGGCCGGTGAAGTCGCCGCCGCCTTCCTCGCGTCCGAAGGAAGGCCCTCGACGCTGGAGTTCGTCTGCCTCGACGACCGGCTCGTTACCGCAGCTCAGCGCGAAGGGTTCCTGGTGCGCGACCGCTCCCGCCTGTGAGGGTTCGGGCGGGCCCAGTTAGACCGCAACGATCAGCACCTCGCACCCCTCTCCCACCCCCGCCGTCCCCGCCCCGGCCCGCACCCGTACCAGCGCGTTGCCGCGGGCATAGGCGGCGAGGTCGTGCGAACCCTTGGGAGGGAAGGGGATGACGCGCAGCCCGCCGTCCCGGGCCTCGGCCGCGGCTGGGAGGAAGCGGTCGCGGGGGCCGGCGCCCGGCAAGGGGGCGGCGAGGGTGCCGGCCACGGCGGAGCCCCACCACGAGTCCTCGATCCCCATCAGCCGGCGCAGGGTGGGGCGCACGAACAGCCAGAAGCTCACCATCACCGAGGCGGGATTGCCCGGCAGGCCGAAGACCAAGCCGCCCGGATGAACCGCGAACACCAGGGGCTTGCCGGGCTGGACGGCTACCGCGTCGAAGACCGTCTCGCAGCCGAGGCCGGCCAGCACCCCCTCGACGAGGTCGAACTCCCCCATGGAGACGCCGCCGCAGAGGAGCAGCACGTCTGAGCGGAGCCCGCGCTCGACGAGCACCCGCAGGGCGTCTTTGCGGTCGGGGGCGATGCCGAGGGGCTCGCAGCGGAGCCCCAGGGTGGCGCCCGCCGCCAGGAGGAAATCGGTGTGGGAGTCGCGGAGCTGCCCGGGGGCGGGGAGCGCCTCCGGAGGCACCACTTCGTCGCCCGTGGTGAGCACCGCCACTGAAGGCGCGCGGTGGACGGGCACGGCGGCGTAGCCGTGGGTGGCGAGGAGAGCGAGGGCGCCCGGGGTGAGCCGGGCACCCGCCGGGAGCAGCGGGTCTCCCGCCCGCAGGATCTCGCCCCGCCCGCGGATGTGCTCGCCCGGCTGCGCTGCCGCGTGGAAGACGACCTCCTCGCGGCCTGCATCGGTCGCCTCGACGGGGACGATCCGGTCGGCCCCGCGGGGCACCGGGGCGCCGGTCATGATGCGGGCCGCCGCCGCGGGAGGGAGCGCGAAGCCGGGCGGGTCGCCGGCCGCGACGGTCCCGGCGACGGGCTGGCGCTCCCCGGGGCGGACCTCGCCGGCGACGGCGTAGCCGTCCATGGCCGAGACGTCCGCGGCCGGTACGTCCACGGTGGCGGCGAGGTCCCGCGCCAGCACCTGGCCGGCCGCCTCCCGCCGCCCGGCCATCTCCCCGGGGAGCGGCGCCAGCCGCTCGGCGATCCGTTGCCAGGCCTCGTCGGGGTGAAGGGGCGCCATGCCCTGGTATACTTCCACAGCTTTCCCGAACGCTGTCAAATTTCCGGACGGGAGGACCCTCTCCTTGTCGACCGTGGAGAACAGCTTCCAGTATCGCGGCGACCTGTCGCAGACGGCGCTGCCGGAGATCCTCTATACGATCGACCGGTTCCAGGTGCCGGGGGTGATCGAGGCCAGCCGGGAGGGCGTGATCAAGCAGGTTTTCATCAAGGAAGGCAACGTGGTCCACGCTACCTCGTCGGACCGCAACGACAGCCTCGGCTCCTATCTCCAGAGGAGCGGCGTGCTGTCGCCGGAAGCCTTCCTGGAGACCATGCGCGAGCGCGAGCGGTCGAACCAGCGCTTCGGCGTGCTGCTGATCGAGCGGGGCCTGCTCTCCCCCGCCGAGGTCTACCGGGCCATCCGCAAGCAGATCGAAGCCATCGTCTGGAGCCTCTTCTACTGGCAGGACGGCAGCGTCGTCTTCAGCATCGGCGAGTTCCGCGAGGCGGACTCGGTGCGCATCCAGCTCCCTATGCGGCAGGTCATCCTGCAGGGCATCAAGCGCGCCCCCGACGCCAAGACCCTGGTAGCCCGCCTGGGACGGAAAGAGACGGTCCTCGAGCCCTGTCACCGGACGGAGCAGTTGATCGAGCTCGCCCTCGACGGCGACGAGCACAGGCTCCTGAGCCTGGTCGACGGCAGGCGGACCCTCTTCGAGATCTGCACCCAGGGGCCTCACAGCGCCGCGGAGAACGCCAAGCTGCTGTACGCTTTCCAGATCCTGCAGCTCGTCCGCGGCGCGGCGGCGGGCCCGGCGCCGGCGGAAAAGCGGCGCGAGGAGAGCACCGGGGCGATCAAGATCCGGTTCAAGACGCAGGGGGACGGGTTCAGCGGCTGAGGGAGCGAACCAGATGCCGATCTACGAGTACGAGTGCCTGAAGTGCGGCAGGAGGACGGAGCTCCTGCAGCGCCTCGACGAAGCGCCTCTCGCGGCCTGCCCGGAGTGCGGCGGCGAGGTGAAGAAGCTGATCTCGCCGCCTGCCTTCCAGTTCAAGGGCAGCGGCTGGTACGTGACCGACT